>CAZXPU010000001.1:0-1554 GCA_964642905.1 uncultured Prosthecobacter sp.
GCTCCTTTTCCAGTCAGGTGCCGTTTCGTGGCTGGGCGTTGAGGATCAAGCCGGATGGCACGATGGTGCCGACCTGCTCCGGCATCCGCAGCCCGGGTGGCGTGGGATTCGATGCCGAGGGCGAAGTTTACTACTGCGACAACCAGGGGCCGTGGCATGGCTCTTGCACGCTTCAACATCTGGTGCCCGGCAGCTTCCAGGGCCATCCCGGCGGCAATGTCTGGTACGACCTGGCGCCAAACATGGGTCCGCGTCCGCTGGACCCCGTTCCCGAGGCCTTCCAGGGCGAGAGAAAGCGCAATGAAAACCGGCCCGGCGGCGATCCTGATCGCATGGTGATGGAGCGCAAGCGCATCAAGGAGCTCGTGCCGCCCGCCGTCTATCTCGTGCATGGCAAGATCGGCAACTCGGCCACCGCGATTCTCTGTGACCTGAGCGCCGGCAAGTTCGGCCCGTTCGCGCGACAACTTTTTGTGGCCGACCAGAGCCACAGCAACCTCAGCCGCGTGTTCCTGGAAACCGTCAACGGCATCCGGCAGGGCGTGGTCTTTCCGTTCCGCAGCGGCTTCGCCTCCGGCTTGATCGGCGGACGCATGGACGAGGAGGGGCGCGTGTTTGTCGGCGGCAGCGACCGCGGCTGGGGTGCGCGTGGCGGCAGGCCCTTCTGCTTTGAAAAATGCGAGTGGACCGGCCGGGTGCCGTTTGAGGTTCACGAGATGCGGGCGCGCCCGGACGGTTTTGAGCTGACCTTCACCCAGCCGGTCAGCCCCGCCGCCGCCGGTGATGTGAAAAGCTATTCGATGCGCGCCTTCACCTACGCCTACCGTGAGCAGTATGGCGGCGATGAGGTGGACGAGGTGCTGCCGAAGATCACCCGGGCGGAGGTCGGCTCCGACGGCAGGTCGGTGCGGCTCAGGATCGCGCCGCTGACGCAGGGGCACGTGCATGAGCTGCATCTCGACGGCCTGCGCAGCGCAGAAGGGCTGCCGCTGCTGCACGCCGTCGGTTATTACACGCTCAACGAAATTCCTGCAAAGTAGGCTAGGTGGGCGGCCGGATCACATCGCGAAGATGCGGTCCATGCGCTCGGTGAGCATCTTGAGCCCGTTCGGGTTGATGCCGCCGCGCTGCTCGCTGATGGCCCAGCCGGAGTAGCCGATGCCGTCCAGGGCCTTCATGATGGCGGTCCAGTTGTTGTCGCCCTCGGTCAGGTCGCAGTCGAAGCCCTTGTACATGCCCTCCTCCTTCATCTTCTTGATGCTGAACTCCTTCACGTGGATGCGGTTGATGCGCTTGCCGAGAACGGGGATCCACTGCTCGGGCCAGCCGTAGCGCAGGACGTTGCCGATGTCGAAGTGCCAGCCGACGATGGGATCGCCCACTTCATCCAGGTAGCGCACGGCCTCGAGCGGGCTGAGGATGAAGTTGTTCCAGACGTTCTCGATGCTGATCTTGACGCCGAGCTCCTTCGCGAGCGGCACCGCCTTCTTGATCTGGGCGATGGAGCGCTCCCAGGCCAGGTGGTAGGGCACCTCCTCGTTGCAGACGCCGGGC
>CAZXPU010000001.1:1564-54039 GCA_964642905.1 uncultured Prosthecobacter sp.
AGGATGGAGTCCGCCCCGTAGGCCTTGGCGTCGCGCAGGGTCTGCAGCACGCCCTGGAGTCCTTCTTCGCGCACCTTCTCGTCGTTGTGCGTCAGGGTCTGCTTCCAATGGGTGTGGCAGCAGACGCTGGCCGCCTGCAGGCCGGAGGCGCCGAGGGCGTCGATGACTTCCTGCTGGTTCAGGCCACCGGCGGGTTCCACGCCTTCATAACCGGCGGCGCGGGCCGCGTTGTACTTCTCCACCAGGGTGCCCTTGATGCCGAGCGTGCCGCCCATGATGGCCTTGCGGATCTGGCGCTTCGGGGCTTCGGCAAAGCTTGTCAGGTGGCTTCCGCCAAGGGCGAGGGCGCTGGTTTGCAGGGCGGTGGTGAGAAAGGAGCGGCGGTTCTTCATGAGGGTGGAAACAAAGTACGCCGCCAGCCGCCCGACTTTTCCCGGCTACTCCGCCGGACCGGGCACGGGGTTGTTTTTCAGCGGCTCCACCATGGCCATGAGGGAGTCTTCTTTTCCGTAGGCCGTGAGGATGTCATTGGCATGGATCAAGTCCGAGGGGCCTGGCAGGCCGGGGATGGTTTCTCCGTTGCGGGTGATGGAGAGGATCACAACACCCCGGTCCCAGGGGCGCGAGTCCCGCAGGGTGCGCCCTGCCAGGTAGGTGTCAGGCAGGACTTCGATCTCGGAAACCGCATAGCCATGCTGGATGCGCAGCAGCAGCTCGTAATCCAGCGCCCTGACCATGCCGGAATGCTCCAGGGCCTTTTGGATGAGATGATCCAGCAGCTTCTGCAGCCAGCCGACCCGTGAGAGCATGAGCAGGCCCGCCACGCCGGCAGAAGCCAGGGCCACCAGCATGAGGAGGTGGGAGGTGGTGGCGGTCTGCATGAGGGTGACCACCAGGGTGGCCAGCGCGGAGGTCAGCCCGACATTGCCCGCCAGAATCAGGTCCCGGATGATCCGCCGCCGGACGGGGTGGTTCACCACCATCTCGGCCTCCCGGGTGGTGAAACCGACCCCGAAGAAGGCGGAATAGGCCTGGAAACTGGCCGTGTCCCAGCTCAGGCCCGTCATCATCAGCGCCGTGGACCCCACCCTCACGGCAATGAGCGAGACGAGGGCGATGACGAAAAAGGCGATGATGGAGGTCACGACGGTTGTGGGACGCGGATGCAGTTAAACCATGCCACAGCCTGCCAATCTTTCACGGGCCGGGTCTGTCTAAATCCCTGTCCAAGCGCTTGTGAAAACTTTCACAAAGGGGTTGCCCGGGGGGTGGCCGGAGCGTATTTCTGGCGAGTTTTTCACCCCCCCAAGACCATGGTCGCACCCGCTGAAACCCACGCCGCCTACGATTCGAAGATCGAGGGAAACGTCGTCTTCACGAAGCTCGACGCCGCCGTGAACTGGATGCGGAAAAACTCCCTCTGGCCGATGCCGATGGGCCTGGCCTGCTGCGCCATTGAAATGATGGCCGCCGCCTGCAGTCGCTACGACCTCAGCCGTTTCGGCATGGAAGTCATGCGCTTCTCGCCCCGCCAGGCGGACGTGATGATCGTCGCCGGCACCGTGACTTACAAGATGGCCCTGGCCGTGAAGCGCATCTGGGACCAGATGCCGGAGCCGAAGTGGTGCATCGCGATGGGTGCCTGCGCTTCCAGCGGCGGCATGTATCGCAGCTACGCCGTGCTTCAGGGGATCGACAATCTCATCCCGGTGGACGTCTACATCTCCGGCTGCCCGCCCCGCCCTGAGGCCCTTCTCGAAGGCCTGATGCGCCTGCAGAAGAAGATCGAGACCGAGCACGCCCTTGAAGACCAGAAGAAGGAGCTGCTGGAAGAAATCGCCGCCTGATTCCCCAACCCTCCCCGAAGCTCCGATCATGAACCCTGCCCAGATGGCCACGGCCCTGAAGGAAAAGTTTGGCGAAGCCGTTCTCGGAACGACCGAGTTTCGCGGCGAGCAGACGCTGCATGTGACGCTCAGTTCCGCCAAGGCTCTGCTCAAATACTGTCGTGACGAACTGGCCTTCGACTACCTGGTCGACCTCTCCACCCTGGACAACATGGGCGAGGAACCCCGCTTCGAGGTGGTGTACGAACTTTACGGCACAGGCCATCACCACCACCTCCGCGTCCGTGCGAAGATCCCCGACGGCGAGGCTGTTCCGAGCGTGATCGACGTCTGGCCCACCGCCGACTGGCATGAGCGTGAGGCCTGGGACATGATGGGAGTGAGCTTTTCGGGCCATCCGAACCTCAAGCGCATCCTCATGTGGGAAGGCTACCCCTACTTCCCCCTGCGCAAGGACTTCCCCCTCGCCGGCAAGCCCAGCGACCTTCCCGAAGTCGGCTTCACCCGCCCGGCGCCCCTGGCCGATGGTCCGTTCGTCACCTGTGCCGGTGGCAAGGACACCGCCGCCCGCGAACCACGCGCCCGTCGAGTCGAGTAGCGGCTTGCCCGGCGGTCTTTGACCTGATTTCAGCATGGCCATCTCGTTTCGGCGAGATGGCCGTTTTTTTGGCGTTCACAGCCTCTCCATGCGACTTTTCAGCCTTCTCCTGCTTCTGGCTGCCTCGGCTCTCGGCCAGGGCCCGGCCTCCAAGAAATCCCAGGGCGGCCTGGGTGCCGACGCCCCTCCGGGCAAGCCCTATGTTTACAAGCACAGCGCCGGCAAGCCTCGCCAGATGGAGGTCTATTTCCCGCCCGACCACAACCCGGCGAAAGCAAAGGTGCCCGGTCTGATTCTCTTCCATGGCGGCGCCTGGGCGGGCGGAAGCCTCAGCCAGTTTCGGATTGCCTGCGCCTACTTCGCCAGCCGCGGACTGGTCTGCGCCACGGCGGAATACCAGATGCTCAGCAAGGCCGATGCCGCCCGCCTGCCTGCGGGTGAAACCCGGAAACGCGTCTGCATCACGGACGCCAAAAGCGCCATCCGCTGGTTCAAGCAGCATGCGGACGTGTTCGGCATCGACCCGCAGCGCATCATCACCGGCGGCGGCAGCGCGGGCGGGCATATCAGCGCCCTTGCCACCTTGAACCCCGGGCTCAATGATCCTGCCGATTCGAAGGACATCGACACCCGCGTCGTGGCCTACCTGTGGTTCAATCCGGCCTTCTCTCCGGATGACGACCAGGATGCCGAGGTCGACATCCTGCGTCACCTGAAGTCGGACATGGCCCCTGCCATCGCCTTTTTTGGCGATCAGGATCCCTGGAAAAAAGGCTGGGACACCGCCTACGCCAAGTGGAAGTCCCTGGGCACCCAAACGATCGACCTGCAGATCGCCACCGGCCAGTCGCACAGCTTCTTCAACAAGGATCCCTGGCAGACCGTCACGCTCATCGCCGCCGATCGCTTTCTGGTGAAACATGGCCTGCTCACCGGCGAGCCGACGAAGACCCTGCCCGCATCCGGCGAGAAACTCGTGCCGTCTCCGTAATCCCGAATCCTCATGCGCCCGCTTCTTCTCCTCCTGTCGTCGTTCACCCTGCTGCATTCGTCTTTTTCCCAGGACGGATTCACCGCGCTCTTCAATGGCAAAGACCTCGCCGGCTGGAGCGGTGACCCGGCTTTGTGGAAGGTCGAGAATGGCGTCGTCATCGGCGTGAATCCAGCGCCGGAGGCCATGGCGAACAACAGCTTCCTCATCTGGAGCGGCGGCACGGTGAAGGATTTTGAGCTGCGCGCCACCGTGCGTGTCATCGGCGACAACAACAGCGGCATCCAGTACCGCAGCCGCGAGCTGAAGGAGGTCGCCCCGTGGGTGATCACCGGTTATCAGTGTGACATTCATCCTGCCATCGAGCACACCGGCATGACCTATGAGGAGCGCGGTCGTGGCATCTTCGGCCTGAACGGCCGGGACGTCATGCTCGACCCCGACGGCGCTCTCTGGCAGCTTGGCGAACACGCGCCTGTGAAGGTCGATGTCAGCCAGTGGAACGAGTATGTCATCATCGCCCAGGGCAACCGCCTGCGGCACTTCATCAACGGCCAGCCCACTTCCGAGATCATCGACCACGACGAGAAAAAGCGCGCCCTGGAGGGCCTGCTCGCCATCCAGCTCCACAAAGGCAACCCCAACCGTGTCGAGATCAAGGATCTCCGGCTCAAGGTCCTGCCCGCAGCTCCTCTGGCGGTCTTTGAGCCTGCCAGACTTCCCGCCACGGCCATGAAGATTGAAAAGCCACGCACCAGCCGCCCGCAGGGCACGGGGCCGGTGGTGCCGGTGAAGAAGTAGGATGATCGTGCTCTTGTTGCCTGAGCTATGAAGGCGGTGAGTTGGGCGAAGCCTGGTAGCCATCTCGCTCCGCCGAGATGAGCCTTGGGGGTTTGCCGAGGCGGGCGTTTACGAAGTTCGAAAGCTGAGCGTGTCTGTGCAAGCCTTTCGCTCATCTTGCGGAGCAAGATGGCTTTGCTTGCGCGCATCCGCAGCTGTCCTGGCATCGTGACACCCCGCAAACAACAAACCCCTGCGGCATGACGCGGCAGGGGTTTGAGAAAAGGGGTGATAAAGGGTGCCAGGAGCGGTCAGCCGACGATTTCAAAGATGGCCTCAACTTCCACGGCGGCGCCGGTGGGAAGCTGGGCGAAGCCGAGGGCGCTGCGGGCATGGTAGCCGTCGCCTTCCTTGCCAAAGATGGCATGCAGGAGGTCGGAGCAGCCGTTGATGACCAGGTGCTGGTCGGTGAATTCCAGGGTCGAGTTGACACAGCCGAGCACCTTGATGACGCGCAGGCCATCGAGGGTGCCGTGGGTGTTCCAGACGGAACGCAGGACTTTTTCCGCGCAGTTGCGGGCGGCCTTGTAGCCGTCTTCCACCGTCAGGTCGGCGCCGAGCTTGCCCTTGAGGTCGCTGACATGGCCGGAGGTGATGAGCTGGTTGCCCGAGCGGATGCAGAGGTTGAGGTATCCGGGAGTCTGTTTTTCAAAGGTGATTCCCTGGGCTTCGGCGTTCTTTTGGTAGGACATGGGTAAAAAAGGGGAGCCATGAACGTTTCGGCGGGCGCAAATCTACAAAATGCCTGGATAAAGGCTGAAAAAGCCGGGATGGCGGCTGGAAACAGGGCTGAGAAGCCGCTTGCCAAACAGGGGCACGCCCCCATATTCGCGCCCCCTTATGGACATCCTGATTGGAATTCTCACGGTGGTCGAAGTCATCGTCTGCCTCCTCCTCATCCTCATCGTTCTCATGCAGCGCCCCCGCCAGGAGGGCCTGGGTGCGTCCTTTGGGGATTCCGCCATGACCCAGCTCGTGGGCGCGCAGACGACCAACGTGCTTCAGAAGGGGACCGTTTACCTGGCTGTGACCCTGTTTGTGCTGACCCTGTCCCTGGCCGTGCTGACCACGCGCAAGCAGGTGGCCAAGGCGGGCACCAAGGTCTTTGACGAACCGCCTCCGGCTCCCGCCGCCCCTGCCACTCCGGCTCCCGCGGCCGCAACACCTGCCGCTCCGGCCGCCGCCAAGAAGGTTTCTACGGATGAGAAAAAGGCGCCGGCCGCCGCTCCTGCGGCTCCCGCCCCGGCCCCGGCCAAGGCGGATGACAAAGCCGGCGCTGCCAAGACCGAGGCTCCCAAGCCCGCTCCTGCTCCTGCGGTTCCGGCCATGAAGGAGCCTGGTGAGGCCAAGCCTGCCGCGGCCCCGGCACCAGCCCCTGCGGCTGCTCCGGCGACCCCGGCGGCCGAGACGAAAAAGCCCTGATTTTCCTGTCCTTCGCCGGTTCATCCTGCGGAGGATTTCCTCCTTCAAGAGTTAGCCTGACCTGCCATGCCCGGCGGATTGCTCCAACCCCCGCCCAAGCAACTGCGCCCGTGGTGGATGCTGGCGCTGGGGGTCCTGATGATCGCCGCTTCCACCCAGGGCGCGGAATTCATCCGCTGCCAGCTCGCGGATGGTTTTGACTTTCCTGTCGGCAAACCCAATGCGGACGGTTATTACAAGTCACGCGGCTACTGGCCGAACGGGCATCTGGGCGAGGACTGGAACGGACGAGGCGGTGGCGACAGCGACCTTGGAGCGCCGATCTATTCCACTGCCAGAGGGGTGGTGATCATTTCTGAAAATGTCGGCGTGGGCTGGGGAAACTGCGTGATTGTGCGCCATCCGTATCGTGACGAGACGGGCAAGATCAACATGGTGGACAGCCTTTACGCGCATCTTCATCAGCGCGTGGTCAAGGTGGGGCAGGTGATCGAGAAGGGCCAGCTGGTGGGCAGCATGGGCGGCAACAACGGCATGTATTTCGTCCATCTCCACTTCGAGATGCGGAAGAACCTGCGGATTGGCATGAATCGCAGTCAGTTTGCCCGTGACAACAGCAACTACTACAGCCCGACGGACTTCATCAACAAGCATCGGGTTCTGCAGACCAGCTTCACCAAATATCCGGTTCCGACCGGCCTGTTTGCCCCGTATGGCCGGGCCCTGGCGGATGCGCGGAGCGATGGTGGCGCCGGCATTCAGGTGCCCTCGCTGCCCGGCGTGGATCGTTCCAGGCTGCCTGCCGCCGGCCCTTCCGACGATGACGAGGATTTCTGGAGCAAGCTCAGGAACCGTCTGAAGGAAGGCAAGCTGACGCCTGGGGCGACTCCGCAAAACTAGGCGGCTTACTTCCTGCGGTCCTCGGCGCCCGGTGAAGCGTCCAGGTTCGACGACCTGGCCCAGATGCCGGACTTTGTCTGACGTGCCTTTTGATCCAGGGTCTTCAGCTCGGCCAGATAACCCGCCTGGTCCCGGTGGTCGTCCGGGAGCTCGGTCATCAGGCTGCCGACCCTGGCGTAGCCGCGCCTAACCAGAAGGTCGGCGAGATAGACGGGGCCCTGGGGCTGCTGCACCTTGATCACGGCGTAGTAGCGGACGGTGTTGGGCACGCGTTCCCAGCGTGTGAGGACGTTGAAGTGGTTGTCCTTCAGGAGCTGGCTGACATAGAGGGCGGCGTCCCTGCCGGTGTCGACGACATCCTTCTCGGAAACCTGGAACCAGCGGCCTTGTTCCGCGACTCTCTGGGGATGGTCCATGCTTGTCTCCAGGGCGTCGACATAATAGAGCACAAAGACATACTCCTCGCTGCCATAACGAATGCGCAGAGTGTCCGCCTCATTGGCGCGGCTCTCCACCAGGGTGGGAGAGGGCAGGATTTGAAACTTCTCCACGGTCTGCCTCGGCACGCCGCCCTCGTCGGGCCTGCTGTAGCCGGGGATGCCGGCCACGGGAATCTTCAGCGCCGGCTGCGGAGCGGGGCGGCGTTCACGCATGATCACGCCGGCCAGCACCACCACCAGCAGCAGCATGAAGGTGATGGCGAGATTGAGCAGGGCGGTGCGAAAGGGCATGGGATGACCGGTGGGAACTGTCCTGGATAACGGGCCGTGCTCAAGTCATTAACTGAAGTTGAGCACTTTTGAGCGGTGAACGGCCTCTTGCTTCCTCCGCGGCTTCCGCTAAACGCTGACGTCATGTCCCTCGAATCCGACCGCGCCGAACTCGCCCAGATCCTCCGCACCAAATCCGTCAAGACCGGCAGGTTCACCCTGGCCTCCGGCAAGGAAAGCGACCTGTATGTGGACTGCCGGGTGACGACCCTGGACGCGCGTGGCGCCGTGCTGGTGGGACGTGTGCTGCATGATCTGCTGCGCAAGGAGGAGGCGGCGCGTGGCCTTGCCGTGGGCTCTCTGGGCGGGCTGACCATGGGGGCGGATCCCATCACGCTGGCGGTGGCGATTTCCTCCAGCCTCGCGGGCGATGAGAAGCCGGTGCAGGCCTTTGTGGTGCGCAAGGAGCCCAAGGGCCACGGCCGTGGCAAGCGCATCGAGGGCAATTTCACCCCCGGCCAGCCGGTGGTGGTGGTGGATGATGTGATCACCACGGGTGAATCGACGCTGAAGGCCATTCAGGCCATTGAAGAAGAGGGCGGCAAGGTGGCCTTTGCCCTCATCCTGGTGGATCGTCAGGAAGGCGGGCGTGAAAACATCGAAGGCAGGGGCTACCCGGTGGTGGCCGCCTACACGCGTTCGGACCTGGTGGGCTGATGTCCGGGTCAGAGGGGCTTTTCCATCCGGAAATCATCCATGACGAAGCCGCTGCCGATGTCCGTGCAGACATCTTCGATGAACTGAAATCCCGCCCTTTGATAGGCGCGGATGGCGGGTGAGTTGGCCTTGTTCACCCGCAGCTGAAGTCTTCGGCAGCCCAGCTCCCGGGCGCGTTGCGCCGCCCAGTCCAGGGCTGCCGCGCCGATGCCCTGGCCATGCATTTCCGGAAGAAGATAGAGCTTGTTGATGAAGCAGATGTCGGTGTCCGGATACTTTTCAAAGGACAGGTATCCCGAAGGGCCCTGACCTGCGGCTTCAATGAGTGCAAACCACGTGCCGCGAAGCTCCATCTCGCGCGCCATGGCGGAGGGATGATACCAGACTGCAAGCATGTAGTCGATCTGGCCTTGGCTGATGATGCCTGGATAGACGGCCGGCCAGATGCGCTGGGCGAGCTTCTGCACCACGGGCAGCTCCCGGGCGTCGATGCGGCGAATGCGGCAGGCCGTCACAGGCTCCCTTGCCGGCCTGCCGAGCTGTCCGGCGGTCCAGGACAGAGCCGACTGCCATTGGTCCAGGTCATCCGCAGGAGAAAGGGCGGCCAGTTTTTCGGCAATGGCATCACGCTGCGGCTCGCAGAGGTTTTCTTCGCGCATCTGGCGGATGTCGGGCGGATATTCCAGCTCGGGCAGGATTTCCCGGGCCAGGTATCCGCAGGCCCAGGCCCGCCAGATTCGGAGTTCCTTGTCAGGCTCGACCATGCGGGTGGCGAGGTGCTGCCAGTGGCGTCGTGGATTGCCGATGAACTGCCCAGCAGGCCGGTTCAACAGGATCCATGCCAGTGCCTGGTAGGGCAGCGGGTGCTGCTTCAGCACGGGTTCATCCAGTGTCAGCGGGCAGCTCAACGCCCGGTTCAGGGCCAGGATGCTCCGGGCGGGCAGGCCCTCCTGCCAGAGGGACTGGGCGTAATGATGGCAGGCTTCGTAAAAGGCTGCGTTGCGGGTTTTTCCAAAAGCGGTGATTTCCGCCGCCTGATGCACCCGGTCGATGACGGGCAGGAACGGGTGCGATGGGTTGACCCAGGCCATGGCGGTCAGTCGTTGTCTTCAGCCCACTCTTCCATGAGCCGAGCCAGCCTGCGTTTCAGGGTGACCTTGGCGGTGGCGGACATCCGGTCGATGAACAGCACGCCGTTGAGGTGGTCGATCTCATGCTGAAAGGCGCGGGCCAGAAGGCCATCGGTCTCCCAGACCTGCGTTTCACCCTCGAGGGTCTGGAAGCTGACCTTCACGGAGACACTGCGGCGGATGTCACCGCGCAGCCGGGGGAAGCTGAGGCAGCCCTCTTCACCGATTTCCTTGTCCTTGCCCAGTTCGATCTTGGGGTTGAGGAAAATGACGGGCATGTGCGCCACCATGTCGGCCTCCTGGCCATTGATGCGCAGGTAGCTGATGCAGTCGGGATTGTGGGAGACGTCGATGACGGCGAGCTGCACGTCCTGGGCGACCTGGGGGGCGGCGAGGCCCACGCCGTTGGCGGCGTGCATCGTTTCGATCATGTCTTCGGACAGCTTGCGCACCTCCGACGTGACCGTGGTGATGTCACGGCATTTGGCGCGAAGGACGGGCTCGGGATAACGAACAATGTTCAGGACCATGGCAGTGTTCAGGGGGTTGCACGGCTTTGTCCCGGCTGCCAGCCCAAAAGCATGATTCAGGCCTGTTCCAGGAACCGGTCCCTCCATTCGGGGCGGGGCAGCCAGCAGGCCTGGGTCCTGCCAAAGACGCGGTAGCGGTTTCTCGAAACGAGGTCATAGACGGCGTCACGCAGAGGGCGGGGGATGTTTTTCAGCAGGCGAAGCCAGGAAAAGGGCGGGCCCATCAGGGCGGCGAGCTCCAGGGCCGCCTCGCTTTTTTCCAGGGCGCCTTCGGGGGTGAGCAGCAGCAGGGAGCCTGGCTTTTCAGGGTCGAGTCCATGCTCGCGGTAGAGCCGCCTGCCGGTTTCCGACTGAATGGGACAGAAATGAACCAGGCCCCGTCGATCATGAGCGAGCACCCACTGAACGGTGTGGTCGCAGAGATGGCAGACACCGTCGAAGAGCAGAAGGTGACGGGATTCAGTCGGCATGAAGCGGCGGGGGATGACAGCCGGAACAGATAACCCAGGATCAGCAGGCCGCCAGACCCCGTCGTGTCGCCTCCGGTTTGCAGGGAGGACGGGCTGTGAAAAGCGCGACCCAACACCTGCAAGGACGTCCGGAAGGCAGGTCAAGGGCTTGGATGGTGATCAGGGCGTGAGCACCTTTCCGGACGGATTTTGAGCCGGCTCGTCAGCCGTTGTCGAAGTCCACGTTGCCGGACAGGATGGACTGCAGCTTGGCGGACGGATCCGTGGGCAGCAGGGGAATCTGGGGCAGCATGAAGTAGCCAACACCGACATGGTTGCCAGCCTCGGGAACGATGAGGCCCTGGAACTTGACCGTGCGCTTGACCTCCTTGGCGTTCACCTTGGCAGTGGTCACATCATCGTCCTCCAGTACAAAGCTGCCGGAGATGACACCTGTCTTCAGGGCGCCGCTGACCTTGGTGGCACCCGGGGGAATGGTCAGCAGCTTGATGAAGCTCTTGCTGTTGATGGCGATCTGAGGTGCGTCGACCAGGGCGGTGGGGACATTGGCCTCGGTGAACGCCAGGCTTGCGTTGTCAGCGCTGTCGGAGGGGGCGGCCACCTGCAGAAGCACGGAAGGAACCGCATAGAAACCTCCGAAGGCGTCCAGATCCACGGTTGGGGTGGGGGCTGGCGTGTCATCACGCCCTAATCCGGCCCGTTATGTCGGTGTGTGGGGGGCGGTGCCGACGTGGGCGGTGGTGGGGGGGGGGGTCCAGTCAAAGTCAAAGCTGGCTTCCTCATCCAGGGTGTTGTCACTGAAATCGAGGTCGGCACCCTTGGCGATTTTCAGCAGGCCCTGGATCGATCCCTTGCGCGCGGTGGCGTAGAGCGTCTGGTGCAGCAGCACCTCTCCATCGGGTCCGATGAAGGTGGCGCAGGTGATTTTTTCATCATCCGAGGTGCGTCCGGCGAGGGTGAGCGCGCCCTTGTTGCTGACGGTGAACGAGCCGTAGCCGGTTCCCTGGGGGATGGCCTTGTCCGACAGCAGAGGACTGCCGGAGGGCAGCCGGATGCCAAAATTGTAGAGGCCCATGTAGGGGTTGATGATGGTTCCCGCCTTCCAGCCCACGACGTCGGCAGTGACCGGGCCTGCGGAGGTGACGGAGGTGACCGTTGCGTTCTGCAGCCGGTCCCTGCTGTCGGACTTGATCTCAAAGGCCAGGGTCAGGGGTGGGGAGATGCCTTTGCGAGCTATGACGACCGTGGCTCCGAACGGAGCCTTGGCCACGGGAGGGTCGACGCTGTTGTCGATGTCAAACTCCAGGTTGCCTTTGAGCGTCAGCTTCACGCCAGCCAGGGTCAGGCTGCCGGAGAAGGAGCCGTTGGGTGTGACCGTGAGGTCCAGTCTTCCGCCGGCGCTGCCGTTGATCGCGGCTTCACGTTCCACCAGGCCGGTGTAGTTGCCGTTCAGGCCCGTGGGCATGTCCACGACGGTGAAGGTTGCATCTCTCAGCGCGGGGTCCGGCTTGATGCCGTTTGTTGCCCCGAGGGAAACGGTGTAACCGCCGGCCTTGGTCGGGCGTCCGCTGATCAGTCCCGTCTTGGTGTCGAGCTTGAGACCTGCGGGAAGGTTTTTGGCGACGTAAGCGGTCGCGGCGTTGTTGGCCGCAGGGTCAATCAGGATTTGATACTGATAAAAGGCGCCGACGACGCCATTGGGCATGTTTTGTGAGGGGTTGACGATGGGAGCTGCGCCAAACACTTTCAACGCGGTGGTTCCGCCAACCGCCATGCCGCCGGGGCCGGTGACTTCGCAGAAATAGGTGTCGCTGTCGCCAGACTGCAGGTTGGCGAGGCTCAGGGTCTTGGTCGTCGAGCCGCTGGCGTTTGTGCCAAGAGCGCCGCCGGTTTTTTTCCAAAGATAGCTGAGGCCGTTGCCGCCGGCGTTGACGGTGATCTTCACGGCGGTGGTGTTCCTGGCGACAAGGAGGCGGGCCGGGGAATAATCCTCCACCACGCCGAGCTGGGCGGCATCACTGAGGGCGGTTCCGGCCGGTTTGGTGCCATTGCGGTATTGCACGGTGTAGGCGCCCGCATCCTTTACCTGGGCGTTCCAGAGATAGAAGGGATTGGCAGTGGCATCGCTGATGGGACCATTGTTCTTGCGCCACACCAGGCTCAGCGGCGGCGTGCCGGTGGCGGCCGAGGTGAAGGTGACGGGAGAACCCGCCTTGACCATGACCGAGACCGCCCCGGATCCTGGTGATCCTGGCGGTTTGGGCTGGATGGTGATGGTGGGATCCTTGGTGGCAGTGCCGCTCAGGTTGACGGTGAACTGGGGCGTGACGAGGTCGCTGCTGAAGAGCGTGAGCACCGCGTTTCGAGGCCCGCCTTCCTTGGGTTTGAATTGAACCACCATGTCCGTGAAGGCATTGCGCGAGGCTTCCTTGGCGGGCTTGGTCGAGATGATGAAGTCGGCCGCGTGCAGTCCGCCGATGGCTGCGGCGATGTTTTTCAGGGTGTTGATGCCGACGTTTTTCAGCCGGATGGTCCTGCTGACGACCGTGCCTCCAAAGGCTGAGGTGCCGAAGTCCACCGTGGAAACTCCGCTGACGAGGCTGGTGTCCACCGGGTGTTCAACGATCAGTTTGGCGGGCAGGTCGGCGATTCGGGGTTCGTTGCCCACCAGAGTGTCCGCCGCGGCGAACAGCAGGCTCGTGCCCAGGCCTGTAAGGCTGCCCGGCTCGGATGAACGATCTCCTGACACCAGATCGGTGAGCATGAAGGTGCCTGCCGTGGTGCCGTCGGAAACCCAGATTTCACGTCCATGGACGCCGTCATCGGCCGTGAAGCAGACGACATCACCGACGACGGTCAGATTCTGGATGCCGGCATCTGCCGTGCCCGTGATGAGGCCGGTCCGTCCGGAGGTGCTGACGAGGGTGGTGCCGCCGGAAGATCCGTTGCTGACCCAGAGCTCCTTGCCGTTGATCCCGTCATCCGCGATGAAGAACAGCTTGCCATTGGCATTCCGCAGGTCGGTCGGGTCGGAGCCCAGAGTGCCGCCATTGCCATCGCTGGTCGTGCGCACGTCCTTCAGCAGTGTTGCGTTGCCGGCCCCCGTGCTCTTCCAGACCTCCCGGCCGCTTTTTTCATCATCCGCGACGAAATACAGGGTGTTGCCGCCAACGAGAGTCAGGTAGGAAGGCAGGCCGGGATCCATGGAATGGTTGGGGCCAGGGACCACATCCTTGACCACCACGGTTCCGTTTGAAGTGCCGTCGCTCATCCAGAGTTCACGGCCCGTCGCCTGGGCGGCGTTGATGCCGATGCCGCTGCCTGTGGCTGCAAAGTAAAGGCGTGCGCCCGCTCCTGAGACGGGCATGACGACGAATTCACCAGGGTCTGAGCCGCTTGCGCCAACGCTGATGTCCTTGACCAGGCTGGTGTTGCCCGCAGTGCCGTCCGTTTTCCAGAGCTCACGGGAATTGGAGGCGGTGCTGGCCGCAAAATAAACCGTGTTGTTCACCGCCGCGAACGGCCCCGGCGAGGAGGGGGCGGTGCCATCGTTGATTTCGAGAAGCTGAATGGTGCCGCTGTTGGTGCCGTTGGAGATCCAGAGCTCGTCATTGCTGCCGGAACTGCGGGCGGAGAAGTACAGCAGGCCCTGGTGCCAGAAGAGATGTTCGGGATTGCAGCCTTCCACCGGGTTGATGTCCTTGACGAGGCTGGCCGTGACTCCGTCACTCAGGTAGAGCTCCCGGTTGTCGTCCGAGGACTGCGCGGTGAAAAACACCCGGCCGTCGTTTGTCGGCGTGAAATGCATGGGGTCGCTCCCTGTCGGGCCCGGGTAAATGTCGGCAACGCGCGTGGAGTTGCCGTTGAGGTCCGTCACCCAGACCTCCCGGCCTTCATCATTGGTGACGGCTGAGAAGATGACGCGACCGTCGCTGAGGCGGGTGAAGTCGCTGGGATCGGAGTTGCCCGTGCCCGTGCGGAACTTGTGAACTCGGATCGTTCCCGTAGCCTGCCCGTTGGTCCGCCAAAGCTCGTCTTCTCCAAGCAGGAAGTACAACTGGGTGCCGACCAGCACGGGGGAACGGAAATCGAAGGGTTTGGAGGTGTCCGCCGAGAAGTCTTTGACCTGAGTCACGGTCACGCCGTCCGTTCGGTACAGGCTCAGCTTCCCTTCCGCATCCGCCTTGGTGAACACGACGAGCCCCGGGGAGATCTGCCTGAAATTGTCCAGGTTCGAGCCCTCGGACCCCGGGGTCAGGTCTGCAAGCAGCAGTGTGCCGGTGACCGTGCCGTCGCTGGTGAAAAGCTCGACACCGATGTCCGTGTTGTTGTTGGCGGTGAAAATGACCCGGTAAGGCCGGTCGATGTTCCTCACGCTGTCGATGATGGGGGTGAGGTTGCTGATCTGGGCGTCATCGACGCCGGCGAACAAGTCCGTCACCAGGGTGGCGTTCTTGAGGCCGGTCGTGCCGTTCATCACCCACAGCTCACGGCCGTTCTCAGGCGTGGTGGCCGTGAAGTAGAACTGCCCGCCCCTGGCCGGGTCGGATCCGGAAAGCCTGAAGTTCCTTGGGTCAGAACCGCCTGCGTCGGGCACGATGTCCTTGACGAGCTCCACGGTGCTGAGGTCGGTCCTGAAAATCTCCCTGCCGACAAGGCTGGGCTCGGCTCCCTCGGAAAGAACGGCGGCCCCGTTGGCGCTGAAGTAATAGAAGCCCGCAAACGAGGTCAGGTTGGCGACATCGGAACTGGTGGAGCCGGGAAAGAGGTCTGCCAGCAGGGTCGTGCCAGCAGGGGTCCCGTCACTTTTCCAAAGCTCGATGCCGTTTTCGGGCGTCATTTCGTTGTTGTCAGGATCCGAGCCGTCATAGGCGCTGAACAGCAGGTTTCCACCGGCATTGAAAAGACGGTCAATGGAGGAGTTGCTGCCGGAGTCCGCGTTGATGTCCTTGACCAGGCTGGCACTCACCGTGCTGCCACTGGCCGTGGCCTTCCACAGCTCCAGCCCGTTCACCGGGTCATAACCCTGGAAAAACAGCGTGCCATTGACGTCCGTGAGCTTGTCCGGACCCGAGGGCGGATTGGGATAGCCGGTCGAGCTTCCCACACGCTTCGTGTTGGCGGCGCTTCCATCGCTGACCCACAGGTCACGCGTGCCCGTGCCATCCACGGCGGTGAAATAAAGGAGGTTGCCTGAGGCCGTCATTTTCTCCGGCGTCGAACTGCCTGAGCCGGGCAGCAGATCTTTGATCAGCTCGGGGCCTGAACCCGTGGTGGCCGGCAGCGCGGTGCCATCGTTCGCTCCGGAGACGCCGTTCTGGCCGGCAAAAAGAGTGACGGCGCCTGCGGTCGTCACGGCGCGCAGGGTGTGGTTGCCCGTGTCCGGCAGATAAATCACGTTGTTTCGGAAGGCAGGGCGGCCTGGTGAATTGAAGCTTGCCGCGGTGCCGCTGCCATTGGCGCTGCCGGAAACTCCATCCTGACCTGCAAGCGTGGTGACGACGCCTGCGGAGGTCACTTTGCGAAGCACCTGGTTCCCGGTGTCGGAAACATAGATGTTGGCTCCTGCTGAATCAGTCACGACACCGCGCAGGCCGTTGAAGCGTGCTGCGGAGCCCGTGCCGTTCTGGCTTCCCACGTTGCCAGCGCTGCCTGCCAGGGTTGTGACAGTTCCGCCCGGCGTCACTCTCCGGAGCGTGTGGTTGCCCGTGTCGGCGACATACAGGAAGGTGTTTGACGGATCGATGGTGAGGCCCTGGGGGTTGTTGAAGCGGGCGGCTGGACCGACGCCATCCTGCGAGCCGCTGCTGCTCGCCGTGTCCCCTGCCACTGGGCCCACGTTCACCGTCACGATTTCCGCCGCTGTCGGCGTTGCGGGGGTCAGTGTAATGGTCAGCCTGCGGATCGTGTTGTTGCCGGAGTCGGCCACATAAAGCTCCGTCCCGTCATTCTTGATGGCCAGGCCGCGGGGAGAGCGAAAACGTGCGTTCGGGCCCGCGTTTCCCGCGTTTCCCTGCGCTCCGGCGGAACCGGCGATGGTGGTGACGATGCCCGCCTGGTTGATCCTGCGGATCGTGTGGTTGCCCGTGTCCGCGACGTAGATGACGCCATTCAGATCCACGACGATGCCCTCGGGCGATGAAAACCTGGCGGACATGCCGGCGGCGTTGGTGCTGCCCGCGACACCGGGCGTTCCGGCGATGATGGACACAGCGCCCGCCGACGTGATCTTACGGATGACATGATTGCCTGTCTCCGCGACATAAAGGTTGCCGCTGCTGTCCATGGCCGCCGTCGCGGGTGCGTTAAAGCTGGACGGCACGGATAGCGTCCATAGCTCGGATCCTGCCACCGGATCATCCGCCGCGATGAACAAACGACCGGCCGCAAGCGCCAGGCCTCCCGGATCGCTGCTCGTGGGCGGGGCGTTGGTGTTGATGTCCTCCACCAGCTGCACCAGCTGTCCGGATGCCTGTTGAACCGCCAGCATCGCCATTAGGCTGGCAATCCTAAGAGAAGGGGGGAAGGTTTTCATAGTATGTAAACACAGCGTATTGACACGGTTGAAAGAAGGCAATTCTAAAAAACGCCGACCCTTGGCTGAATTGGACGGTGGTTAGGCCTGACCTGCTCAATGTGTTGTCAGAGCTTGACTCGACTCCGCCCTTGCCCGGCACGGTTTCCCCTGCATAGACGCCGACCTCATGTCCCGCTCCTACAACCTCGCAGTCCTCCCCGGCGACGGCATCGGCCCTGAAGTCATGGCCGAGGCCCTTCGCGTCCTCGACACCGTCGCCAGCCGTTCCGGCATCCAGTTCAACTACCATCACGAGCTCGTCGGCGGCGCCGCCATTGACGCGGTCGGCAAGGCGCTTCCTGAAAAGACCGTCCAGACCTGCGAGCAGGCCGACGCCATCCTCTTCGGCTCCGTCGGCGGCCCGAAGTGGGAGAAACTCCCCCCCAACGAGCAGCCTGAGCGCGGCGCCCTGCTGCCCCTGCGCAAGCATTTCGGCCTCTTCGCCAACCTGCGGCCCGGCATCTGCTACCCCGCCCTCACCAGCTCCTCCCCCGTGCGCGCCGACCTCGTCGAAGGCGGTTTCGACGTGCTCTGCGTCCGTGAGCTGACCGGCGGCATGTATTTCGGCCAGCCGAAAAGCCGCACCACGCTGCCCGACGGTGACATCGAGGTCATCGACACCATGGTCTACAAGAAGAGCGAGATCGTCCGCATCGCCCACGTCGCCTTCAAGGCCGCCCAGCTCCGCCGCAAGCATGTGACGAGCGTCGACAAGGCCAACGTGCTCACCAACTCCGTCCTCTGGCGCGAGACGATGGTCGAGGTCTCCAAGGAGTATCCCGACGTCACGCTCGCCCACCTGTATGTGGACAACGCCGCCATGCAGCTCATCAAGGCGCCCCGCAGCTTTGACGTGCTGGTGACGGAAAATTTGTTCGGCGACATCCTCAGCGATGAGATGGCGATGATCGCCGGCTCCCTGGGCATGCTGGCCAGCGCCAGCCTCGGCAAGCCGAAGGGCGACGGCCTCTACTTCGGCCTCTTCGAGCCCAGCGGCGGCACGGCCCCGGACATCGCCGGCCTGGGCGTCGCCAATCCGATCGCCCAGATCCTCTCCTCGGCCCTGCTGCTGCGCTTCGCCCTGGGCCTGGAGGCCGAGGCCGTGGCCATCGAGTCCGCCGTCAAGAAGGTCATCGACGCCGGTCTGCGCACCGGGGACATCTTCAGCGCCGCTCCCGGCACCCGGAAAGTCAACACCCGTGAGATGGGTGACGCGATCATCGCGGCTCTCTGATCCAAGTCCTGGCTATTCGACACATCGGCGGCGGCAGGCGGAAGACGCCTCCCGCCGCTTTTTTCGCGGCAGCCCCGTCCTTAGCGTTCCTCCACCCAGCGCGGGGCGGGGTAGCTGCCAAGCACCTGGACCTTGGAACCCTGGCCGGTGAGCTCCTGGACGGCCTCCTGGAGCGTGGCATCCTCGTGATGGCCGCTGATCTCCAGGAAGAACCGCGCCTGGTTGCCGGCATTGTCCGCCGGCACGGGGCGGTTTTCAATCTGACGCACGTTGACGTTCCGCCGCGCAAACACCTGCAGCACCTCCAACAGGGCGCCCACTCGGTCGATGGCGTGCACCATGAGCATGGTGTTGTCATTGCCGCTCGGGCTGCCGCTGCGCCTGCCCAGGATGATGAAGCGCGCACGGCTGGAGATTTCACGCGGGCTTGCGGCGACGACCTTCAGCTCGTGCAACTCGGCCCCGAGCGGGGTGCCGAGGGCCGCGGCTCCCTTCTCCGTCTCGGCATGGGTGGCCGCCAGGCTGGAGGAGGCGCTTTCGACCAGCCGGGCTCCGGGGAAACGCTGCCCCAGCCAGGTGCGGCAGGGGGCGAGCATCTGCGGGTGGCCGTAAATGGCGGCGGGAGGTGATTCGTCGTCCTGGGCCATGACCACGGTCTCCAGTTTCCAGAGGATCTCTGCATAGATCTGCAGCTGGGAATCGACCAGGTGATCCAAGGTGTGGTGCACGGCTCCTTCGGTGCTGTGCTCAATCGGCAGGACGGCATAGTCCACCTCACGGGAGGCGACCCGGTCAAAGGCGCCCTCAATCGCCTCCTCGGCGATGTATTCGACGCTGTTGCCAAACTTGTGGACGGCGACCTGATGCGTCCAGGAGCCGGCGGGGCCGAGGTAGGCGATCTTCAGGCTGTCCTCCAGGGCCAGAGCGGCGCTCATGATTTCGCGGAAGATCGCACGGATGGCCTTTTCAGTCAGCTTGCCATGCTGGCTGGAGTTGATCTGGCAGAGCTTGCGCAGCAGGGCTTCCTCCCGGCAGGGGACGTAGATGTCGAGGTCGGCGCGTTTCTTCACCTCCGCCACCTGCAGCACCAGGTCGGCACGTTGATTCAGAAGACGGATGAGCTGCTCGTCGATGGCGTCAATCCCGGTGCGGATGGCTTGCAGGTCCACGCTGGCCGAGCTCGCCGCAGGATCCTGGGAACCGGGGGATGGAGGCGAGTCTGACATTGCTTGGGATTACTCGGCTGCGGGAGCGTCCGGCTCGGCGGCGGTCTGGCTGGAATCAGCCTGGGGCTGGGGTTCCAGGGAAAGCTGGGTTTCCTCGGGAACGGCGTTCCCAGGCTGTTCTTCCGGAGCCGTCGGCAGCTTCACCCGGCGCAGTTCCTGCGAGTTGGGCAGTTCATCGAGGTTCTTGACGGCGAAATGGTCAAGGAAGGAATCGGTGGTGCCGTAGAGCAGCGGCTTGCCGGGCAGCTCGGCGCGGCCCTCGATCTTGATCAGGCCGCGGTCTACCAGCTGCTGCACCATGGCGTCGACACTGACACCGCGGACGGCCTCGATGCCGGCCTTGGTGATCGGCTGACGATAGGCGATGATCGCCAGGGTCTCCAGGGCGGGCTGGCTGAGGCGCTGCACCTTTTTCCCAGGGAACAGCGCCCGGCACCATTCGGCGTAATCGGCCTTGGCGCAGAGACGCCAGCCGTGCGGGCGTTCGGCAATGGTGAAAGCCCGGCCGTCCTTGTCATAATGGGCGATGAGGGTGTCGATCGCCTCACGGATGGAGAGCTCATCAACCGTCAGCAGCGCCTCGACATAGGAGGGCACCTCGGCGGGATCGTTCGCCGCCTCCTTGATGTCCTTCGCTGTTTCCTTCACCGCCGTGGCCATCTGCGTCAGCGGCAGAGGTTCCTGGGTGGCGAAGAGAAGGGATTCAACGATGGCGGTCAGTTCCATGAGCGGCTGGGAAATAGCGGGCGCGCACCCAAAGCAAGCCCGCCGGGGGAGTCAAGGCGGCTTCCTGGACCTAAAGTGCCCGCCTTTGCCCATCGGATGCAAGCTTGTCGTGAGATCGGACGCGGGTGGAACGTTGGATGGCTCCCATGAAATTCGCCCTGTCCCTGCTGTTCCTGGTCACGATTTCCTTTGCCGCCGAGGCTCCGGCCCCGAACGCCGCGCCGAAAAAGGCCCCTGCTGCCGCCGCCAAACCCAAGGTCGCCCCGAAGAAGGTCTATCCCAAAAACCCTCCCCCAACGGTCGCGAACTTCAAGTACGGGCCTTTCGAGCGGAACGTCCTGGACTTCTGGAAGGCGGCTTCTGACAAGCCGACGCCGCTGCTGTTCTACATCCATGGCGGCGGCTGGATGGGCGGGGACAAGGCGGGCATCGCCGTCGAGCCCTTCCTGAAGGAGGGCATCTCCGTCGTTTCCATCAACTACCGCTACATCTCCCAGGCCCAGGACGTGGTGCCGCCCGTGAAGGCTCCGCTCCACGACGCCGCCCTCGCCCTGCAGACCGTGCGCAGCAAGGCGGCGGAATGGAACATCGACAAGGTGCGCATCGGCGCCAGCGGCGGCTCCGCCGGGGCCTGCAGCAGCCTGTGGCTGGCCTTCCATCCGGACATGGCCGATCCGAAAAGCAGCGACCCCGTGGCGCGTGAATCCACCCGTCTTTTCTGCGCGGCGGTCAACGGCGCCCAGACGACCCTGGACCCGCAGCAGATGAAGGAGTGGACCCCGAACAGCCGCTACGGCGGCCATGCCTTCCTGAAAAAGGAGGACTACAAGGACTTTGCCGCCTTCCTCGCCGCCCGCGAGAAGATCCTGCCCTGGATCGCCGAATACTCGCCCTACGCCCTGGTCAGCTCCGACGACCCGCCGGTTTACCTGAACTACAGCGCCCCGCCCGCCATGGGCCAGGAGCAGAAGGACCCGACCCACACGGCCAACTTCGGCGTGAAGCTCCAGGAGCATTGCAAGGCCAATGGGGCCGTCTGCGAGCTCTATTACCCCGGCGTGACCGACGTGAAGTCGAAATCGTCGGTGGAGTACCTCATCGCGACCCTGAAGAAGCCCTGATGCTGGCCTAACCGCACGTTCTTCAACAGCCTGCCGGTCAGGTCAGGCGGCGGCTCCCGCGCCGATCGTGATGCGCCTGGCCGGGATGGGGGACTCGACGATGCCCTCGGCGGTCTCCTGCTTCAGCCGCAGCTGGCCGCAGGCGGCGGAGATGTCGTGACCTTTTTCCAGACGCAGGGTCGCGGTGACGCCGCCCGCCTCCAGCACATCCCGGAAGGCGATGCAGTGCACCTCGTCGGGGCGCACCCAGGGCAGGCCTTCCACGGTGTTGTAAGGGATCAGGTTGACCCGGGCGTCGATGGCCCGGGCGCGCCTCGCCAGAAGCCGCGCCTGCTCCAGCATGTCGTTGACGCCCTCGATGAGGATGTATTCCAGCGTGATGCGCTGCTTGTGCTTCGAGCGCCAGTATTGCAGGGCCTCGAACAGCTCGGCGATGTTGTGCTTTTTGTTCACCGGCATGATGCGTTCGCGCACCTCGTCACTGGCCCCGTGAAGGGAGATCGCCAGCCGGATCTGCAGCGGAAAGTCCGCCAGCCTGCGGATCTGCGGCGCCAGGCCGCTGGTGCTCACCGTCATGTGACGGGCACCGATGCCGACACCCCATTCCGCGTTCAGGATTTCAATGGCCCGGGTGAGATTGCTGAAGTTGGCCAGCGGCTCCCCCATGCCCATGAAGACCAGGTTGTCCACCCGGTCGGCGGCCATGGCCTCCGCCTGGACGACCTGCTCGACAATCTCCGCCGCCGTCAGGTTGCGGGTGAAGCCGGCCAGGCCGCTGGCGCAGAACTTGCAGTCGTAGGCGCAGCCGACCTGGCTGGAGACGCAGAGCGTGAGGCGGTCTGAGCGTCCTCCGTAAAGGGCCGGGTTGGCCGGGATCAGCACCGTCTCGACATAGCGCCCGTCCTGCAGTTTCAGCAGCAGCTTGCGCGTGGTGTCCGTCGAGCCGGTGACCTGCGAAAGCGTCATGCTGCGGGTGACAAAGCGCTCCGCCAGGGCCTGGCGCAGGGTCTTTGAGAGACTCGACATCGCCTCGATGCTCGCGGCCCTTTTTTTGAAGACCCACTCCACGATCTGACGGGCGCGGAACGCCGGTTCGCCCAGGGCGGCCACGGCTTCCGCCACCTCCTCGGGCTTCAGGCCCAGCAGGGAGGGCAGGGGGGCGGTCTTTTCCGCGGACATGCGTTCAGCGGGTTCGCTCATTCGGCATGGAAGGCCCGGACGACCTCCTTCACCCTCGGCACGTTGTTCTTGTCACGGGCGAACAGGATCTTGCGTTCGTGATAATATTGGGTCAGGCCGTTGGGCAGGGAGTACAGCCACTCCGCGTCGTTGTTCCGGCGCTCAAACGGCACGCCCACCCATTCGAAGACCTGGCGGCCGTCCATGCCCGGCTTGATGCGGCTGAAGTGGTTGTCCGAATACTTCATCGCATACCGCGTGCTGGACTGCAGGAAGTGGGAGGTGGCCTCGACCGCTTCGCTGACGGGATAACCAAAACTCAGGATGTAATAAGCCAGGATCAGGGAGGGCAGGCCGAACAAGGCCAGGGGCGTGAACAGATACCAGTTTTTGCGAAGCATGGGCGTCTCGTGGGTTGACCTGGCAGCCTTCCGCAGTCGCCGGGGCGTCGCAAGGGGCAATTCTTCAACCCTCAAACCAGGGCATCCCAAGGTTTGAGGTGGCAAAAGCCGCCCGCCCGGCTAAGGACTGCGCCCCATTCCGCCCTCAGAACCATGCAAAACACGCCTGCCGCCCCTGAACCGACCGAGTCCGAGCTTCTGCAAGTCCGCCGCCACAAGCTGGACGAGCTGCAGAAACGCGGCGTCGCGGCCTTTGGCGGCAAGTTCGAGGTCTCCCACGACCCCGGAGCCCTCAAGGCGGACTTCATCGAGGGCCTCGACGTGCGCGTCGCCGGCCGCATCCTTTCCCGCCGTGTGATGGGCAAGGCCACCTTCTTTGACCTCGGCGACATCTCCGGCCGCATCCAGTGCTACCTCAGCAAGAGCGACGTCGGTGACGAGGCCTATGCGCTGTTCAACGACCTGATGGACATCGGCGACTTCGCCGGCGTCACCGGCCAGACCTTCATCACCAAAAAGGGCGAGCGCTCGATCCATGTGAAGCAGCTCACGCCCCTCTCGAAGGCCCTGCGCCCGCTGCCGGACAAGTGGCACGGTGTCACGGACCGCGAGATCAAATACCGCCAGCGCTACCTCGATCTCATCTCCAACGACCGCAGCCGCGAGGTCTTCGTCACCCGCAGCCGCATGGTCGCGGAAATCCGCAGCTACCTGCACAACCGCAGCTTCCTGGAAGTCGAGACGCCGATGATGCAGGACGTGCCCGGCGGCGCCGCCGCACGCCCCTTTGAGACGCACTTCAACGCGCTCGACCAGAAGATGTTCCTGCGCATCGCCCCCGAGCTCTACCTGAAGCGCCTGCTCGTCGGCGGCTTCAACCGCGTGTTCGAACTCAACCGCAACTTCCGCAATGAAGGCGTGAGCCGCCGTCACAACCCGGAGTTCACCATGCTCGAAGCCTACTGGGCCTACGCCGATTTTGAGCAGATGGCCGACCTGGTCGAGGGCATGATCTGCCACCTCGCCGAGAAGTTCTGCGGCGGCCTGGTGATCGAGCACAAGGACGAGGAGGGCAATGTCACCCGCACCATCGACCTCACCCGTCCCTGGAGGCGCGCCCCCTACCGCGAGCTGGTCAAAGGCGCCGCCGGCGAGGACTGGTTCAACCTCAGCAAGGCCGACAAGGTCGAGCGCGCCCAGAGCCTCGGCGTGCAGGAAATCCACCTCAACGAGGAGCACTACGAGCTCGACCAGAAGGTCTTTGAGAAGCTGGTCGAGGAGAAGAGCTTCAACCCGCTCTTCGTCACCCACTGCCCGAAGGAGCTGGTGCCGCTGGCCAAGCAGAACACGGAGGACCCCTCCGTCGTCGATGTCTATGAACTGGTGATCAACGGCCAGGAGATCAGCCCCGGCTACTCCGAGCTCAACGACCCCCTCGTCCAGCGCGAACGCCTCGAGCACCAGGCCGGCGAGGAGACGCAGAAGATCGACGAGGAGTTCCTGCTCGCCCTCGAGCACGGCATGCCGCCTGCCGGCGGCATCGGCGTCGGCATCGACCGCCTCATCATGATGCTCACCGGCGCCGAGAGCATCCGCGACGTCGTGCTCTTCCCGCAGCTGAAGCGCAAGGAGGCCTGATCCTTTTCCCCATCCATCATGCCGACACCCATTCTTCAGACCGACACCGGCCCGCTCATGCACAAGGCCGTCGAGGAGGCCGCGCGTCTGCTGCGTGCCGGCGAGGTGGTGGCGCTGCCCACCGAAACCGTCTACGGCCTGGCCGCCGACGCCCTCAACCCCGAGGCGGTGGCGAAGGTGTTCGAGGCCAAGGAGCGGCCGAGCTTCGACCCGCTCATCGTCCACCTGCCTAACAAAAAGATGCTCGAGGAGGTCGCCGACATCCCCGAGGCCGTGCGGCCGGTCATCCAGAAGCTGACCGAGAAGATGTGGCCCGGACCGCTGACCCTGGTCCTGCCCAAGAAGCCCTGCGTGCCGGACATCGTCACCGCCGGCCTGCCCAGCGTGGCCGTGCGTGTCAGCAAAAACGCCGTCTTCCGCCGCGTGGCCGAGTCCCTCGGCCGTCCCATTGCGGCGCCGAGCGCCAACCGCTTCGGCTCCATCAGCCCGACCTCCGCCGGCGCGGTCGCCGCCGAGCTCGATGACCGCATCCCGCTCATCATTGACGGCGGCGCCTGCCTCTGCGGCCTGGAAAGCACCATCATCAAGGTCGAGCCCGGCTCGCCCAAGCCGATCATCACCATCCTGCGTCCCGGTCCGGTCACGCCCGAGGATCTGAAGCCCTACGGACGCGTGAAGCACGCAACCCGCACGCTGGTGGACGAGGCCGCCGAGGCGCCCGGCCAGCTCGCCAGCCACTACGCGCCAAGGACGCCGCTGCGCCTGCTCAGCAGCCCGGAGGACTTCCATCCCGAGCCGGGCAAGCGCTATGCCCTCATGAGCTACCGGGGTGACGCCTCCGACGGCTACGTCGGCCTCACCGACTGGGTGCACGTGCAGATCCTGAGCCCCGGCAAGGGCAAGCTGCCCGAGGCGGCCGTGCGCTTCTTCTACGTCCTGCGCGAGCTCGACCGGCTCGGCGTGGACGAGATCATCGCCGAGCCCATGCACGAGCACGGCATGGGCATCGCCATGATGGACAAGCTGCGTCGCGCTGCGGTGAAGCCGAAGGTGGAGCAAGCTTCCAGCTTGCCCGTTGGCTGAGCCGGGCAGCCTGAATGTCGTCATGCGACTGGAGCCCGGCAGCATCTTCTCGCAGGTCAGCTATTTTGACCCGAGGTCGGACATTGAAAACCAGGCGCGCAACCTGCCCCATTGGCGTCAGCCTGGCCGAACCTATTTTGTGACCTTCCGCCTGGCGGACGCCCTTCCGGCGGCCAGGCTTCGACGTCTTCAGGTGGAAGGGGAGCAGTTCATCGCCGCGCATCCGCAACCCTGGTCCCCTGAAGCAAGGGCGGAGTTTCACCGGCGTTTTACAGACCGCTGCCGAAGGTGGCTGGATTCAGGACATGGGAGCTGTGTCCTACGTGATCCCTCC
Organism: uncultured Prosthecobacter sp.; assembly: GCA_964642905.1. GTDB lineage: Bacteria > Verrucomicrobiota > Verrucomicrobiia > Verrucomicrobiales > Verrucomicrobiaceae > Prosthecobacter. Next base: position 27,239 of record CAZXPU010000001.1, read on the forward strand.
GCGGGCGGGATTGTCGCGGATGCTCTGACGCACTTTGACGGGAGCCGTTATGAGCTTCATGCCTGGGTGGTGACGCCGAATCATGTTCATGCCCTTGTGACGCCCGCCTCCCACACCCTCGACAAGATTCTTCATTCGTGGAAGTCATTCACAGCCCTGGGCATCCATCGAAAGCTGGGGCTTGAAGGCCGGCTGTGGCAGCATGAGGGATATGACCACATCGTCCGCAGCCCCGAAGCCCTGAGGGGCATCGCCAGATACATCGTCAACAACCCTTCAAAAGCCCGCGTTGAAACGGAGTACGTCTTCAGCCGGGTGCCTGACTCGCATGAGTGAAACTCCGCCAGACAAGGAGACGGCCAGGATGGCCGCTCCACCTTCCTCCCAGGCCAGGAGCACGGGCGTGGTTTCCGTCGCCATCCTCTGCAGCCGCCTGCTCGGCCTGGTGCGTGACCAGTTGTTGAATGGTTTGTTCGGCGCGCACTTCACCGGCATCTTCACCGCCGCCTTCCGCACGCCCAACATGCTGCGCGACCTCTTCGCCGAGGGCGCCCTGTCCACGGCCTTCGTGACCACCTTCACCAAGAAGATCAAGAACGAGGGCGACGAGGCCGCCTGGGTGCTGGGCAGGAAGATGCTCGCGCTCTCCGTCTGCTTCATGAGCATGGTCGCCCTCGCGGGAGTTGCCGTGGCGCCCTGGCTGGTGCGGCTGCTGAACCCGGGCTGGGAGAACCCCGCCAGCCTGGAGCTTTGCACCCGCCTGGTGCGCATCATGTACCCCTTCATCACCATCGTCTCCGTGACCGCCCTGGTCATGGGCATGCTGAACTCGAAGAAGGTTTTCTTCATCCCGGCCGTCGCCTCCGCCTTCTTCAACCTCGGCTGCATCGTCGGCGGCGTCGCCGTGGCCTGGCTGATCGACCCCGGCTTCCGTGAAGGCCACATCACGGAGAAGGGCCTGACGGGCTTTGCCGTCGGCACGCTCATCGGCGGCCTCATGCAGCTCGGCATCCAGCTTCCCTCGCTGCGTCGTGTGGGCTTCAGGTTTGGCATGGATTTCGGCTGGAAGGACAAGGGCGTCAGCGAGGTGCTGCACCTGATGTGGCCCTCCCTCATCGCCGCAGGCGGCACCCAGGTCGGCGTCTTTCTGAACTCCATCTTCGCCTCCTTCACGCCCGGTCACGAGGCGGCGAATGCCTGGCTGGCCAATGCCCAGCGCCTTCAGCAGCTGCCGCTCGGGCTGTTCGGTGTCGCGGTGGCGACGGTGACGCTGCCGATGCTCTCCCGTCTCGCCACCGAGGGCATCACACCCGCCTTTCGCGGCGCTCTTGCCAAGGGGCTGAGGCTGGTGCTGTTCCTGACGCTGCCCAGCGCGGTCGGCCTTTCGCTGCTCGCGGATGAGATCGTCTCCATTCTGTTCGAGCATGGCAAGTTCACGGCGGCGGATGTGGCGGCGACCGCGGCCCCGCTGCAGGCCTATGCCTTCGGCCTGGTCTTCTACTCCGCCATCAAGGTGCTTCAGCCGGCCTTCTACACGATCGGACGGCGCTTTGTCCCCATGACGGTCAGCCTCGGTGTCATCGTGCTGACGGCGGCGCTGAACTCCATCACGGTCTTTGTCCTCCACTGGGACCACACCGCCCTGGCCTGGGCCACGGCCCTGGGGCTCGCCTGCAACTTCCTGGCGCTCTACCTCTCCATGCGCAAGTGTGCCGAAGGCCTGGAGACGCGCCTGCTCGTGCAGGGCCTGATTCGTTTGCTCGTCGGCATCACGGTGATGGGCGCCGTCTGCCTCGCCGCGAAACTCACCCTGCTGGCCGGCTGGTCGCACATGGCCTTCCTGCTTCGTGTCGCCGCGCTGGGCGCCACGGTGGCGGTCGCCGCCGCCGCGTATTTCCTGGTCACCCAGAAGCTTCGTGTCGAGGAGGCGGGTGAGTTCATCGGCATCGTCTCCCGCCGCTTCAAACGCTGATCCCTGAATCATGTTGCGACAACGCCTCTGGCTCACCACCCTGGCCCTGCTCGCCGCCCTCTGGTCGGTCGTGGCGGTCATCATGCATGAGACGGACGACCTGGTCGCCTGGCCCGGCAAGGTCCAGGAACTGGTGGAAAACGCGCCCTGGCTGGCGGGTGAAAAGCTGTCGGATGAAAAACGCCGCGGCTACCTGGCGCGTGTGATCACGAACTACCAGCGCCTGGATGTCGGTCAGCGCAAAAGCCTGCGCGAGGACGCCCAGGATTCGCTCGACAAGTTCTTCGAGTCGCTCACCGAGGAGGAGCAGAAGGAGTATGTGAACCGCACCATCCAGCCGCTGTTCGAGGTCATCGACCGCGGCCTGAAGGTGATGCCGGTCGAGGACCGCAAGCGTCTGATCGGCCGGATGCGCGGCGACCTCAAGAACCTGCGCGGCGGCAACGCCGAGGGGGACCGCCTCGCCGAGCAGGACCGCAAATTCATGGAGGATCTGATGGCCGAGGACCCGCTGCTCTTTCTCCGCGACGCCAGCGTGAAGCAGAAGCTGGAGCTGGCGCCCGTCCTGGAGGACATGCAGTCGCGCGTCCAGGGGCTGCGGCGCTGATTGCAACGGCCGAGCGCCGGCCGGCGTTTTAGCGGCATGCCGCGCCTTCTTGCCAGCGTCCTGCTTCTTGCCCTTCCGGCCCTCCTCCACGCGGCGCGCCGGCCTAACGTCGTTTTCATCCTGACCGACAACCAGGGCGCGTGGACCCTCGGCTGCTACGGCAACCCGGACATCCGCACGCCGAACATCGACGCGCTGGCCACAGGCGGCGTGCGCTTCACCCAGGCGCTCAGCAGCAACGCCGTGTGCTCGCCCACCCGCGCCACCTTCCTCACCGGCCTGATTCCCTCGCAGCATGGCGTGCACTCCTTCCTCGACCCGAAGTTCATGATGGGCCCGGAGGCCTGCAACACCCTCGGTGAGTTCACGTCCGTCGGCGAGATCCTCCGCGATGCGGGCTACGTCTGCGGGTTGAGCGGCAAGTGGCATCTCGGGGCGAACCTCACGCCGAACGAAGGATTCTCCTTCTGGGTCACCAAGCCGGACGGCAGCACCCAGGAGTTCTATGACCAGAAGATCATCGAAAACGGCCGGATCACCCAGGTGGCGGAGTACACGACCGACTACTGGACGCGTCGCGGCATTGAGTTCATCGAGGCGAACCAGGAGCGGCCGTTCTTCCTCTTCCTGGCCTACAACGGCCCCTATTCGCTGGGCAACCTGATGCTCAAGGAGTCTCGGAACCGCCATGCCTCCTGGTATGCGGACAAGGAGCTGCAGAGCTTCCCTCGCGACGCCATGCACCCCTGGCAGTTTCATAACAAACAGTTTCACAACGACCCCCGCGCCAGGCGGCGCATGGCTTGCGAGGTCAGCGGTGTGGACGACGGCGTCGGCGAGGTGATGGCGGCGCTGAAGCGGCTGGATCTGGAGAAGGACACCCTGGTCGTCTACGCCTCTGACCAGGGCTGGATGGGCGGCCAGAACGGCATCTGGGGCATGGGCGACCACACACGGCCGATCGGCGCCCATGAGCTCATGATGCAGATCCCGCTGATCTTCCACCAGCCGGGTCGGATTCCCGCCGGGACAACTTCAGACCTGCGGGTTAGCAACTACGACTTCCTGCCCAGCCTGCTGGGTTACCTGGACCTGCGGGAAAAGCTGCCTGCCAAGCCCCGCCTGCCGGGTCGCGATTTTTCGGAAGCCCTTCTGGGCAGGCCGCCCGCAGCCTGGGACAACACGGTCTTTTATGAAATGGAGACCTGCCGCGCCGTGCGGGGCGAACGCTGGAAGTACGTGCACCGACATCCGGACGGCCCCCATGAACTCTACGACATGCAGGCGGATCCCCGGGAACGCTTCAATTTGTTCGGCCAGCCGGGCCTGCAGCAGATCACCCAGGAGATGAAGTCGCGGCTCGATGGCTTCTTCCAGGCTCATGCCGACCCGCGTTATGACCTCTGGCACGGCGGGAGATCGAAGGCAAAACGCGTGACGCAGGAGTGAAAGGCTGCCGGCGTGTCAAAAAGAGCATGACCTCCGGTGAAAGCTGTTCTTTCTCTGCGCCCCCATGCCCAGACTCCTGCTTTTCGACATCGACGGCACCCTTCTCGACACCGGTGGAGCCGGTGGTGCCTCGCTGCTTGACGCCGTGGAGGAGCTCTACGGCGTGCGCCGGGAGTCGCTGCCGCCTCTGAACCTCGCCGGTGCCACGGACGGTGGCATTGTCCGGCAGCTCTTCGGCCAGGTGGGGCGTGAGATGACCCCGGCCGCCGTCGATGAATACATGCGCAGCTACCTCGGCCACCTTCAACGCCGCCTCCATGATCAGGAGTTCATTGGCCGCACGCTGCCCGGCACCCGGGAGCTGCTGCAGGCCTTGTCCACGGCGGGTGGGGCGGACCTGGGCCTGTTGACCGGCAACGTCCGCCGTGGCGCGGAGATGAAGCTGGCACGTTTCGACCTGGGTGCGCACTTTGTGGAAGGGGCTTTCGGGGATGATGCCGAGGACCGCAACCTGCTCGGCCCTGTGGCCATGCGGCGCATGAGCGGGGCGACGGGCCGCACCTACCCGGTCAGCGAGGTCATCGTCATCGGTGACACGCCCAAGGACATCGCCTGCGCCCATGCCATCGGGGCGCGCTGCCTGGCGGTCGGCACGGGCAATTTTGAAGCCGCTGACCTGCAGGCACATTCTCCCTGGGTCTGCCTGGAAAACCTGGCGGACACGGATCGTGTCTGCGAGATTCTCCTGTCATGAGCACCAACGATCGCACTCAGATGCAGGCCATGCGGCTGTCCCTGGTCATGGGATTTGTCATGCTGGTGCTGAAGATGAGCGCCTACCTGCTCACGGGCTCGGCGGCCATCCTCGGCGATGCGGCGGAGTCGGTGGTGCATGTCGCCGCCGTGTTGTTCGCGGCCTACAGCCTCTGGCTCGCCGCGCAGCCCGCAGATGAAAACCACCGCTACGGCCACAGCAAGATCGCCTTCTTCTCCGCAGGCATCGAGGGCGGCCTCATCGTGCTCGCCGCCGTCTTCATCATCTATGAATCCATCCGCCGCTGGATCGGAGGTCTGACGGTCTCGCATCTGGGCGACGGTGTGCTGCTCACCCTCGCCACGGTGGTCATCAACGGAATGCTCGGCTTCTACCTCATCCGCACCGGTCGGCGGCATCATTCGTTGATCCTGGAGTCCAACGGCCGTCATGTGCTGACGGACGGATGGACCAGCCTTGGAGCCCTCGCCGGCCTCGGCCTGATGCACCTCACCGGCTGGCCCTGGTGGGATCCTGTCTGCGGCCTGCTCATGGCGGGCAACATCCTGGTGTCCGGCTATGACCTCCTGAGACAAAGCGTGGCGGGCTTGATGGATCATGCCGACCCCGCCCTGAGCCGCGACCTGGATGCGGCGCTGGTGCGCGAGACGGCGGCCCGTGGCGTGACCTTCCACGCCCTGCGCCATCGCAACGCCGGCCAGGTCCATTATGTCGATGTGCACTTTCTTTTCCCGGATGACATCACGCTTCGCGAAGCCCATCGCCTGACGACGGAGATCGAGCGCGCGGTCATCCAGGGGACCAGCCACCCGGTGCACATCACGACCCACCTGGAATGCGAGGGCGATCATGAGGAGCTTCATCCCGGCGACCGTCTCTGATGCCCGCGCTTGACCCCAGCCTGCTGAATGATCCCGCACTGCCCTGGAGGGTGCGCGTGGTCGATGAGGTCGGCTCCACCAGTGATGCCGTCCGCGAGGCGGCGATGGCGGGCGAGTCGCCCGGACTGGTGCTCTTCGCGGAAAGCCAGACGGCGGGCCGCGGCCGACGTCAGAACCGCTGGCTGGCGTCCAGGGGCAAGGACCTCATGTTCTCCCTGCTGCTCCAGCCGGAGGCGCCGACGCCGCTCTGGCCGCGGCTGACGACGCTGGCCGCCCTGGCCCTCTGCCGGGCCATCGAGGACGAGCTGCCGCTGAAGCCGCGGATCAAGTGGCCGAACGACATTTACGTCAACGACCGCAAGGTCTCGGGCCTGCTGGCCGAGGTGGTCACCACGAAGTCAGGGCTCATGCTCGTGCTCGGCATCGGGCTGAACGTGAACACGCGCCAGTTTGCGCCCGAGCTGGAGGGCGTCGCCGCCTCGCTGCTCGGCAGCATGCCCTTTGCGCAGACTCCGGAGCTTGACCGCAATCCTCTCGCCGCCGCCCTTCTCCAGCAGCTGCACGCCCAGTTCCTGCGGATCGAGGACGGCTTTCATGAGGCCGTGGCGGAAACCCGGGAGCGCAGCTGGCTGCTCGGCCGCCAGATCCGCGCGACGGTGGACGGCAGCGAGCTGTTTGGCCGCGCCGTGGACCTCGATTCGGAGGGTCGGCTCATGATCGCCCTGCCCGACGGCTCCATCACGGCGGTGGGCAGCGCGGAAAGCGTGCGCCAGGTCGTCTGACCCGACGTCACCAGTCCGTCACCGCGCCGTCGGGGCTGAACTCACGCAGCACGATCTCCTGCTGGAACGGATGCTTCCTCACCTCGGCCTCGTTGATGGTGATGCCGAGACCGGGCTTGTGGTTAGGCCGCACGATGCGCCCCTGCTTCTCGACGGTGAAACCCTCCTCGACCACGTCCTGACGCCAGGGCACGTCGTTGTGCACGGTCTCGCAGATGATGTAGCTGGGCTGCGAGAAGCCGAACTCCAGCGAGGCCGCCGTGCTCACCGGCCCCTGCGGGTTGTGCGGTGCGAGCGCGATGCGGTGCGACTCCGCGAGCGCGGCCACGCGGCGCGCCGCCGTGAAGCCGCCGCAATGCGTCAGGTCGAGCTGGCAGACTTCGACGGCGCGTTTGTCGAACAGCTCCTTGAAGGCCTCCAGATTCGTCACGCGTTCGCCGCTCGCGACGGGCGTGGTGAGCGCGGCATTGATTTTCGCCAGGCCGTCCACGCACTCGGGCCAGCACGGCTCCTCGAAGAAGTAGAGGCCATACGGGTCCAGCGCCTTGCCGAACTTCAGGCCCATCGCTGGCGAGGGGCGCGCATGGCAGTCCACCATGATGTCAATGTCCGGCCCCACGGCGTCGCGCATCGCGGCCACCGCGGCGGCGGCGGCGCGCACCGGCTTCATGCCCTCGATCGGCATCGTGCTCGGCACGGCCATGCTCTTGAAGGCGGTGTAGCCGTCAGCCACGGCGGCCTGCGCAAGTTCGGCAAAGCGTTTCGCGTTGTCGGCGGGCGTCTGATAAAAATCCTCCATCTTGCCGCCGCCGAGATGGCAGTAGGTGCGGACGTAATCCCGCACCGGTCCGCCAAAAAGCTTGGAGAGCGGCATGTTCGCCACCTTGCCGACAATGTCCCACAGCGCGAGGTCGATGCCCGCGATGGCCGTGGCGCGCACGATGCCGTGACCGTGCCAGAAATGCTGGCGGTACATCATCTGCCACAGGTATTCGACCCGCGTCGGATCCTCGCCGACGAGCAGGTGCGACATGTCCTCGATGGCGCCGACGATGCTGCGCGTGTGCCACTCCAGCGTCGCCTCACCCCAGCCGATGAGCCCGGGCTGGTCGGTGACGACTTTGACAAACACCCAGTTACGCATCCGGGCATGGCAGACGAGAGTTTCGATGGCGGTGATTTTCATGGGGTGGAGAGCGTCTTTGATGGATGGATGAAACGCAGGCAGTGCGCTGATCCATCCATGAGCTGCATCTCAGGGAGAGGCCCGAACATTTCAAAAAGGTTCGACATGGTTCCAATAAAGTTTTATATATAAAACGCAATACAAGATAAGACATCATCTATACATTTTAAATGAGGTCCAACACACATGACATTCTTCCTCCGGCTCTGCGTCGTTCCCTGACGAAGTTCGGGGCCGACCTGGCGCGTGCGCGGAGGAGACGCCATCTCACCGTTGCCATGATGGCGGAGCGCGTCGGCGTGGCGAAGAGCACCTACACCCGCCTTGAGAAAGGAGATGCCGCCGTCGCCATGGGCGCGTATGCGATGGCTCTGTTCGTGCTGGGTTTTGGGGAGGCCTTTGGCGAGTTGGCGGACACCCGCCGCGATGACACGGGCCTTCTGATGGATGAGGAGCGTCTGCCAAAACGCATCCGTTTGAAAAAAACGCCCGCCGCACGATGAAGAGAACGATCCAAGTCTTCCTGGGAAACGAGGCGCTTCGTGTCGGCACGCTGCATTTTGACGCAGCGGGCGCCCGCCAGCGTGCCGCGTTTGAGTATGAGGAGGGCTGGCTGAGGGGTGCGGATCGTTTTGCCATTGACCCAGCGCTGCCGCTGGTGGCAGGTCCGCAGTTTCATCCCGGTCCAAAAGACGGCTCCGTTTTTCACGCCGCCATCGCCGACACGGAGCCGGACGGCTGGGCGCGGCGTGTGATCCTGCGTGACCATGCCAAGCGTCGTCAGCAGGCACGTCGTGCAGGCGGGCCGCCGCCGCCGGTCATGCTGAATGACATGGACTTTCTCCTCGCCGTGGCTGATGCCAGCCGTGCCGGTGCGCTGCGGTTTCGTGATGAGAGCGGCATCTTCTGCCGTGCTTCGGAGCCGGGCAGACGCACCGCGCCGCCGCTTGTCGAGCTGGGCCGGCTGCTGGCGGCGACGCAGGCGCTGGAGTCGGACAGCGAGACCGCCGCCGACCTCGCTTACCTGCGTGGCAACGGCACCTCGCTTGGCGGCATGCGCCCGAAATGCACGGTCGTGGACGACGATGGCAATCTCTCGATTGGCAAGTTTCCCAGCGTGAAGGACGACCGTGCCGTGACGCAGGGCGAGGTTTTGGCCATGACGCTTGCCAGGGACGCCGGCATCCGTGTGGCTGAAGCTCGCCTCATTGAAAGCGCCGGCATGCCCGTGGCCCTCATCCGCCGCTTTGACCGAACGCCTGAGGGCGCACGGCTCATGTATGTCTCCGCGGCGACACTGCTCGGCGCGGACATCATCGGCGGCCGTGATCATCATTACACCGAGATCGTTGATGCCATACGCAGGCACGGTGCGTCTGCCCAGGAGGATATTGAAGAGCTTTGGCGCCGGATCGCCTTTTCCATCCTCATCACCAATGTGGATGATCATCTGCACAACCATGGCTTCCTGCACCGGCGTCACGGCCACTGGCAGCTTGCCCCGGCCTTCGATTTGAATCCCTTCCCCGAGCGACTGCGAGAACTGAAGACCTGGATTTCCGAGGAGACCGGCCCGGAGGCAAGCGTTGAAGCGCTCATGTCCGTGACCGCCTACTTTCGTCTGCCCTTGGTGAAGGCCAAACAAATCCTGAGCGAGGTTGAAGGCGCCGTCTCCCGCTGGCGTGTGGTCGGCCGCAGCCTCGGCATGGACAAACGCAGGCTCGAAGCTTTCGCCGAAGCCTTTGAGCACACCGAACGCAGCGCCGCCCGGCGTGCAATGCGCTGAGGCATGGGGAGATTCAGGTCAGCGCCTCCCAACAACTTCATCCGCTCGTTCCGCCACAGCCTCAATCAACTGCTCCAAACTGCCTGCTGCGACGATGGCGATGCTCTCCTGGTAGATGCCGGTGTCGTAAAGATCGTTGGGCGGAAGGTAGGAGGCGCCCCAGTCGGCGGCGATGCTGGCGACGAGGATGATCTTCTCGGGGAAACGACGGCGAAGCTCGGTTTGCAGGAGGTTGTAGCTTTCACCCTGCACGCCGATCCAGACGGCGTCGCCGATGTGCCAGAGGGCGACTTGCAGTGGGAAGGTGTCGCCGGGCGGAAGTTGGGCGAGGCGATGAAGCAGACGGTTTTTACGCTCGGCCAGGGCGCGCAGGTCGGCGGCGTGGGTTTCATCCCCGGCAGCACGGGCGGCGGCTTCCTGGCGTTGAAGGTCGGCGAGGTCGTTTTGGACTTGTTCGGCCGTGGGCTGGCCGGGACGGTAGTTCAACGGTTCATGCCAGCGCTGGAGCTTCCAGGTGGCTTTCGATGCGGGGTCGATGGGCTGATGCTTCCAGGAGCCGAGCGTGGCTCCGGACACGACCGGGCCTGTGTAAACGAACGTGGTTCCAGCGGCCGGAAGCGCGGTGAGGGCGGCCAGCGCGGCGTGACCGAGCTCGCGACCGTTGCGGTCGGCCACGGCCGTGTCGCCGACAAAGCCTTCACGCGGTCCCAGCTCACCGCTGGCACCTTGCAGGAAGAGGCAGGGAGCGCCGGTGTCGGCCTCGACGACCTCGCGCATGGCACCGACATAGTCAGGGCTGATGAGCGTGTTCTCCCAGGCCAGTGTGGTGGGATGACAGGCGTAGTTGACGATGCTGGCGAGCGTCTGGCCGGAGTCATCACTCACGCGGGCGACGATGACGGTGTCGTCCGCAGGCACGCCGGGATTGTGGCCGCAGACAAACTGCCGCCCGTCCCAGAAATCGCGATGCGTGGCCAGGGAGCATCGGCCTCGGCCATAGACGATGCCTGCGGGCTTCAGCGAGGCGAGACACTGCTTCACAAGCGCCCCGGCCGTTTCACCGAGCGACTCCAGATAAGGCGGGATCAGGTCGCCTCCAGGCAGATGCGCGCGGTCGAGGCCCATGAGGCCGGCGGCGTGTGTGTGCGAGAAAACGACGAGGATCTCCTCCTTGGCCACGCCGCTGATCTTCGCCGCCTGTGCGACGAGGTTTGCATGTTCGGTGGCGCCCATGACGCAATGATCGAGTGCAAGCACGACCTGCCGTTCATCGCCGTTCAACGGCGCAAACACCGCCGCCGTGGCGCGCAGCGGGCGATGCACGCCGGTGGCGCGTTCATGCTTCGCCGCACCCCACATGCGATGGTAGATGTTCGCCGGAGGCGTGATGTCACTCCAGGCGAGGGCGAAGCGGCAGCGGCTCTGCGGCGTGGGATCTTCAGTGCGTGAGGGTTGTGGCATCGGGATGAGACAACGGAGCGTGGGTGAACATCCTCGCAGCCCGGCTTGAACCCGGGCCTCAGGCGGGCCGGCCCTTGAGGGCGGGCCTGCGGTCGACGCCCTTGGGATTCATCGCCGTGATGCTGTCCAGGAAACGGATCGTGAGGCCGCCGTCCTCAAGCCGGCAGGTCAGGGTGTCGCTGTGAGGTGTCTCGTAATAGCGCCAGGTCAGAAGCAATGTTTGTTCGTCCTTCCAGGAGGCCGCGGCGGCGACCTTGAAGACGGTCCCCGCCTTCGGCCTGCCGCCGGAGATCAGGCGCGGCGGGGTGATGGGAATGCGGGTTTCACCGAGCTGCCATGCCTTCAGCCCGCATTCGATGCGATGGCCGTCGGCCTCGAACACCAGGCTGTTGTCGCCCAGGCCGAGCGTGACCTTTTGCAGGCCGAATTCGTTAGGCTCCAGCTTGAATCCGCCGATGAACGCCGCAGCGGGCACGGCCGTGCTTTTCGGCGGCTGGAGTCGAAGCGTCTTCAGGACGCCGAGGTCGGCGGCGGCCGGCATGGGAGAGCCCAGTGCGGGCAGCAGGTGCTGCCAGACGAGGTCAAGCTGGCCCTGCATGTTCTTGTTCTCGCTGGTCATCACAATCACGGCGTCCTGCTCCGGCAGAACAATCGTGAACTGGCCGAAGGCGCCGTCGCCCCGGAAGGCGGTGCCCTGGCAGCGCCAGAACTGGTAGCCGTAGCCCTGCAGCCAGTCGTTCTTCGCCTTGGGCCGGTCGGGCTTGTCGCCGCCGGGCTGCTGGATGTGGAACCGTGTCGCCTCTTCGATCCATGCCGCAGGAAGGATCTGCCGGTCCTGCCACTGGCCTTTTTGCAGCAGCAGCTGGCCGAACTTCGCCAGGCCCTCGGTCTGGATGCTCAGGCCCCAGCCGCCGGTGTTGATGCCCCGGGGGCAGGTCTCCCATCGCATGCCGGAGATGCCCAGCGGTTCAAACAGGCGCGGCGTGAGATAGTCGAGGATCGTCTGGCCGGTGAGCTTCTGGACGATGGCGCTGCACATGTAGGTGGCGGCGCTGTTGTACATGAACTGCGTGCCCGGTTTGTGGGCGAAGTTCTGGGCCAGAAAGGTGCTCACCCAGTCCTCCGACTTCACACAAACCTGGGTCGGTTCCTTTTCGTTGCCCGTGGACATGGTCAGCAGGTCTTTGACCCGCAGGGCGGCCAGGTTTTCACCGACCTTTTCCGGCAGCTTGTCCGGAAAGAACGAGATGACCTTGTCTTCGACGCTCAACCGCTTTTCCGCCACGGCAAACCCGACTGCGGTGGAGGTGAAGCTCTTGCTCATCGAGTACATCGTGTGGACCAGGTCCGGCCCGTACGGATTCCACCAGCCTTCAGCCACCACCTGTCCGTGACGCAGGACCATGAGGCTGTGCAGCTCATACTTTTCCCGTTCGACCGCGGCGACAAAATCCAGGATGCCCTGGGCGGAGACGCCCTGCGATTCCGGCGTGCTGCGGGGAAGGCGGCCGGGCGTGGCTGCCGTGGCGAATGGCGGAAGCCAAAGGCTGAACGAGGCCAGGCTGGCCTGCCTGAGAAAGGAGCGGCGGTTGGGAGACATGCCCGGCAGGCTACACGGGGGACGTGAGCAGGGACAAGCACTTGCGGCGCGAATGTCGCCCCTAGAGGCTCTTGCCTGGAATCAGGAACAGCCGGCCGGCCTCGTTGCAGATGAGAAGGTTAGGCCCGCCGCCGCCCAGCATCGTGCCCACGGCCCCGGTTTCATGAGCGCCGCCCGGCTGGATGACGAGACCGTCGCGGTCACGAAACGGCTCCGGCATGGAAAACTTCATGCCTCCCTTGTTCAGCATCAGCAGCGGCGTGCCGAGGGTCTTCTTGAGTTTCACGGGCAGGGCCTTGTCCACCAGTCCGCCGAGCAGGCCGCCCAAGACCGGGTTCTGGCCCAGGGCGGCCATGGGAAAGCCGGTTTCGCGGTCAGGGATGGAGACGACCCGGCCGGTGCCGATGACGAAATCAAGGTGTCCGTCCTGGTTCCAGTCGAAGAGGTCGAGCTTGCAGCGCCCGCTCATGCCACCCACGCCGCCGCTGGTGCCGATGTGCCTGCCGTCCTCCATCTTCAGCTTGCCACCGTCCTCGACGTTGAAGTCGTCGATGCGCCAGTAGAGATGAAAGTGATCGTCGCCATCGACGATGACCAAGGCCATGCGCCCGCCGATCTTCGCCACCGCAGGGCGGCAGCGCCACATGCCATGCAGGTCAATGCCGTCGCAGTAGAGCGGTCGCGCCGCGTCGAGCCTGGGCTGCGTCTGGGTGCCGCGATTGAGGTAGATGAGATAATCGCCCGTGATGTCGCCGGTGATGAGGTCAGGCATGCCATCCTCGTTCCAGTCGATGGCGTTCGGTGAGAGATAGCCCCAGCGGGCCTCCTGCAGGCCTTGCAGGCTGCCTGAGTAACCTGCCTGCACCTGGATCTCGCGGCCGCCGGCCTGCACGCGTGTCGCGGGCAGGAATTTGGGTTCGTCGTTGCTACCGATGTTTTCGAAGAAGAGCACAAAACCCTCCGAATTGCCCGCCAGGATGTCGAGCACACCATCACCATTCCAGTCCACCGTTGTTGGCGAGGGCAGGGTGCCCGCGTAGAGGTCGGCGTGCTCCTGCAGGACCGACACCGGATTGGCAAACACCGGCGCCCCGGCCTTCGTCCACTTTCCGGTGAAGCGGTAGAAATACAGCGAGCCCTCGCCGCAGGCGATCAGGCCGCCCGGATAGGCCGCCACGCTTGGGTTGATGCTTGGATGCCGCAGCGCATTGCCATCCTCGCCGGCGACCAGTCGCTTCGTGCCGAGGTCAAACCCGCTCGCGGCCTGGTTGGGGTAGTGGATGAGATTGCCCTGTCGCGAGCCGGTGATGAGGTCGCGCTCGTGGCCTTGGCCGAGGTCGATGCCCGTGATGCCGTGCATCGAGAAAAACACTTCCTGTTTCGTCTTCGTGATCTGCCTCGCCTCGCCCTTCGCTGGCCAGCCGATGAGATAGCGATACCTCAGCTCGCCCACGGCGATGCCAGAGGAGTTGAACGGCCGCCACTCCTCGGTGTTGGCGCTGCCTTCCGCGCCCTTGCCGCCATTCGACATTTCAAACGCGAGGTCGTAATCACGACCGTTCACCAGCACGCCGAGGCTGGAGGGTGACTTCACGGCTTTCGGCAGCGGTTCACGCCTCGTTTCGCGAAACTCGAGCTTCTTCCGGTCAAACTCCGTCGTGACAAGCTCCTCCTTGTTGATCCACAGGCCGAGGATGATGCCATCCTGCCGCTGAAACACCGTGCCCTTGTCCTTGAAGGCGCATTTCACCACCACCGGTTCCGCAAACACCGGCGCGCCATCCGCCGCTGTGTCCACCCACTTGAACAGATGCACCGCCTGCGGCCCGCCATAACCGGCCACAAAAAGATCCGGCTGCCTGCCGTCAAACACCCGTGCATGCCCGAGCACATGATGGTTCAAATTCACCAGGGCCAGCGGCCCGCGGCCGTTTGGTGCCGCCGATGCCAGCGCCTGGGTGCCGGCGGGCAGATGGGGTTCGGCGGCGGAACAGGCCGTTGAAATGAGGAAGAGAACAAGAAGCGGCTTCATGCAGGTTGAATCAGCAGTCGGACCTGTCGCTCAAACCGCTTCGACTGCCAGTCGAAGCTACTTGGCTGCGGGTGGCAGCTTGCAGGACTGCCAGGCGAGGAAACGCCACCGCCCCTTTTCCTCGCGCCAGACGGCGAGGAAGCTGAGCACGCCGTCCATGATCGTGCCGCCGGCCTCCGCCTTGACGTGCGCTCGGCCGGTCATGAGCGCGATGCCAGGCGCGGGGAAGGTGAAGTTCTGCTCCTCGTAGTCATAGCCGAGATACTTCGTCTTTCCGCCGGCGAGGATCTCGATGAACGACTTCTTGCTGTCCACGACGCCGTTGGAGTGCGCGTAGCGAAGCTCGTCGGAGAAGATGGCGTCAAGCTGACTGCGGTCGCCGGACTGCATGGCCGCCACGCGTGCCTTGTCAGCGGATTTCACGGCTTCCAGAATCGGCGAGTCCTCGGCGAGGACTGGAAGCACAAACAGAAGGGTGAGAGCGCCGAGCAGAGTTTTCATCGTAGATTCGATTGTGAATCGAATCATGCCTGGGAAGGCTTCGATTGCCAATGGAGTTCTGGCGGGGAAGACTCTTGCCGATGCGCTCTGAAACCGTTGATTTCATGAGGAATTTCGCAGAGTCGGGTTTTCTGGGTCTGGCGAGGGTTGGCAGGAATCTGAAGTGTTGGTGTCATCATTTGTCCGGGATGAACAGGATCAAGCCTTGCACGGTGAAAGCCAGCATGACCAGAGCCAGGTCTCCGCTCTTCTTCATGGTGAAACGAGCGTAGCGCGTGGCTTCGGCGATGAGGGCGTTGATATCGGGCTACATGTGACCTGAGTAATAATCACAGCCGCTTTGCCCACGCCATAGCTGCCCGCACCTGGGGCAACTCCGCCTTCACGTCCTCCAGTATGCGGCCATAAAGCTTTCGATACTCAGCCAGCACTCGCAGGGCATCCTCGCCCATTTCCTGCCCGGCAAACAGCTCCGGGGTGGTCTCGGCAAAGTCGAGGCCCAACTGCAGGCCTTTGCCATGCACATCGGCACCCAGTTCGTAGTTGGTCAGCAGCAGTCGGCGCTTGGGAGTGGTGGTGGCACCGCAGGAATCGAGAAACCAAGTAGGTGATCCGGTGGAGTCGGCATGGAGCAGCACCAAGAGCTTCTTCTCGATGTGCCAGAGATCCCGCAGCGTTTCTTCGGGGATCGACAGTGTGCGCAGATGCACCGCCGTCTGGAGAAAGGCGAGATAGGCTTCCGAATAACCCGTGCCGTCGAAGGTTGGCAACTCAAAGCGCGATTGCAGGCCGGAGAGATAAACCGAGGACCGGTTCAGGGCTTTGGCGAGATCGGCGAAGGTGTGCATATTAAACCGCAGGTGATATGCGGGCTATTTTGTGGCGGTGCAAATAAGGAGGCGTTCTCGTGCTCGGGTGGCCGCCACATAGCGGAGACACTGGTGGCGCTTTGCCTTGAGCGGATTCTCAGTGCTTAACGGTGTCTGTTCACCTGTGAGCCCAAGAGCAACAGCTTTGAACTCCAAGCCCTTGATCCGGTAAAGAGTTCCCATGCGCACGCCTGCTTCTGAGCTTTCAGGATCACCTGCATTGGGCTGGAGCTCCAGAGTTGGAATTCCAGCACTCGACAGGGCAGATCGTAAGTGTGGTTTTATCGGGGCCACGCAAATCTCGTGAGAGGCATAGCCGTCCTTGAGGAGACTCTTCACCCATTCTGTCACGACTTTCGCTTCTTCGTCTGCGCCACCGCACCTCCGAATACTCGGTTCAGGTCCTTTCACCACGGATTGATCTCCAACGGTTGTCGCTTGGTCGCCATCCAAATCATCGACCTCAACACCTTCGAGCATTCGTTGGGCGCAGGTGCGAATCTGCTCGGTCGTTCGATAGTTGATCTTCAAGCGCCGTGAACGTCCTCTCACCTCGATACCAGCCCTGCTAAGTGGGATGTTGCTCTTGTAAATACGCTGGTGCCCGTCACCAACGACCGTCAGTGGATTCCTTGTGCCTTGTTTGATGGGACTCAGCATCTTGATGAGACGCAGAGCTTCGATGCCGAAATCCTGAATCTCATCGACGAGCACATGTTCGTAATGAGGGAAATCCCCTTTCTCCAATGCCAGCCTAGCCTGGTGGATCAGGCCATCAAAAGTCAGGAGGTTTCTCTTTTTCAGCTCCCTCTGAATGGAAGAGAACTGCGGCCACAATTGCTTCCTTTGTGTCCGTGACAATCGTGGACGCCCAGTTCGGACAGCGGTCAGGTAGTCGTCCTCTGACGTGATGCCCATGGGGTCAATGACCTCTTCATATTCTTCGCGAACGAAGTCGGCGGTGAACTCAGTTTTTACTGCCAATGTTGGAGTTAGAGCCTCCTGCCATATTTCATCAATCACCGAACCACCGGCCACCTTCCCACGCCAACCGCCTCGTGTGCAAATTGTCCTGGCGAGAGCATGAAGATTAGTCACTTCAATTCTGTTCGCAGCCTGCGGGCACTTTTGTTCTGCCAAGCGCTGAATCAGCCCCTTGATGGTTACGGACAGATTGGTGGTAAAAGTTGTTACCAATACACGTGCGTTAGGATCTGTCAGACGACTTGCCAGATGGACGGCACGATGCATCAACACCACCGTTTTTCCCGTTCCGGCGGCACCATTTATTTTCATCGGTCCATCGACATCCCGCTGCACGATTTTGCGCTGGTAGGGATGAAGGAAGATTCGCCATTCATCGAAGGACGAAGCCATGATTTGTTTCAGTTCTTCCTGACCATCCACAAAGACCAAGTCCAGGTTGCTGGCTTCCTCGATGTTGCGGAAATCGCCAGGACCAGCGGCCTTTTCTTTGTCGTCAGTCAGACCAAGTGCTTCGCTCAGGGCCTGATCAACGGATTGACCGCAACTGACAAAGAACAACACCTGATAGGCGTCCTTGGGGAGGTAGTCTTTGAGCGCGGTTAACGCGTCATCTGATTGTATCGCTTTTACGGCGGGGATGAGTGGAGTGGGAACCCCTGCGTGAAAAAGCTCCTCATCCGTGAGCTTGCGTAGCGGGTAGCTTGTATCGGCTTCAAACTTGGGAGCCACTTCTTTGGCTACCGCCGTGACCTCCTCAACATCGAAGACCTGGAGTGCCCCCGTGGATTGATGAACTTCAAAGCGCTTGTTCTTGCACCAGCGATAGGCGCTGTCGTGATGATCGACATGCATCAGCAGGTAAATATCGCCCTGTTTGGGAGCAATAACGATGGCGCGATAAGCCTGATCTACGCGAACGCTGCGAACCTTGTCATCCACCGCTTCTTTGTAGGGTTCGAGATGCAGCGCTGGTGCTTTGCTGTCACGCTGGAACTTGTCCACCATCTCAGACACCTTCTTGCGCGTCTGAGCAGGAAGGGAGCCGAGCTCTTGGAGGATGTTGCGATGAATCATTAATCTGGCCATATTCGAATCGTGTTAAAGGTTTAGCCTCCAAGGAGATTTGCGAACCATTCGGTGCCCTTTGCGGCAAGGTCGTCGGAGGTGACAACTTTCCAGCCGATGGCCTGCCACCGGTCGGCGAAAGAGGCTTGATCCCCAACCAAGATCACAATCTTTTTCTCAGTCCATGCCACTTCAGCACAGGCATCATCGGCCAGTTCATCGTGGTAAAACTCAACCTCAGGAATAGGGCACTCCCTTTCGGCAATCTGTCGGAGCTGAGCAATCAAAGAACCCACCACCAGTTGCAGAATCTGCTCCCACTCCTGTGAGATGCCGGTCGCCCGGCTAGGCATGGACCACGAGTCCTCCTCGTGATGTTCGCTGGCGGCAAAAAACTCGAACTGGCTCACAAACTGAAACAGATTCATCGAGGCTAGGAACCGTCTCCAACGCTCCCGATAATCCGTTCCTGACCGATCCGCAGACGAGTCACCAAGTCTTCCCAACACGAGCACGGCCTCAGCTCTTTGCTCCATTAGGTCAGCTTGATGTAGGGCCAGGATAAAGTCTGAGTTTTGCGAGAACTGATTGTTTAGCGCCCAGCATCCATTGGTCGAAGGAGCAGGCGCTGCCCATCCTCCAGTCGCACACCACGCCCTCACAGCATTTTCCTTCTCCTGATCAGCCGCAAAGCTGAGGCCGTTGCCAAGGGCGACCATAAACAACGCACGCTCGACAAGGCTTTGCCATCCATCAGCGAGGGGATGACGGAGAAATGCCTGCAACTGCACAAAGGCGTTTCCGGTCGCGAGTTTGGCGTCTGGCAGCAGTCTCCCCTGACCGCGTGATCTACGGACGTGATCGGCCATCAAGTTCCTAACGGGTTCCTTCACCGTGAAACTCGCGTCATGTTTCTCATCGAGATCATCCCAGGTGATGCTCCATACGTGGAAGTTCCCGCTCTTCAGGATGGCTCGGCGCTTTTGAAGGTCATCGGGTATCCGACTCTCCGGTTTATCTGGATGGACATGCGGATCAAATCCATCGGTGAAGACAGCCAGGGATTTGACCCCATCGTCATCGCATGAGATCAGAAAATCTGGCTGGCATTGGATGGACACGCCGTTTCTTTGCCCCAGCTCCGGCTGGAGTTGCACATCCCAGTAGCGCTCGTCTTTCCCCAGGCGGAATCGGAATCCACGACTGCCACGAATGATGGTCTCGTCCCACTTGCCTCCGTCCTCAACGACCCACTCTCGTAGGCGGTCAACAAACCTCTTCTCCAGCATACTGCCGAACAAGGACTGCACGTTGATTTGATCCAGTGAAGTCTTGCTCTTGCGGCGTTCTCCAGCAGAAACCAGTCTCTTCAGCAGCGTGATGCCGCGTTCGCGGCTGATGTCCGCAGCTCGGCTCTGCTGGTGGTAGTTGCGGATACAGCGGTAGCAGCCGTCCGTGTCATCGCTGTCGCCCAGCTTACGGCATCGACATGTCTCTAGGGAGTTCAAGGCGAGACGAAGAATCTGGACAAATCCTTCGCCAGGCAGTCCCTCTGCATTCTGCTTCTGAAACAAAGTTTTCAGGAAACCCGTCCCACCTGGAACGGCATCCATCAGCAACAAATAATCTTTGTTCACGCCTCGTGCCTGATCCGGCATTGTCTCTGGCAGAACGAGAAGATGCGCGGGATTGCCCTGAAACATCAGCCTCATGCCCAGATGGATACAAGCTGAGAGCGTGGTGAGGTCTTCAGGTTCACACGGTGGGAGCAGCAGCCGCACGGCCTCGGATTTTAGCTCGCGGTAGAGGAACACATGTTCCCAGCGGTAGGCTGCGCCTTGGGTGCCTTGCTGCTGCTTTTTTTCAGTCTCCCGTCTTCCTCGGCAACTACGGCGATGCTTGACGTCATCAGGATTCTCGAACGGAGCGGCAACAACACCGCAGTCCGCACAAATCTTGAATCCTTCGCTTGGAAGTTTCTTCTCGTAACCAAAGGGCATGTCGGCAGGCTCTTCCCAGAAGCCTCCGTTCACCTGGCGCATGATCAGGCTGGAGCGGTATTCCATGCCAAAAGGCTCAGTTTCATCGGCCACTGCCACCACATCGCTGGGGGCTGTTAGGTCGAAGCTGTTCACCAACCGGTAGATGCGATTCTCTCTCTCCTCGGCCTTGTCGCCAGACAGCGACTCATAGGCTTCCACATAGGACATGGCCTGACTCCGGGCGAAGTTCACAAACTTCTTCTGCTGGCCAATATCAGTTTGAGCCCCTGCTCCTTCTGAATGTGCGCACTGTGGGCACGATGGGTCGGCATCCGGCGTCAGTTCTCCAGTGGGACGCATGTGCCCGCAGCTTCCACAGACCGCCCATTCCTCGCTCAGTGGCTCCGAGGCTGTGCCTAGCTCGATCTGCTGGATCTCGAAAACACGAGAGTGCGTGTAGAAGTGATTTCTGGGCGCGAGTTCTCGAATGGCCGTTCCGGCTCCACGCACGATGTCATACTCGATCAGATGATCGTCTCCATTGGCTGCCTGATGCTTGTTGTAAACGGCACCGTAAAAGCTCACACCCCGTTCAGGGAAAGCGTAGTTGGGCAGCAAACCATGGTCCGTGAGCAGTTCCAGTGAGGTCGTTCTATTGAGCCCATCGAGACGGCCTTTGAGTATCTTGATTTCCCGATCAATCTCACGGATGGCGAGACGGTCATCTTCGTTGTGCAGAGCATTGCGCTGTTCCTTCAGACGGCGACTGGCATTGATCAAATCCTTCCGCTTGGTTTCAAACTGGCGAAGCGCGATCTCGGTTTGCACGCGCAGCACTTCCACCTTGGCATCTTCCAGAAAACGATCACGCGTGTCGTTCTGCACGTTCGTGTGGAAGCGGCGCAGAAATGCTGCCTGCAATGAGGCTTCGTTGGTGGAGATCCAGTCGAAGAACTTCGGTATCTGGCCTTCAGCACTGAAGAGGTCATCTCCAAATTGACGGGCTGTTCCTGGCAAGTGCCCGAGCACCTTCGTCTTCACGGCGCAGTCGAAGCAATACGCAAAATACTGTCGCGTCAGAACAGCCGCCGCATCCAGCCAGCAGCCTGGGGGTTCTACTTCGCCTTTGAGCATCTGCTCGGGCCTAGCAAAGAAATACAGATCGTGCGGGCGTTGATTGATGATCGAAAGGATCAAGGCAGTGCCGGTGGATCGTCCGGCGCGTCCGATGCGCTGTAGATAGTTCGCCGTGTTCGGTGGGATCGAACACAACATCGTGGTTGAGAGGTCGCCGATGTCGATGCCCATTTCCAATGTGCTGGTGCAGGTCAGCACATTGGGATCGTCAGCATTTTCTTTGCGACCAAAGCGGCGCTCGATGTCCTGCCGCTCCGAGTTGGTGAGCAGCCCGGTGTGCTCGGTGGCATACACGCGCCTGATGGCACCTTTGCGATAGCGCTGTTGGTAGTAGTGCTCACGGTCATCGAAAGCCACCTGCGAATACGTTCCACCGTCAGCCTGATAGGCAATCGTCGGGGCTCCTTGCCAGAACGCGGCTTCCTCAGAGGGCCGTGTCAGAGTTTGACCTGTTTCCGAGCAGACGAGCTTCTCGCCTCCAGGCACAATGGCAGCGTATCGGCTATTGATCGCCACCAATCGCTTGCTGCCATCTCGTTCGAGTTCAATCAGCAGCCCAGTGTGAATACCCACGTCGATGAAGGCACGGGTTAAATCCAGCAAAGCGGTGTCGTCAGATGCAGGCAAGTCGAAGACACGCCTGGACCAGCGCAGTTGCCATGTCGCTCCCGTGGCGAGCACGTTGTCATGATTCCGGTCAACTTCGGTCACGAACAATCTCGGCCTGCGTCTCCCGGCATGAGGGTGAGTTTCTCGTGTTGGAGGAGCTTCGCCTTTCCAGCCATACTTGCCCCAGAGTTTAGTCTTGGCGTATAGGGCCACATACTCATGGGATAGCGCGCCGCGTTCACGATGCCGCTGTAAAATGCCGTAGATCCACAGCTTCAACGAATCATCACTCAGCTTGATCATGTGCGGATCAATCTGGGGCAGACGCTCCCGCAGCAGATTTACCGTTGCGTCGATGACTTTGGGGTCCCAGCGCAGGCAGCAGCTCCCGCTGCGCTCCAGCGTGCGGCCGATCTGCACTTGCATCCCCAGTTCACGAGCTGCCTCCCAGGACATGCGCTGATGCACGGATTCCAGAAAAGCCGGGGCGGGCTTAGCTTTAGAGCGGAGGCGGACAAACGCTTCATACTCACGATGCTCACGAATGTCTGGCGGCACCAGCGTTGCCATCGCATCCAAGAGATTGCCGGGACGCCCAGGCTGTTCCTCCGAAGCATACTCCATCAACAATTGGCCCACCTCTGGCAGGGGCAGTCCCTCAGGGCCTGCACTGTCCACCAAGTGCTGCAAAGCGGTGCGGAAAGTGAAGTGGTAGGTTCGTGCGGTGAAGAAACCGGCACGGTGACTCGCATCCTGTACGCTGTCGGTGAAGGCCAGCATCTTGGGATCGCTGTTGAGCAGCGAGCCAAAGATTTCGTCAATCGCCACGCTGGCGATGGTCGCGCCCTGACTACCGATAAAGAAGATCTGGTCGGCAGTGTCACAACATGGGCACTTTTGATCGCCAATCACGGCGTTGTCCCGTTCACGTCGGATCACATCATCACTCACCAGCACAGGGAAAGTCTCCGCACCCGTCAGTGGGCATGGGCCTTTGCCTCGGCGGATGGTCAGAGCACCAGGACCGGTGCTCAGATACTCTTGCTCAGAATCCAAAATCAACTGCTCAGCCTGAGCTGAACTGCTGCGTGAACTGAGGGGCACGATGATTCTGATCCGTGCATCACGGTTCCGCCCCGAGCCTGCAAACCATCCGGCATAGATCGCCTTGGGATCGGTCGCCAAGGCATAGCCAGTCACTCCTTGGGAACCGATCTGGCTGTCCTTGTCACGATCATGCATCGCCACCCAGCCAGAGGCACCGCAGGAAGCGCAGTGGAAGGCTGGCAGCACCACCTTCTCCGGCAAGGCTTCGTCCAGCCAAGCGAAGGCAGAGCTTGGCGACACCACCCGTCCGAGTCGTCGCAGTTCTCGCACCCAGAGCTGCACCTGGGTTGGTAACAGCGGGAAATCCTTGCCGCTACGCAGCTCACGGGCATGAGCGATCATTCCGCAGAAGGAGGCCAACACATGATGTCTATCTTCCAGGGTGAGATCACTGAGTCTAAAGTCATCCTTGCCCAGCTTGTCCAGCATCTCGTTCCAGGTAACCAGTTGGGTGCTCGCCGTCTCCAGCAGTTTGCGGAAGAGCGACTGGCGTTTCAGCCATTGCCCCAGATCCAGAGTCCATTGCAGAACCGTGGATGGCTCCGCAGCGGACGGCAGAGTTGGCGCCCCCCAGACCTCGGCTTGTCGAATCGCATAATCGTCGGCTGTTTCGCCATCGAGGGGCAAACAGCAAGTCACGCTGGGCAGTGGAGTGTCATCAGCCGTCTCAAAGGACACAATCTCCTCCACGTTGAGCCGGTCCTCACCGATCACGGATTCAGGCGGAAACTCCTCCTCAAACAAATCGCCGGCAAAGGTCCGCAACCGGTCCAGACCATCTTCACCTGCGATAGTGGCCGAGGTGCCCACGACGCAGAATCCGCCGCGTGATATCTCCAAACGTTCCTTGAGCCGGCGGATCAAACACGCCACATCTGATCCCTGCGCACCGTCATAGGTGTGCAGTTCATCCAGCACCAGATAGCGCAGAGTCTCCGGCCCGTTGTGCTGCCAGAGATCCTGGTCACTGGGGCGCAGCAGGAGGTAATCCAGCATCTTGTAGTTGGTCAGAAGGATGTCGGGCGGATTGGCCTTCAATGCCTCGTGATCATCAATGGCGTGGGCCTGCTTTCGGCTGTTATCCACGAAGCCCATGGTAGAGCGATTGTTCGCGTCACCGCCATTATCATCGTAGCCCGTGTAAAGGCCCACGCGAATATTCTCCTCACGGTAAGCCGCTGTGGTCAGCACCTGCCTGGTAAATCTTCCCGCTTGGTCATTTGCCAGCGCATTCATCGGATAGAGCACGATGGCCTTGATGCCCTTCTTCCCTGCCAGACGATCTCGCAGACAGGCATCCAGGATGGGGAAAAGGAAACACTCCGTCTTGCCGGAGCCTGTGCCCGTCGTTACCAGCGTGGACTGCGGTGGATGATCCCCACCGGCGAAGAGCCTCCGCCAAGAGCGAGACTGATGTTTGAAAGGGTGAAACGGTGGTTGCACCAAAAAAGGCACATGTTCCGAGGCCTCCGCAGGGCGGAAAGGCCGCTTCAACTGAATCCACGGTCCCTTGAAGATGCCATCTTCCGGGTCATTGAGGAAGCGTTGCAGCGCAAGTTCCACCGTCTTCTCACGGAAGTTGAAGGTCGCGCCCAGATAATGGAGCACCTGTTTGCGGACATCGGGAGCAAGCGTGACGGGAAGCATGTTGCGAAGGAGTTTTAGACGCTTGTCGTCTTGCCGAAAAGCAAGAACTGGCAGCCGTTCCACCATCTGAGAATGCGACGACCTTTCACACGGAGCCAACCTCGATACCAATTCACTTTTCGATCCAAATATCGTCGAAGTGCATCCTCAGAACTCCTTGCGAGAGGGGCAAGGTCATGGGCAGGCATTGGCGCGTCACCTTGCCCCAATCGAATGGTGTCGCACAACTCGAACAGAAGTTTGATAATCAGATGCAGATATCGAACTCGCGGGGCCTCGAACATGCCCCAGCCACCATGGATGATTTGATCCCGAAGCACACGCACGGCTGCCAGTGATGCCTTGAATCCTTCGTCATGCACCAGATGTGAAAAAATCCGGCTCAATCGGTCTTCGTGCAAAAGTTCGCCGTCCTTCACGTCCAAGATCACCAGTTCAGTTCTCAGGACTAAACTGTCGGGGTCTGGAGTGACCTTGAGCACTCTCAACCCATGCACTTCACTGACTGCTCGAAACAGTTCCTCTAAGGCAAGAGCGCCAGCAAGAATACCTGCGTATTCTGCGCCCTCCGTCTCTTGCAGCTTGGCCGATTTTCCACCTTCAAGGTCGCTCCAGAAAAGCACTGCAACTTTTGCCAATCGAGCTTTGTCCGGAATCAAAGCGTTAAAGACCCGCATTGCATGCTGTTGCAGAGACAATGTGTCAACGTCCCGTCGGAGATTGTTCAGCCACCATTGCAATTCGAACGTGATTTCATGCGTGATTGGCAGCTTTTTCTTGGCGCTCCATGACTTCTTGCCCATCACCTGGTCCAATATCCCGCCCGCGTTCAGATCTGAAATGACCCGTATGATGGCATCCGTGAGCACGCCAAGGTTGCTATCAAGTTGGTCAGGGTCGTTGGCTGCAAATGCCGCGTGAGCCAGACCATCACGGAGCGCCATTCTACCGCCTACGTCATCGAAGATCCGCTTTAACGCAGACTCAGTATTCGATGACAAGATGTTATGACGGCGGATGCGGGGTAGCAGGGTGCTGCCGCGATCATAATCACCCACTCGTTCTCCTAGCGAAAACGCAATTTGCTTGAGCACTGATTCAAGGGCAGCAACCAATCCGACTGAGCAGACAATACCGTCTGGCATACGATAGGCATTTGTCCGGTTGACAGCCAGGTGGTCTCCCATACTTGCCCAGATACCTCCCGTTCTGCTCTGTCGGAGTTCCCCGGACAACTGCTCGAATGCGGCTCGATTTGACTCTGTCACCGGTGCGGCGGCATCTAGAAACCGAGAAAGAAAGCCACTGCGTTGGATATAGTTTTCCAAACAACTCTTCACTGCGGAGGCCTCTTTGACGCAGGATGACAGTATCCGATCAAAGCAGTCCGAGCTGACAGGATTGAGGGGAGCCGTGGAGGCTTGATCCGGCACTTCATTGCGCTTGTGATATTTCCACACGAATGGGAAGCGCGCCGTGCGCCCGTCCACAATTTTGGTTATCTGCTCCCTTCGATTTTCTACAGTGCTTCCAACTGCGAATAAGGCCGTAAATAGTTTGAGATATCGCTTCGCATCTTCTTCATCCGCTGCATTGCCGAGCTGCTCTAGCTCCCTGAAAAGCCTCTGATGCAAAAGCTTCAATACCTCTATTTTGACATCCCGGGCATCTGCCTCGCAAATACCTCCGGTTGCGCTCAAGTGCTGATCCACAGCTCTACGAGCCTCGGTTTGTCGGGCTGGAAGGCCGCAGAAGTTGGCCACCTCCTTTCTTAGGCTGTTTCCTACACCATACTTGTTTGGTGCTGGATCTCCTGAAAAGTGGCCCTTGCGGTTTAAATGCTTGTCAGCTTTTCCAAGCAGAAACCATTCTGCAGCTTCCTCGACTGCCCCGCAATCAAGCTGCACTTGAGGTCTCAGAAATACTGGATCTGCCTGATCGATCATGATGACATCTGCCGGGAGTAGGCGAGGCCAAATTAAGCTTATCACCGCTTCGGCAGCAGGCTTTGTCTGTGCTCGCGCCACTATCTTGCGAACATCACGTCGCAGCATGTGTTGGAACAACAACTTTAACTGCTCACGGACGATCTCTTTGTCGCTAGATCGAGGACCGCTCATGACGATGCTGGAATCTGGGTGGCAAACACCCCCCACGCTTGGCGGTAATCGCTTTCGCGGTCCACGCGGGTGAAGGGGGGATGAAAGGTTTTAGTGACGGTCTGGAGGCCGTTGTCGATCTCCCAGGTGGCGATCAGGGGAGCTGTGGGCTGGCCGGTGTCGGAGCCGATGGCTTCGCGGCGGCGGGTGCGGAGTTCGGTGGCTCCGGGGTCTTTGCGGGCGGTGTTGGGGAGGCGGCGGCCTCGG
>CAZXPU010000001.1:54049-108159 GCA_964642905.1 uncultured Prosthecobacter sp.
GTCGAACTCGTCCACCAACTCGTAACCGCGCATGACGGGGAACTGCACGCGGTAAATGGTTAGCAGCTCTTCCAGGGTCAGGCCCAGGGCCAGGGCCACCAGCACGTCGATTTCAATGAGGGCTTGGCGGCGGGCGAAGTCGGTGCGCAGGGGGCAGTGCCAGGTCCAGTCGGTGGGCAGAGCAGCCCAGGGCAGCTCGGTGGGGTTGGTCAGGCGCGCGTCGTCGGTGGTCCAGCGCTGGGCGTGGAGCAGGTCGCGGTGCTCGGCGGCATACTCGGCCCAGAGATCGGCATAGGCGCGGGTCAGGCAGGAGAGGCGCAGCATCCGGCACGCGGCGGCGTCCATGTAGGGGCCGGTGAGGAACGGAACTTGGCTCAAAAGGTCGTGACGACAATCACCCTTGCCGGTTGTCCGAATGTAGAAATCTAAAGGCAAACTTGAGCAAATGGTGGTGAAGGCCAACGCATCTAAACTCGAAGCGAACGTCAGGGTGAAAACACTATTGATGTGAGCTGGCCCCGGCGAAGCAAGCCAAGCGAGTAGTGTTCGCTCCATATCGGGGTCGATACGACGACGATTCGCGTGGCGGTATCTTGCTGTAATCGGGACAGGCAGCCTTCCTGCCCGAATCGCCTTCTCGGCTTCGGCAGCTTGTGCTTGGCAAAGCTGAACTTTGCGGAAGTTTTCGTGAAGTGCTTCACCCGGATGGTTGCGAATCCAAGAAACGGCCCCCAGCACATCGCCCTCAGCTTTGGAAAAATAGGCGAAACGCCGAGCACGATTGGTTCCAAGCTTAGTCGTGTCAGCTTGATACACTCGAAGCCTCTCACCATTTAGCAGAACCTCCCAGCAAGGTTCTTCATTTGGAGCAATGGGCCAAAACCCGGGAAGTGCCTGCTCAGGCCATTCTGGAATCGATGCGTTATAAGAGTTTAAATCGTTGTTGCGATCTCCCGGCCGAAAAACACTCCGAGGCACATACCCTTCCTCCAAGGAGGTGAGGTCGAGGTCGTCGTAGTCGTTGTTGCCCCGAGGTTCGGTGCGGATTGTTTGATAGAGAGGACAACCCACAAACCCGTGAGGACCCGACAAAATCAAATCGTCCGGAGCAGTTGGCCGGTGCGATGGTGAGGTTTCCCGAGTAATCAGTCCTGCATCTTGCGCATTCGATTCGTGGAAGAGCTCTGTGGGAAAGTATTCCCCTCGACGATGACTCAAGCGTTCGGGATAACGCCCAAAGGCTTTTAGAACTTCGAGTATTTGGCGACTGTGAATACGAGGAAGGCGGGCTTCAATTTCCGGCGTTCCAGATTCTTCGAAGAGCGAGGCAAAGACTCCGAGGTATTCGTTGGTTACCGTGAAAATGCGCTCGCGATGTCCTCGATTCTCCCACTTGCCATCGGCAGTCTTAATGCCCGGAATAGGATCGTCAGCGCGATTGTGTTGAAGCGATGCGATCAGCGTTGCGGGAACAAAAAGATTGAAGGACGCTTTGAATGATACGCAGGATTGTGCGGAGCCAAAAACGTTAATGCTAAAGGGTCGGTGATGATCCACCGCCTGAAAAAGGAGTTCCTCATTACGGAATTGGTAATGTGCCCGCAGCCGTTGGTAATACTCGCGGCGAAATGTTCCACCTTTTGGGTCATCAAATACGCCTTCAGGGTGAAGCAATCCACAGATTCCGTCTCTACCCAGCACTTGCCAGATGCGAGCGATGAAATTCTTATAGAGGTTTGTTTGGATGCCTGCGAGTTCGGGATACTGGCTGGAGGCGCAAAGAAAGGTGGTGGCTCCAAGGCTGCTTTCCAGCTCCTCGCGGTAGCGTTGCTTCTCGTCGTTACCACGATTCAAAATGGGCAAACGTTCCCTGTTGATGTCGGCGCTCTTGGCATCCTTCACCCCGAGTTTGGGCTCAAGTTCCTCCAGCACTAAGGCATCATTCCAGCCGACTTTGATCCAGGGCGGATTCCCCGCGATGAAGTCGAAGCCGAGTGCGGTCTTCGCGGAACCGAGGACTTCCGGGAAGGTCAACTCCCAGTGCATGAAGTGTTGCTGGTCGGCGACCTTTCGTGCCTGACGCACCCAAGGCAGGACAGCGGACACGTTCTCAATTTCCAGCTCACGTTTGACGGAGGCATTCAGCAACTCGCCGACATTCAGGCCGGAACGCACCTCCATGAAGGCGGCCTCCTCTTTGCCGAGGTTTTCCGCATCGATGAGGATGCGAAGGGCGGCCAGCCACGCATCTCGATCCGGCAATGCCCCGGTGTGTTCCAATGGCCAGAACCAGAAGGCGCACCAGGCATCCATGACCAGCTTTAAACGCTGGAAGGCCCCGGAGGTGGACTCCAGCTCTGCCTTCACTCGTTCGCGATCTTCAAGCTTTGGTGCGCTGGAGGTGCCCATGCCTCGAAGGAGTGGGGCGTCGTCGAGATCGAGCTGGCCGGTGGCAGCGGCCATGGGATTGGAAGTCTGCGATTTGAGATTGGAGATCCCCGCAGGGTCGTGAGGCCAAACGGAGGCGGGGACGGCGGTGGCGTCCAGGGCGGCGGAACGGCGGCGGGCGTAGGCGTCCCAGTGGTGGTCGATGCGCTCACAGAGGCGGACAGCGAGGTCGAGCTGCTCCTGGGTCCAGTCCTCCATGACGGAACGCTGACGCCACTCTTTGGCCGTGCGGCATTCGTCCGGCCAGAGGTCGCGCATGAGCGGCTCGCTGTGAACAGGAACCATTTTTTCATCGAAGACGAGGAAGTGGTAGATCTCGGAGGGCTTGCGGGTCTCTCCCGGCTTCAGCACGCGCGGTGGCTGGGCTTTGCTGCCCCGTTGCTTGCCATCCTCCAACTGGCGGCGGGTATAGACGGCACGGCGGGCACCGATGAGGGAGTTCCCCGCCCGCAGACGAAGACCAAACCAGGGCACAGCACTCTGGGTGCTGGTGGTGGGATCGCCATCGCTGTCCTGGCCCATGTCTGGCAGCCGGTGGATGGTGCCGAGCCAGAGGGAGAGGCTGCCCAGCTCCACGGCGGTGGCATTGAGGTCCACGCCGTAGATTTTCCGCGTGGCGATGTAGTGCATGACGCGCTTCAGCTCCTCCTGATAGCGGGCGGGATCAATGCGCTGGCTGATCTGCTCCTGCTTCAGCTCCAGGTAGCGCTCCCCAAGCTGGCGTGCGGACTCGACAAGGTAGGCACCGGAGCCCATGGCCATCTCACAGAGGGTGAGCGTGAGGATGCGGTCGGCATCGGCGGGTGTGTAGTCTTTGAGCAGCTCCCGCAGGGCCTCGCGGACGAGGCACTGGGCCAGCGGCTCTGGGGTGTAGTGGGAGGCGGAGTTTTCCCGGTCGATGCCATTGAGATGCAGGATGAAGCTGCCCTGCGGCCAGATGCGCGGCTGGGTGGTGTTTGGCAGCGTGACGACCTCACTGCGCTGAAACTCATCCAGGCGGGAACGCGGGACAAACCAGCTCGGTGTGGAGGGATCAGCGATGTCTTTGCCAGCGGGCTTCACCTGGATGACGCCCTCGCGCTCGGTGACGAACAGGCCTGAGTAAGCGAGCAAGCCTTCATAGACGGCTCCAAGCTGGTTGATGCCCAGCTCGGCGTAGTTCACCCGGCCAAGGGAGCGGCCATCGGGGCCTTTGGCCAGCGAGAGATGCCGGATGACGGCCTGGAGGCATTTGTTGCGAAAGCGGACGCGATTGAAAAGAGGCGTGGTGTCCTTGGCAAACAAGGTGGCCGTGAGCGGACGGATGGTGAAGGCCTTGGTGTTCTCGCTAGTGAATCCGAGCTGGGCCTGGGTGGCCTCGGTGGTTTCATCCACATTGAAGCCCTCGTGGATGAGCTGGAAGAGACGGTGCAGATGCTGGTGGAAGTAGGTGCCCGTCTCCGTGGTGGGTGTCAGCTCCACCAGCTCCAGATCACGCAGGGCCTCCAGCGAGTAGCCAAGGCGATAATAGTCATCCGTGACCGGAAGAATGCCCAACTCGGCTCCACGTGCCTCGGCGTAAAAAAGGAAGATGAGCCGATAGACATAGGTCAGGGCCTCGCGGCGGAGGTCCTCGGCGGTGACTTCCTGGACCTGCCCGGTGGGGGACTCCTGCGGGCGGAGGGCGGTGTAGGAGAGGTTCGCCTCGCGGCGGAGGTCGATCCATTCATTGGCGAGCAGCTCGATAGCCTCCCGCACTGCTCCCTGAAGCTTCTCCGAAACGCCGTGGGCGAGCTTGTGGCTCTTTTCCTCCAGCCTGTCGTGCAGGACTGAGTCGCTCTCACCATCGGGGCACAAGGTGGTGGCAGAGAGGAAGAGGGCCAGGGAATCAAAGCTGGCAGCCTCCCGGCGGCCAAAGGCGTCATCCAGATCAAAGCGAAGGTAGCGCCCCTGAGCGAAGGTTTGACGGTCCAGCAAGAGGATCTGACTGCCACCGAGAAGCATGACCCAGCGTGGCGCGTCCTCTTCCTGGAAGATGCGAGTGACGGCTTTTTCCCAAATGCCTGCGCACAGGCGAAGGGTGGTGGTATCGGGTTCAGGAAGGAGCTGCTTTTCCAGCGGTGAGAAATCCAAGGGTTCATCCCCCGGCGTGCCATCGCGCGAGGCGCTCTCTGGCAGGGCAAAGGCGGTCTCGCAGGCGACGAGCCAGGGCTTCTCGTAGCGGTTGAGCTTCAGCAGGGCGGGGACGCGGCTGTGACCGCCCTCGACGGAGACATTGACGGGATCAATGGCGTAGCCAAGGGCATCAAGCAGCCGCGAGTGCAGGGCGGCGAGGTCAGGCGTGGCATGGAAGCGGTCCGCAGGCTGGTGAACGTAGTCCAGGCACTGGGCCTTGGCTCTGAAATACAGCTCGCCCACGGACTGCAAGCGACGTGAGGGCGCGGCAGAGCCCAGCTCACGCCAGCCAGTGCGGATGTCGCGCACGTCGGCGTCCATGCCAGTGTCCAGGTAATGGCTGGAGTAGTATTCGCCGACGTTATGAATGGAGGGATCGAGAGGCATGAGGCGGGCTATTTCGTGCTTTCGATGACGAGGACAAGGCGGGTCACGGGCTCTGAGGCGGGGACGTAATGGGCATCACGCCAGTGGGTGTTGCGGTCCTTGATGTAGCGATCCATTTCCTCGATCTCGCGTTTCGCTTTTTGCTCCTGGGCTGATCCACCAGCGAGGCCCTGGAAGAGGTCCATCTGGAGGGCCTTGCGTTTATCATACCAGGCGCGGAGGCGTTTCTCCTCTTCCTCCAGTTGCGGGCGGATCTCCTCACGACGGATGTCCCGCAGCATCTTCATGTGAGCGAGACTGGACTCCACCGCAGCGGTGACGAAGCCGCGCATGGCATTGGCATTGAAGGTGGAGGCACGGCCTGTGTTGGTGAGATTCAGGAAGCGGGCCTCCTCCAGCGCCTCGCGCAGAGGGCGATGACGATATTTGCCACCCGGCAGGAAGGAGATGGCGTGGGCATCCGCAATGAGCGGGATTCCTGCACGCGAACTGACCTGACCGATGAAGCAGAAGCATTTCTCTCCGGGTGCCAGATGCGGCGACGAGATGATGGGAGCACTGCCACGAGGAATCTGCATGACCATGCGCTCAACGAGCCAACGCATGACAGGATGGTTCTCGCTATGCAGCAACTCCGCCGACCAGAAGCCCGAAGTCTGGAACGCGGCCTGAATGGCCTGCTGAACGCGACCTGACTTATGCGTGAGCCGGAACTGACCGTGCTCAGGCCAGGCTTCCTCAGGAATCGCATTGGCTCCAAGGATGACATCTCCACGGGCGTCCTTGGCCCCCAAGCGACGTGCTAGATCCTGCGGCGCGGTGAGGGTGATTTGTTCGTTGCTGACCTCCAACGGCTGGTAGCGTAGCTGCTGACCCTGCGGTGTGGTGCGGAGGTAGTCGTAGCCTTTGGAGAGGAAGTCGCGGTCCTCGTAGAGACGGAGACGGCTGGAGGAAGCAGACGATGGCGCTGGAGCGACAGGCGATGCTGCCTGCTCTGTATGCAAGGCGTGCGCCATTTTTTGTGCCTCCAGGAGCAGTGCCTCCAAGCCCTGGGCTTCCTCATTCCAACGTGTGGCCTCCGCACGTTGGAGCACTTCAGCATCGCCCGCGATCAAGCCTTTGCGAGCGAGGTATTCTTCCTCGGCCTCGGCATCGTAGAGCCGCAGGATGCTCTCGCCGGTGCGGGTGGAGCGGTTGATTTCCTCGACCTTCTTGATGAGACGGTCGAAGAGTTCGGTGTCGCCTTGGAGCAGTCCGGCCTGAGTTTTGACCAAGAGGTAGCGGAGCTGCGGCTCGCGCTTCTGGCCGAAGCGATCAATACGACCATTGCGCTGAATGAGAGTGATGATGGACCAGGGCAGGTCGTAATGAATGATGTGATGGCACTCGTGATGGAGATTCACACCTTCCGAAGCAACATCGGTGGCGAGCAACATGCGCATCTTGCTGTTCCCGGTGCCGAAGGCCTCGATGGTGGCGGAGAGGGCGACATCCGGGAAGCCGCCATGGATGGTGGCGAGCACCTGAGCGGGTTGGTCTTCAAACTTGCCGGAATACTTGAGTTTGAAATCCTTCGCCAGTGCCTCGGCCAATGCCTTTTGGGTAACCGTGCTTTCAGTGAACAGGAGCAGGCGCGGACTGGAAGCCGAGCCATCCCAGCCAAGCTCCTCCAAGTGCCGCTTCAGGAGCTGGTAGCGCGATGAAGCCGAGATGCTGAGGCCCGATGATGTGTCCACCAGGTGATTCAGCAGCGGCAGGGTGGGCGAAGCGGCATCTTCTTTCGCTACACGATCACGGACCTTTGTGATGGTGGAGGTGAAGGCTTCGGGACTGGAGAGGAAGCGCTTGTAGAGGCCATACTCGATGAGCCTGTCCTTGGTGCCGTGTTCCTGAACGATCTTCCGTAGCTTTGCCAAATCCGCATACACAGCCTCTTCCGCTGGCGTGGCATCTGTGGTGGTGCTGGCGAGCGGGATGACCACACGCTCGGAGAAGTTGTCTCCAGCTTCCTGGCGCACGTCCTCTTTGAATCGCATCAAGAAAAACGGCGCAATGTCACGGGCATCATACTCACGCAGCTTCGGGTCAGGAATCGCGGAGGGATCAAGCAAAGAAATCAGGCGGGCGAAGGTTTCTCGTTTGCCATTGTGAGGTGTGGCGGTCGCCAGCAACATGCTGTCCGTGGAGCGGGACATGAGCTTTGCCAGACGATAACTGAGCACGCGCTCTGCCGAGGATGCCCCTGCGACATTGTGCGCCTCATCAATGATGACCATGTCCCAGCGAGTCTTTTCCAAGAAGGGACGGTAGCGGCCGACATCCTTCAAGGTGTCGATGCTCATGATGACGCGGTGGAAGACCTCAAAGGGGTTCTTCGACGCGGGGATTTTCAGGCGCAGCTTGGCGATGCCCGCTGAGTCGAGCCGGACGAGAGGAATGGCGAAGCGGTTCCACAGCTCTGACTGGAACTGGGTGAGCATGGACTTCTTTGTCAGCACCAGAATGCGATTGCCACGGCCACGAGCGATCAGCTCCGTGAGGATCATGCCGATCTCGATGGTCTTCCCCAAACCGACCGCATCCGCAAGAAGCAGTCGAGGACGCATCTGGCGCAGGGCTTTGTCCACCGCCTCGACCTGATACCCCATCGGTTTGAATGCGCCCATGCCTTCCAAGCTCGGGGTCATATCAGTGAACGGCATCTGCCGGAGCTGGGCTTCGAGGAAGAGCTTTGCCTTCTCAAAACCGGGAGATTGGTCAGGCTCAAGAGCCGTTTCCCTGGGGTCCACCGGTATGATGTCGTCGAGCTGGGTCAGAAACACCGCCTCGTGGCCGCGAACAAGGTCGTCAGCCCCAGTGCAGGTAATGGCAAATTCAGCATTGAGCCCATCCGCCGCCTTCACCTGAGTCACCATCCACTCCGCGTCCCGGCAGAGGACACGCATTCCAGGGGCGTAGGTTCGTTGGGGGCTGGGCATGTGGGTAGTTCAGATCAGGCAGTTTTGAAGTGGAGATTCATTTCACGCAGCAGCGGGTGGCAAGTCAAGATGGCGTGGTGTGCGGTTGGACGAATGCTTTCAAATTCTACCCATTAAGAGGCACTCAGGTGAATCAGACAGAGAGGCCAGAGATTCAGGCTAGTGGCGTTTGCCTGAACCTCGGGCTTTTGGCGCAGATCCCCTTTGCAAGCGCTCATGGCAGGACTGAGGTCGGGGAGGACAAGCTCCTCCGAAACGGATGCGGATTCCGCCACTTTCGCCGCCGTCATGATCTGCTGGGGTGACAGAGCGCGCAGCACGATGCCTTGGGCATTCACGCCATAGCCGAGAATCAGATCCGGCCCCGACCAATCCCGCCCGCCTTTCCAGCGGGCCGCGAAAACAACCCACCAGGCTTCCTCAAGCGGTGCGTCACCGGGGCGCTTCATGGTGTAGCAGCCACTCCCGGCACCCGCCTGCAAGGCTCCGCGGAAGAACCAGTCGGTCACGGCATCGCCAAAGCCGGCCAAGCTCGGCTTGATCTCCTGGCCGCGTGCCTTGCCCAAAACCGTTCCTCTGACACTGGCAAACATCTCCCGGTCAAACACGAGGTAGCACTCGCGACTGGGCCGCAGACCGCCGCGAAAGGCCGACGGCAACGTAAAGTGGTAGACACACTTGAGGAATTTGTTGTCGGAGGTGCGTGTCTCTTTCAACACGATGTCGTGTCCCGCCGCAGCCCAGGTGAATGCCTGCCGGAAATCTTCACTGTTCAGCGCCGGCGCTCCCTGACCATAGTTTTCAGGCATGCCCAGCGATTCATGAAACAGGGCATCCAGGGCAGACTTGCGCTTCAAGAGCGACTGCACAGCTTCATCGACACCGGCATCAAGAGCCTTGGCGTTGGACCCCCAGCCGCTCTTCTGCATGAGGTCAGGCACGTCGATGGCTTCGTGGATGCCCCCGAGGATCATGGCCCTATAATCCTCGTCCGCCACGAGCCCCATGCTCGCCTGAACGGCGTCGAGTTTGGCCTCAATCTTCAGGGCAATCATCGTATCCCAGCTTTCAGGTGCCTTGAGGTTCGCCACCCGCACCTTGTGCTTCTGTCCGTAGCGATCCAGTCGCCCAATCCGCTGCAACAACCGCATGGGGTTCCACGGCAGGTCGTAGTTAATCATCAAGTGGCACTGCCGGTGAAGGTTCGCCCCCTCACTGCCCGCTTCAGTCGAAATCAACACGGTGCCTTCGGCCTCGAAGTTCATCCGCTGTTGCCGGCGCTCATCCAGACTCAGGCTCCCATGAATCTGCATAACCCGCTCTCCGGCCGCGGTGAGACGCTCGGCCAGCCAGTTCTGCGTCTCTCGGTACTGGGTAAAGATCAGGATGCGGTCGCCCGGCTCCCTGAAGCCCTTGCCGGGCTGAATCAACTCTTGGAAAGTCTTCCACTTGCTGTCGGCCTTGACCGTATCCACGGCTGCCAAAACCTCACGAAGCGCCTCGCGTTCGCGCGTGCCTCCAACAAAAGCAAATTCCTCACCCATGGAATCCGCTTCCGCGCCAATCTGCACCACGACGTTTCGCCCGCTTAGGCGCTTTTCGATGGCCGCACGAAGCGCCGCCCAACTGCTGGCCGCAATCTTCTGAAATGTGTGCATTGCCAGGGCGCGGACGAGCGCTTCACCCGTCGTTTCCTCGAAGACCATTTCAGACTGGACGTATTGCGCCAAGCGCTGCAGGGCAGTTTTCTCCGGGACAGTCAATGGCACCTCCAGCGTCTTCGTCTCGTGACCTAGGAACATGGACTTGCCGCTCCAATCAACCGCACGCTTTTTCGCCGTGCGGGTCAGGCATTCTTCGAGGACTTTGCTGTCGCTCAGCGCGCCGTCCGGCTGGACAGCCGCTTCAGCCTCAATGAGATCAGGCCTGGCCAGTTGCAGTAGGTAGGCGAAGCGGAGGTCATCCCCTTGATGCGGTGTGGCGCTCATGAGAAGGACACGAGGCGAGCGCGGCCTGCCATCCGTGTGGTTTTCCCATTCCACCCGCCTTTCCTGGATGAGCCATTCCAAAAAGCGATAGTTGACCGTGCGATACAAATCATTGCTGAGGAACTCGCGCCTGGCGGTCAGACGATGGGCTTCGTCGCAGACCACCAAATCAAAGGGTGGGATGCCCTTCAGGGTGTCCCTCAAGCGCTCCTGCTTTAAGGTGTCGAGCGAGGCGAGAACAAGCGAATGGGAGTCCCAATTCGGAGCTCGGTCGGCCGTGAAATCACGGCCTGCGATGTCGAAGGACAATCCGAAGTGCTCATCCATTTCGTCCTGCCACTGCAACACCACACCGGCCGGGCAAAGGACCAGCACCCGCGCCTGCGGATTGCGTTGCCTGAGCGCAGCAATGACAAGCCCAGCCTCAATCGTCTTTCCCATGCCGACATCGTCGGCCACCACATGGCCGAAGCGCCTCCCGGAAAGCACTTTCTCCAGCAGGAAAGCCTGATGCGGAAGGGGTGTCGCAAACGACCGGATGAAGGCGGCGGTCTGGCTGTTCTCGGCCATGACCAATGCCGCACTCAAACGCCTCTGAAGTTCCGCCACACCACCGAGATCGTCGGTGGCGATAGGCTGACCGCCGGCGAGGCTAGCAACGTTTCGCAACTCCCGCTCCGAGACCGCAACAAGCCTGGGCACCCACTCAAACTGGACCTGGCAGGTGCGCTCGTCCGTTAGGACGTTCTCCTCAATGAGCCTGACGACACCGTAGCCACGTTCAGGCATGTCAGGCTGATAAACGCGGTCATGGATTTGAATGAGGGAAGGCATGGCTAGAGATTCTGATGGGCGTACCATTGCAAAGGCAAATCGAAATAGGGCGAAAGCTCGGGTGCTTCGTTCGTCATTTGTTCACAAACCCTCTGGCTCAATCTCACAAGATTTTCAAACGAGTAGCTGCGCAGTTCTTCCTCATCGATCCACCCGAGCCTGAAGGCAACGCGGCGTGCAGGGCTGTTCATGTAGAAGCACGCGCTCTCAAAACCTTCAGGGAGGATGTGAAGCCGGCCCAACTCACGCATGACGAACAAGAGCGGCGCAGACATACTCTGCCCGACAACACCTGCCCAGTGCTCGTGACCCGGAGTCTGCAAAGCTGGAGGCACGTGGCCTGAGCGCAGGAACTGCACGAGCTGGCTGCCGCCAACACCATCGCTACTGGCAATTTGCAGAATCAGCTCCGGCAAGTTATTCTCGCCAAAGACGAAGAAGTGCATCTTGCGAAAATCATAAAAGACGCGCCGCCAGAAGTCTGCCTCCTCACCGCTGGCGTTCGCATCACGGAAAGTTCGGTGAATGATTTTTTCAAAAAATCGGTCGAGACGTTCTTCAAACTTCTGAGTTGCCGCGATTTGCAAAGTGTCCGGTATGGTCGCCTTCCAAAAATCCTCGCCCAGGCGGTGTTCCCAGAAACGCATGATCCGCTCGTAAGGAGTGCGGCCCAAAGGCAAACTCAAGGCACAGCCAAGGCAGAGCAACCTGTACCAGGCCGCTCGACCTGCAATGCTTTCTGTTTCCAGAAGCCTTGCTCTCAGTTTCTCGTCACCGTCAAGGTCGGGGAATACCAACGGTCGCAAGTCGCCCGAAAGGGTAAACCGCTTGATCGCATCGATTTCGCGCCCCTCCCATGCATCGAGCAAATCCTCGAGATCGAGTGGAGACTCAAAGCCCAGTTCAGGATCTGGATCAGGCGCTCCAATGGGTCCACGCCCCGGCGCCCCAAATCGGTTCGCCTCCATGAGTTTCGCTATCGCAAACGTATTTCGAATACGATGCTGATCCTCCGGGCAAAGCTGGTGAAATTCACTGCTGCTCAACAAAGCGTCTCTTTCTTCGGCTAGCTGCCGAGCACAGGAGGGAACCACATCGTCACCGGATGCCAAGTATCGGAGGGCCGCAGCCAAGCGTGGGCTGTCCTGACGTTTGAGGTGAAGCCCGATCCACTCGGCCATCTCCTCAGAGGTGACCTGAAGATCGCCTCGGCAAAGCGCAAAAAAAGATTGTGTTTGCGGATGGCAATACGCGTCCGACAGACAACGATTGGCCGGCGCAAATCCTGCACGAAGCGGCTCGTAGTCCGATTGACCAGCACTCAAGAGCAGTCCCGACTCCACCCACTTCCCCTGTTCGTTCAGAAACAGCAGCGAATTTAGGTAGTGCTGCACATTGTTCATCTCCTCGTGCGACCACAGATAACCCTGTTCAAGGTCAAAAAACTGCTCCGTGAGGTATGCACCCAGTTTTGCGGCAATGGCAACGTTGACGCGCCTGTCAGCGATCAGGTGTTCAAGAACGAATCGCAGCGAAACCTCATCGACTCGGACGGCAGCCTCGCCTAAATGCTTGTGCAGCACGCCGACGACCGGTGAAGCCGCCAACCAAGTGGGATCCAGAGTTTCCCCAAAGCGGCACTCCGGCCATTCGCTCACGGCGGTGAGCAAGCGCCTGCCATCTGCATGTTCAAGGAAACCCGTGGTTTTGTAGCGGATCAACGCGGTCGATGTCAGACAAGCAAATGCTCCGGGCAATCCATTTGGAATGACCCGTACGTGAGTTGCCAGCTTGGCATATCCACTAAGCTGGTTGCGGGGCCAGACGCACTGAATCACTTCATCGTGGGCAGCTGAACTTGATCTGTCGGCACTGGGCAAACTGGAAAAGACCTCCCATGCGGACCGCCAAAGACGCTCACTCTTCCCATCATCCGCGTAGAGTTCAGCAGGCCCCCGCCCCTGTCCAAGAGCCAGCAAACCGTTTGCCAACAGATCTGCGGCTGCTGCAAACAGTGACGCATTCTTTTGCATGGCCTCCGTTCCCCTTCCGAGCCCTGACCGTCCAGGATCGGGCTCAAAAGGCCCGTTCAGGACGAGGCCCAGTCCACGCTCACGAGTGGGCGCTGTGATCCAAAGGCAGGGCAAAGAATCAGGCAGCAGATTAAAACCGCCGTCCACCCAACCCAACAGCCAACTCAACTGTCCTGACTCAGATGCAATCTTGATCACACTTCCTGTGGCAATGCTGCCCTGTTCAATCACGCATCCCTCGGCCGTGAATCGATGTCTGGCTGACCAGCGATGAACCGTTGGCGTAGCGCCATTGACCCGCACCTCCTTCAAGTGCCTCGCAAACAAAGCAAGAAGTGGCGCAAGAGTCTCGAACCGCTCGAACCAATGCGGCGGATTCTGAACGGCAATAGGTAGTTCGAATGCTGTGCCGGAATTCACTCCGGGCTTCTGATCCTTCAACCAGTTCCTCAAACTGGAAGCCTGCTGCAGGGGAAGTCGAGCTGGATACGTGGCTCCGCGCACCTCAAATTCAAGCGAGCCGCTGACGGCTCGCGGCTGGTCGCACAGCAAATAAACACTCTTGAAGCCTAAACCAAATTTCCCCGTCACTTCACTCGAAGAGTCTTCATGAGACTTATCGGATCCATTCAAAAGGATCATTTTGACCAAATCCAGCTTCATCCAGTTCCCACCAGCGCCGGACACCGAATTGATGATCCGCCCCCAGTGCGCGAAGCGTGCCACGTCGTTGCCGAATTCGGCAACAAAAACCGGTGGAGTGTCTTGGGCATTTTGCAACTCCCCGAGGGCGTCATCCGCATTCTGGAAAAGCTCAAATGGTATCGATTCGGTTATGTACCCGCTCTCTCCGATTTTTTTGCGCATCGCCTTTGCAAGCGAGAGGTGCAAGCTCGAATCATCTCTCAACAATTTCTCCAATTCCAAGAGGCTGCGCTCCCTCAATTGGCCCGCTTCCTCGTGATTGCGTCGAGGTTCATCAACGCCTGCATAATGGACGCTCTCCTGCTGCCTCGCCAAAGCCTCAAGACTTTTCGCTTTTGATAAATCATTAAAGACCGCCGACAAGCCGTGGTGTGCGAGCTTACGCCATGCCAACTGCTGAAGGTGCATTTCCGCGCCGAGCACGATGTTCTGCTGCGCAATCCCAAGGCTCTGCTCTTGAAGCCCCAGAATTTTCTGAAAAAACTCGTCGAGATCTGATGAGGCGCTTCTCAGGGCCGCATCGAGCAACTGACGAATGGAGAGTTTCAGCCGGTCCAGCAGACTGCCCGAGTTGAGGCTTTGAAAACGTTCCGAACTCAGCAATCGAATGCGATGGATGTGCTGGCCTGCATGAATCTCCCATGTAGCCAGTTGCCCTTTCGGGTCAGGCACAAGAAACGAGCCCTCCAGCGAGGAGATCGGAACGTCGATCAAATCTCCGTTGAGTGCCTGCATTTCAATCGAGGTTCCATCGATCAGAGTGCAGCGGAAATGCAGATTCGATAGCTTGTCCCTCGTTTGAGAATCGACCACAAGACCCTTGCGAAAGCCATGTGTGTCTCCCGTCAACTCATCAGCCAATTGACGAATGGGTAGATCATCACCCAGAAGCGCCACGAAGGCCCCCCAGCAACGTCGTTGCATGTGCGGCAAGTTTTCACCGTAATTTCTGAGCAGATCGGCCGCACTCTCTGCTGACTCCGTGACATCAATCGCCACTGGCTGATCTGGATCCTCTGGACGCGCCTGCGACAAGCCGAGAGCCGATGCTTGAGAACAGTCCAAAAGATACGCCGGGTCAAGACCTTCGCTGGGACGAACCAGCTTCCGGACAGACTTCCATTCACCACGTTGATTTAGCAGGAGAAAATCTTCCTGCTGTCGATACCGTGTCCAGCATCCGGCTTGATAAGCCTGCCCCAAATACTTACAAAACATCTCCGCTATCACGTCCCGAATCCGATCATCTGCCTGCTCGTGTCGCTGGTGCAATGCTTCCAACGCATTGTCGTAGCGTTTCGCGTGCTCGGTTCGCCACGGCCGAGCAAAAATTTTAGCGACCTCCAGAGCGAAACTTTGCGCGATCTCGGCCCCGGGTCCAGTCGTCTCCGTGCACAGCTTTTGAATTAATTTGCGCGCGTATGAGATGTCCCGCTCAAGGGTCTCCGTGGCCTGCAGCCAATTCGTTAGCTCCGTTATGTCTCGCAGGCCAATGCCGCAATGGCAGTCGAAACTGCTTTCAAAAGCCAAACCAAGCAGTTCGAGAACGTCCTTTCCTCTTGGA
The DNA here is from genome assembly GCA_964642905.1 of uncultured Prosthecobacter sp. Classification (GTDB taxonomy): domain Bacteria; phylum Verrucomicrobiota; class Verrucomicrobiia; order Verrucomicrobiales; family Verrucomicrobiaceae; genus Prosthecobacter. Next base: position 69,141 of record CAZXPU010000001.1, read on the forward strand.
ATCAGTTGTGAGGATAGCGTGTTCCAAGCGCCTCGATTGTCACGGCTATCCAATTCCAGATCGATCATCCTGCGGGTCACCACCAAACCCTTGGCATCGCTATTCCTCACCAGAGCGTCCAGTTCATCCTCTGCATCTTCCAACCAGAGCAGCTGCTCGATTTTTGCGGGTTCGCCATTCCTTACGGGCAACCACGTAGCCCTCAGCAGACTGCTGCGAGCTTCCGTATTTGGATTGCCTCGTCCCAAGCATGACACAAGCAGCGGTGCAAATCGGTGAGGATTTGGCTGGGCACAGCACAACTGAATGATCCCGTTTGAGTCCAGAACTCGCTCTCCGAAGACCTCTTGCTGCCGCAACACCACGTGGCGATTTTTTGCGCGCTTCACAATGTGTGCCTGCAGGCTCAGCTCATTCCATAGTTCTGGGAACTGATCCTCTGGATTGAATCCCTCAACGGGCTCCAGCCAGGATTGCTCATCCAGCGCAATAAATTGCCCATTGCCGCATTCATGAATCGCAAGCTTTTTGAGCAGTTTGTTGTCAGCTTGAGGATCAAAATGGGTTCCATGCTCCAAATTGAGCATCAAAAACTCATGGTCAGGCGCAAGCGGCCAAGCCGACAAGTCCACATCGGAAGATCGGCACAAGTCTCGAAACGCATCGGCATCGGCTTTTGAAACACCAAGACTCGATGCCTGGTCAGGTGTGATGAACTCCGCATAATCTTTGCTCAGGGCGCGCCACGGTTCGGCCATTTGAGAGAGAACCAGCCTCAGGATCTTCCCCCATGTTCCGCTTTGCTGGTCTGTTCCGCAAAAATACAGAAACTGCATCGATTCGCGGTGCTCGAAACTCCCATGCAGCAGATACCTCGCAGCTTGCTTGACATGATGATCATTGATCGAGCCAAGCAGTTTTTGAAAAAGACCCCGTCTTTCACTCGGTGCACCGAGTGCGCATTCCCTCAAGATCAAAGCCCCAACTGCATAGGCATCCAGAGTTCTTGCCAAGAAACCCGGCGGGCACACCCCTTCAATGAGCCAAAGATGGATGCCGGGACAACTGCGATGGAGAGAGTGCCGCCAATCGTTGCCATCCAAAAGAAAGACCACCCCTTCCTTATCCCACTGCTGGATTTGTTTGGTGGAAACGATCTTCTTTACCCCTTGCGCCGAGACTACTGTGTACAGCGGCAGTTTTTCCCAAGTCTCTGCACATGTAGCTGCCACTTCACGGAAGTACGCCAGCAGCGAGCGCACATATTCACGCGCTTCACGGTTACTCTCAAGGCAGGTGTAGCGCAAAGCCCTGCAAAAGTGTCTCAGCACCGAGGGATTCCAATCCACAGACCGTTCTTGATGGGTCAAAGCGGCCTGCTCATGAATATCAAGCCGGGCCAATTTGTTGGTGTCCACAACCTCCAACAACAGCTGCTCCAAATATTTTATCGAATGATGCAGGCATGGAACCGATATCATTTGCTCTTCCGTGCTGAAACTCTGCCACGACCATCCTTTTGAAGTCAAACACCTCGCATAATGATGAACCTGACAGATGGCCTTGCGGTACAGCTGAAACACAGCCTGGCCGCTAAGTCCGCGCACGATTTCTTCAATGCCTTGTTCCGAGACTTTTTCTTCGCAGAAAAAGTCTTCCAAGACTGGGATTAAATGGCATAGAACGCCATCTGGAGCGGTTGCCAGTTGTCGATTCCACTCCTGCTTGAGTGCGTCCTCACTCGGGTCACCCGCCTGGGAAAAACCATCTTCTGCACCAAAGACATGGGTGCGATCGCGGTTTGGAAAAAAGTAGCCGTGCAGGAAAATATTCAGGTTCGATTTCGATTGATTCAATCGCACCTCAGCAGTCGGCTTGCTTCCGACTGGCAAAAACACAGACCAAAAGACTTTCAGCGTCGCTTGGTTGTCTCCAACAGGCGACAGGGAAACCGCTACCCCGCCCTCCCAGTTTGCCTTGTCACTCGCCTGACCGCCTGTTCGACGATCTGATACTTTTGGCCAGTGCGGACTCTCCTGAATCTTTCGAATTGTCGGATGTTGCGGATTTTTGAAGCACCTTTTCCAAAATTTGTTTTGTCCTATGCTGAAGGTCGGATTCTTATTCTCACCTTGGTAACTTAATTGAAGTCTTTTTTTGACTCCATCATGGAAATCAACTGCCTGTAATCCCTCAAGAAAAACCATCGAATCCGCAATGGACGGTGATGTGGTTTCGAAAGCTTGGATAAGACTCGGATCACAGCGATCCGAAGATTTCCCCGGGCAGTCAGCTCGTATGGTCTGGATTTTATTGATTACTGATGAGGTTCGCAAGGGTATCCAGATTGCGAACCATGATTTGAATTCTTTGGGAAGGCTCTCGTTAATCACGATTGCCATCGCCTTCCAATCGTCATCAGAAGTCGTCCACCAATCCGCATGGAATTTTGTTTTCTCTTCCTCTGCGGCATGCCATGGCGTCAAAAAACCTCGCAGCTCGGAGTCCAAGCCGGATTCCATGTGGAAAAAGCCTTCGCAAACATGGAACAACGATTTAATGCCGAGACCAAACCTGCCGATGCGCTCAGTGTCAGCCGCACGATTGCTTAGCCCAATCAAGCGGATACCCTGCTGACTCTCTTGGTCGAACGGGCCATCATTGACGAGCAAGAGCGCTGGTCCTTTGAGCAAAGGATGATTCACTTTGGCTAGCCCGCGATGCCACTGGAACCAGACTCTGGTGGCGCGTGCGTCCTGTGCATTCTGCAGCGCCTCTTTGAGAAATGGGTATCCGGATTTATAACCTTCGAGCAATTGCCTTATCGCCTCTACGTCCGCAAGTGGGTCATGATCAAATCCTGGCATTATGAGATTATGGATTGAGGATTGTCGCTCGCTTGGATGAGCACGAGAATAAGTTGTTATTTGTCGGTCAAACAAGCCACTATGATTTCATCTTTCGATGAATGATTTAGGCTTGCGCCCGTTAGCTTCCCGTGCGGGAGCCCACACCTCCAAATCGAAGGCGGGTGCCCGACTCTGGCGGGCCAAGTCCTTCAGCCAGCGGCCGGAACGCTTTTCGAGGGTGTCGTGGTCTTTTTGGAAATAGACGCTTTCGGGTGGGTGGGCGGCGATGTACATGGAGCAATTCGGGTAGCGGGTGCGTTCACGATTCGACAGTCTCAATTAAGGCGTCCAGCCGTTCCTCAACCTCCCCGGCTAACGCATCCAGCACGTCATGCTGTTCCTCCTGGGTGAGTGTGGCAAGAATGTGATCAAGAAGGGTCGTGGTGGAGCGGATGAACTCGCGGGCGTTTCGTTTCATGGTCAGATTTGAACCATGTTGCCACATGGGGTGGGACATTGATGGGGGCAGCAGGAAACAAGTTGCGGCGGAGATGGTTCTCCAAATCAAGACTTCCAGCTCATCATTCTTCTCTTCTAGGATGCTGAGCAAGCATCCCCTTGATGGCCCCATGAAGATCGTCAAAAGGCTTGCCAATCGAAGCTACTTCAAGCCAGTCACAAAATCGACCAGCTCCCGGCATTCGAAGAAGGACGGGCCGACCTTGTGGCCTTCGCCGGGGATGATTTTCACGGTGAAGGAGCCGCCGGCGGCTTCGTAGCGTTCCTTGAGGATCCGGGTGTTGTCGTCGTAAGGCACCACGACGTCGCTGTCTCCATGCACGGCAAACATGGGCACCTTGTTTGCAGCAAGGCCGGCGAGATGGTCGATGGGATTGAACTCCTTCAGTCGCGCCACCAGCTCCGCCTCCGGCAGGCCGAAGTCGGCGAGTGTCTGCGGCTTCGAGTTCTTCAGCGGCCAGCTTGCGAGATTGCAGACCGGATAGATGCCGACCCAGGCCCGGATCTTGTCCGGGTTCCGAAACGCCCAGGCCAGCGTCATCATGCCGCCACGGCTCTGGCCAAGCAGGATGGGCTTTGCGGAATAGCCGCGCTTCACCATCGCTTCGTAAAAGAGGCTGAACTTGGCCGTGCTTTCCGGTGCGCCCCGCACCTCTCCAAGATCGTAGCCCGCAAGACTGATGCCCGCGTTCATGAACGCCTCGAAGTACATCTTCCGGCCCGCCAGCGACACGCCGCCCTTCAGCGTCGGTGCATACCAGACCCAGGGTTTGCCCTCCGCAGGTTTCGGCGCGGCATACACCACGGCCTGGTGCCCGGCGACGTCCAGGGTTTCAGGTGTCCTGGGTGTGGGTTCCTGCGCGAGAAGCGGCAGGCTGTGGCTGATCAGGGCGAGTGCAATCAGGAGTCGCTGCATGATGATGGGTAATCGGACTATTTTTGCTGAAGCGGAGGTGACGTTCAATCCTCCGCCCGTGTTTCACCCAGGTTCACCTGCTGGATCAGGTGGCGCAGCTCGGGTCCCGCCATTCGAAGCTCCTCCCGGTGCGTGGCGACCAGGTCGGCCAGGATGCGTTCGCCACGCGTTGTCAGCCGGACATGCACCTGCCTGCGGTCACCTTCCGAGGCGCAGCGTTCGACGAGGTTCTCCAGCACCAGCCGGTCGGTCAGGCCGACGGCGCTGTGATGGCGGATCAACAAACGATCCGCCAGTTCGCCGATGGTGACATGGTCGCGTCCCGGGAAGCCCTTGATGACCAGCAGGGCCTGGTACTGCTGGGCGGTCACACCGGCGGCCAGCGCCGCGTTTTCACTGAAGCGGAGGAACTGGCGCAGCCGGAACCGGAAGGCGGCGAGGTCTTCATACTGGGACTTGGAGAGCGGCCTGCGTGCTGCCATGGCCCATGCTTGCCCCTGAAAAAGAGGTCCCGCCACTTTTTGTTGAAAAAGTATCGTGATACGATGCGTTTACCTGCAGCCGGGTCAACCAACCCAACCCACGCCCGGCAAGTGCTTCCATGAGGCATGTCCACGTCCATTGCCATTTTCTGACGCCGCGTTTCCTGGGCGGCGACGCTTTCCTCTGCTGACATGCCCACCCCCACGCTTCGTCATTGGCTGGGCATCGAGCTTGTCGAGGTCAGCCCCCTGGAAAAGGCCGTTGCCGCCCTGGGCGGAGGCCTGTCCATGCTGATCCTGGTCCTGACGGCTTCCTGGGTGCTGCCTGAAGAAGGCGCGGCATGCGTCATCGCCTCGATGGGGGCCTCGGCGGTGCTGCTGTTTGCCGTGCCTCACGGTTCGCTCTCCCAGCCCTGGCCGGTCGTTGCCGGGCACTTGATCTCGGCCGTCATCGGCGTCACCTGCGCCCGGCATGTTTCTCAACCTCACCTGGCGGCGGCCTGTGCGGTCGGGCTTTCAATCGTTGTCATGCAGCAGCTCCGCTGCATCCATCCTCCGGGCGGCGCCACGGCCTTCACTGCGGTGATGGGGGGTCAGGCCGTGCATGAACTGGGTTATCAGTTTGTGCTGATGCCGGTGCTGGCCAACGCGCTGCTGATGGTGCTGCTTGCCGTTGCGATCAATTTCGCCTTCCGCTGGCGGCGCTACCCGGCGGTTCTCAGCCGTCCGCGGGTGCCTCCGCCGCCGACTCCGGCGAGTGCCCCGGTGACACACACTCACGCGGAGGTGGTCGCCGCGCTGAGATCGATCGACTCGTTTGTGGACATCAGCGAGGAGGATCTGCTGAGGCTGGTGGACTTGATCAACCGTCCGGACGGTCTGAATCTCCGCAAGAGGTCCAAGTCGAATTGATGGCACATCAAAGCGGTTTGGGGAATCTCATCAGCATGTCTGCCTGAGGCCGGCCAAGGCAGATCCCAGGGGGCAGTTATTCTCGCTCCAGAAGGCTTCGGTTGGCAACCGAAGCTACGGCGATGATTCACGAGCAAAGGCGTCGTCCGTCAGGCTTTTCAGGAACGCGACGAGGGCGTCCTTGTCCTCCTGCGACAGCCCGAGCCCGCCATGGCGCAGCTGCTTGGCCAGGTTGGGATCCAGGCTCGAGCTTGGGCAGATGCCGTGATCGTAATGCTCGATGACCTCCGCCAAAGTGGCAAAGCGTCCGTCGTGCATGTAGGGCGCGGTCAGGGCGATGTTGCGCAGGCTGGGCACCATGAACTTGCCACGGTCCGCTCTCAGGCCGGTGACGCGGGCGCGGCCTTCGTCTTTGAAAGCCTCGTCCGCATCCAGGCCGTTGTTCAGGAACTGGTGATTGCTGAAAAGCGCTCCGCCGTGGCAGTGAAAACAGTCGGCTCCTCGGATGCCGCGTCCCGGGTCACTCTCGGTGAAGAACAGCGTGAAGCCCCGTTGTTCCCGGGCGCTGAGCTTGGAGTCCTCGGTGACCGTGCGGTCCATGGGGGAGCTGCCGGAAACCAGGGTCAGCAGATGTTGTTCAAGCGCCCTGGCGATTCGTTCAGGCGTGATGTCGTTCGAGCCAAACGCGGAGGCGAAGGCCGGTCCGAGGTCTTGAATTTTTGCCACGGCCCGGGGAAGGGTTTCATGCATCTCGTCCGGATCCTGGATCGGTCGCAGCACCTGGTCACGCAGGCTGGGGGACCGTCCATCCCAGAAGTAGGCGGGTTTCCACGCGAGGTTGAAGAGGGGCATGGCCTGGCGCGTGCCCGCCCTGCCTTCCGCGCCGAGGCTGAATCGCCGTGCATCGCTGAGGGCGTGCGTGGCGTCGTGGCAGCTGGCGCAGGACTGGCGGTTGTTGGAGGAGAGCCGCACGTCATGGAACAAGGTCCGCCCCAGGGCTGCACCGGCCTTTGTCAGCGGATTGTCCGCGGGAAGCTTCATCCGGGGAAAATGCGCGGGGATGCGTTCCCGCAACCAGCCGGGAATTTCCGCGCCCGGCGCGTCTTGCGTGGAGACATCCAGGCCTTCAGGCGTGACCTGCTCCAGGCCGAACATGTGAATGGCGTTGTCCGCCAGCCGCGCCGCCAGCGGATCGTCGTCGGCGGAATGCGTGGAGTCGGATGCACTCAGGTCGATGGCATGAACGGCGTCAAAAAAGCGGTCGGCATGCAGGTTCAGCACGAGGGTTCTGGCTGGACGGTCCGTCAGGTCAATCTGCACGGGCACCTCCACGGTTCCCCGGCAGGCCTGTCCCGCGAGATGAAAGGAATAACCAGCGATCTGACCACCCGAAAGCTCATGACGGCCTTCGACGGCGCAGAAGACATGGCCGCCACGCCAGCTCCAGTGCAGGCCGTTGACGGACGGGTTCAGCGGGTGCGAGGCCGGCCAGCGCGTGACCTCCGCACGGTCCGTTTTTTCATCGAGCCCCAGGTCGAAGCGAAAGGCCGAGTAGACTCCCGCTGGAATGCCATCGAGCCGGAAGGACAGCCTGCCGGAGCCCGCGTCCACAAACTCCGCCCATGCCTCCGCGCCGATCCAGCGCCCATTGGAATCGCGCAGCCGTGCCCGTGAGAGCAGCATGGCCAGGCGTGTCACCGACACCCTGCCGCCTGTTGGACGGGTCAGGCCGACCTCGTTCATCATCAGCGGCCTGCCCTGCCAAAGCGGGCGGATGCGCACGGACAGCTGCGCGGCTTCCGCCTGCGTGAGTGGCAGCAGAAGGGCGAGCGCGAGCCGGGCGGCGGAGCCTCTCATGATTTCAGAGGAAGTCGGAGACGGATGCGTGTCATCACGCCCGGCTGGCTTTCCACGGTCAGCCCCGCACCGTGTGCATCGGCGATGGCCTTGCAGATGGCCAGTCCAAGCCCGACGCCGCCGGTCTTGCGGCTGCGGGAGCTGTCCGTCCGGTAAAAGCGTTCGAAGACATGCGGAAGATCCTCCGCTGGGATGCCTGGGCCGCTGTTTTCAACGGTGACGAATGCCGCACCATCCGCACTGCCGGTGAAGACGGAGGCATGGCCGCCCTGCGTGTTGTGCTGGATGGCATTGATCACCAGGTTGGCGATGACCTGCGCCACCTGGGCCGGGTTTGCCTCGCAGGGCGCAGGGTCGAGCCTGACCTCCAGGGTGACACCACGCGACTCCGCCAGGCCGCGCAGGCTGTCGATCACCTCCGCGCTCAGGACGGCCAGGTTGCAGTCTGAGCGTTGCGAGTCCGCTTCCGATTCGATGCGGGCCAGATCCAGCAGCGATTCAATCAGCCCGCTCATCCGTCTGGCCGAGCGCAGGGTCGCGGCGATCGTCTCGCGGTATTCTTCCGGGCTGCGTTCGCGCTCCAGTATTCCCTGAGCCTCGGCAATGAGCACGCTCACCGGCGTTCGCAGCTCGTGCGCCACATCCGCGCTGAACCTCGCCTGCTGGGCAAAGGTGTGGTCGAGGCTGGCAAAGGTCTCGTTCAGCACGTTCGTGAGCCGGCTGAGCTCCACGGTGTCAGCCCGGGTCTCTATCCTGGCCCCTAGGTTGCCACGGCTGATGCGCTCGGCGGCGCTGATGATCTCCTCGACGGGCCGGATGGAGCGCCGGAGGATCCAGGCATCCACGAGCAGGCCGGCCCCCAGCACCCCCAGGCCCAGCGCCAGCAGCCAAAGGCCGAGTCGGGAAGCCGCCTGAAATTCACGTTCCATGGAGACCGCCGCCAGGAAGCATTCGCCGGGAGGCGTGATCAGGTAGGCCTCGCGCATCTCGCCGCGGCTGCGTCGGTGAACCACAAAGGGTACCAGGCCTTTCACGGGCGGCATGGGCATCGCCTCGGGGATTCCTTGGGAATGCGCCAGCAGCGCGCCCGTGCGGCTCCAGACTCCGAAGTCGATGCCGTGTTCCTTGAACCTGGCCGCCATGTCTTCTGGAAGCCGGTAGGCCTCCGGCGGCGCCGACCGCGGTCCGGGTGGATTGCCCTCCAGGACACCCTGATGATGGAGGGAGCGGTGCAGCATGGAAAGCGGCTCATCCAGCACACGGTCCATGCGCTCCAGTTCGCCGTTCCAGTGAAGCCGGAGCGCCGTGACGCCAAAGGCCGCCAGCACGCAGGCCAGCAGCGCCCCGTGCCAGGCCAGGATGCGCGTGCGCAGGCTTTGCGGAAGCAGGGACCGTTGAAGCGTGGCCGGAGACCCGTGCCGTGCCCGGTCCTGCATCCCTGTGTTGGCGTCGGTGCTCATGCGTCAGGGAATGCAGTATCCTTGGCCTCGCCTGGTGATGATGAACTCGGCGCCCAGCTTCTTGCGGACCAGGGAAACCCGCACGTCGAGCAGGTTGGAAAGCGAGTCCTCGTTCTCGTCAAACAGGTGCTCGTAAAGCTCGGTGCGGCTGACCATCTTGCCGCGCCGCAGCGCCAGGTACTCCACCAGCGCATATTCCCGCGCCGTCAGCACCACCGGCTCGCCCGCCAGCGTCACGCACTTGCCCCAGGTGTCGATGCCCACCTCGCCGATGACGACAAGATCGCGCGCCTGTCCGCCGCTGCGTCGGATCAGGGCCCGCAGCCGTGCGCGCAGCTCGTTGATGTCAAAAGGCTTCGCCAGGTAGTCGTCCGCACCGCTGTTCAGCCCTTCAATGCGGTGGCCGACCGCTGTCTTGGCCGTCAGCATCAGCACGGGCGTCTGCTTCCTCGCACGCAGGGCCTGCAGCACCTCCAGGCCGTTCATCACCGGCAGCATCCAGTCGAGCACGATGGCGTCGTAGTCGCATTCCAGGGCCTTGAATCGCCCGTCCTCGCCATCCTCGGCGGTGTCCACGGCATAACCATCCTCCCGCAGCGCCCGGGCGAGCGCGCGAAGCAGGTCGGGCTCGTCCTCGACGATCAGCAGGCGCATGACCTTCATTAAAGCATGAAACCTTTCGCCAGGATGACGAAACTTCGCCGGCATTGTCATCCTGCCGAAAGGTAGCCTCGTTCAGGCTGGCGCCATGAAACTGCTTTGCTGCCTGCTTCTGGCCGCCGGGGCCGCCCTTGCCCAGCCGGCGAACCTCCTCGTCATCATCGCCGATGATCTCGGGGCGGACAGCTTTCCCCTCACGGCCGCCGCCTCGGCCTCGAAGCCGCCCATGCCTAACCTGTCATCGCTCAAAAGCAGCGGCGTGCTTTTCACCAACGCCTACGCGCATCCCACCTGCTCGCCGACCCGCGCCTCGATGCTCACCGGCAGGCATCCTTTCCGCACCGGCATCGGCGCGCAGCTGACGACCGCCGCGAGCCCGCAGCTTTCGAGCTCCGAGTTCACGCTGCCGGAGGCCTTCTCGGCGAATTCAGCGCTGGGCTACTCGCTGGCGATGTTTGGCAAATGGCACCTCAACTCAGGGGCTGGAACGAATGACACGCCCCGCAGCGTCGGCGGCTGGCCCAACTTCGCGGGCACCCTCATCGGCGCACTGCCCGACTACTCGGCCTGGACGAAGATCGTCAACAACACCGCCACGGCGACCACCCGTTATGCAACCACGGACACGGCCGATGACGTGATCGCCTTCATCCAGGCCCAGCCCGCAGGCACGCCCTGGCTGGCCTGGGCGGCCTTCAACGCCCCGCACGCGCCGCTGCATGTGCCGCCCGCCAACCTGCACAGCTATGGCACCCCGACGACCAATCGCGGCATGTATGAGGCCATGTGCGAGGCGTTCGACACGGAGGTGGGCCGCATCCTTGGCGTCGTGAATCTCGCCACCACAAACGTCATCTTCCTCGGCGACAACGGCACGCCCTCGAACGTGATCCAGACGCCCTACAGCGCCGCCCACTCGAAGGAGACGATCTATGAGGGTGGCACGCGCGTGCCCATGATCATCGCAGGTCCGGCGGTGGTCAGCCCCAACCGCAGCAGCAGCGCGCCTGTTCATGCCGTGGACCTTTACAGCACGGTTCTGGAACTGGCGGGCATCAACGTGACGGCCACCCAGCCGGCGGCAAACCCGCTCGACTCCCGCAGCCTCATGCCCATCCTGAAAAACACCACCGATGCCAGCCGCGTGGTGATGAGCCAGATGTTCAGCAGCGACCTGGCCGCCAGCGTCAGCGGGCGTGCGATCACCGATGCCAACGGTTACACGCTGCTCCAGTTTGATGACGGGCATGAGGAGTTTTTCAATGTCAGCACGGATGCGAACCAGGCCACAAACCTGCTGGGCTCCAGCATCACCGCCGCGGCCCAGGCCGCCTATGCCGCGCTCAAGCAGCAGACCGTCGGCTATGCCGTGTCCGGGGTGCCCGCCGATCCGCTCATCACCTCCTGGCACAGCGTCAACAGCGGCCAGTATGCACGCATCTACACCACGCTTGCCGCGCAGGCCTCCCAGTCCTCCTCCACGACCTGGAGCCGTGGTGAGGGAGTGCAAGGCACGCCCGCCTACAGCGACGTGCATCTGGTGGACTACAGCACGAACTGGGTTTACATCCACAGCACCGGCCTGGCCAGCCACGTCATGGGCCCCTGGTATCTGAATGCCGCCAGGACAAACCTGTTCCCCAACTACCCGGCCAACCAGGCCGTGAAATGGCGCTTCCCCCGCAGCCCGGTGATCCCCGCGACCAAGGTGAACACCGGCCTCGGCGCCACGGGTCGCATGGTCAACGGCGTCAGCCTCTTTGACTGTCGCGACGCCTTTTCCTACTCCACCGCCAACACCGCCGACGCCACTCCAGGCGGCAGCTTCACCGGCGACGGCATCTGGAACCGGGACGCCTATCACAATGAGAGCGTCACCTTTGACCCGGCCTTCGCCCATCAGGCGGGCAGCAACTACCACTATCACGCCCAGCCCGTGGCCCTGCGCCATCAGCTGGGCGACCACGTGGATTACAACGCCGCGACCAACCTCTACACCGAGTCGGCCGCTCCGGTGACCAAGCATTCGCCCATCGTCGCCTGGGCCCAGGACGGCCTGCCGGTGTACGGACCTTATGGTTATTCCTCGCCGATGGACGCCGGCAGCGGACTGCGGCGCATGGTCAGCGGCTTCGCGCTCCGCGACGGCGCCAACGGCACCACCGCCATCACCACCCGGCAGGCATTGCCAGCCTGGGCGGCGCGCTTGCAGGGCCGCAGCGCCACGCTCGCGACGAACCAGTACGGCCCGAATGTCGGCACCGGCTTTCTGCTGGGGCATTACATCGAGGACTATGAGTTTCTTGGCGACCTGGGGTTCACGCAGGGTGTTCACTTTGACCTCAATGAGCAGAACGCCCGTTTTTGCGTGACCCCGGAGTTTCCCTCGGGCACCTGGGCCTACTTCACGCCCATCGCCACGGACGGCACGCCGTTGTTCCCCTACACGACGGGGCGGCAGTTCTTCGGCAGCCCCACGGGCGGGGCGGTGACCAGCATCAGCGAGCCTGTCGCCACCGCGTTGATCGCCGGGCCTCTCAAGGCCGATCAGGAGCATGCCATGTCGGTCAATGCCTCCACCGGGGATGCCACGCTGACCTGGAGTGGGGTGGAGGGCGGCACTTATCAGATCGAGGCCAGCAACGACCTTCTGGCCTGGAGCGCTCTCACGCCCTCCGTCACGGCGACGGGCGATGATGTGGTGAACGCCACCGAAACCGGTGTCGCGGGCGGTCAGGCGCGGCGCTTTTACCGCACCACGCGCACGGCCCTGGCCACCTATGACCGCAACGGCATTGCGGGGACCTGGTTCACCAGCAGCACCCCGGTCGGCGGCGGGGCGAACACGGTCACGCCTAACAATGCGGCCCGCGGGACTTCGGCGGGCGTTGTCATCGAGCTGCCGCTTCCACCTGCCAATGTCGGTGTGACCAGCATCACCTTCGGCAGCGGCACCGGCGTCACGGTCAGCGGCATCGTCCGCTACAGCCAGACGCTCATCACGGCCACCTTCACCGTGGCGGCCAACGCGACGACTGGAGCGCGCAACGTGGTCATCACCTACAACGGTGGTGTCGTGCGCACGATCACGAATGGATTCACCGTCAATTGATTCGCCGCCCGGCAATCATCTCCAAGACGGCGTTCAGGTCTGAGAAGGAGAAGACGAGACGCTGGCTACGGCCCCTCGGGCAGCGACTTCAGCCAGGCGAGGTTGAAGACATAGTGATTGCGGCTGCTGATGAGCTGGATGCGGCCGTCGCGGGTCTGGATGGCGGCGAGGTAGCCGTTGTGCTCGGCACGGGTGTCGCTGAGCGGGAACATGTTGCGGTCGATGCCGTTGACGCTGCGCTCCTTGCCGCCAGGCGTGACGAGACGCTGGTGAGGCCAGGTCCTGCCGTCATCGAACGACACGGCGGCAAAAAGGCCGGCGCCGTTGAACTCGCCCTTCCGGCTCTTGAAAGTCATGCCCTTCGGATGGCGGGCATTCGCGGAGAGGTCGGTGAAGGAGCAGAAGAGCAGGGGGCCTTCGCGCAGGCGGATGAGCGCCTGTCGCTGAACGCTGCTGATGGCGGGGAACTCGGTCGCCTCATGTGTCCAGGTCCTGCCGCCGTCGCTGGAGAAGCTGGCGGGTGTCTTGAACTGGAAGGCCTTCTGCTCGGACTCGCTGTTGAGGCGGCCGAAGCTCATCAGGCGGCCGTCGGCGAGCTCGACCACGGGCGCATGAATGCCGGCATGGCGGGCGGGGCTGCCGTTGCGATGGGCCAGCTTCTTGTCGTCAATCGTTTCGGAGGTCCAGGTCCGGCCGCCGTCGCTGCTTTTCGTGAGGCTGGTGGTGGTCACGTCCTGCGTCATCAGGATCGTGCCGTCGCGGGTGCGCATCAGCTGGTTGCCGATCTCGCTCCACGGCTGGATGATCTCCGGCCGGCTCCAGGTGACGCCGTTGTCGGTACTGTGGCGGACGATGTTCTCGCGATGGCCGCGCACGAGATGAAACAGAGTTTGTTCGCCGTCCCACCAGAGCTTCGGCGCGTGATCGTTGACGTCCGCGCCATCCCAGAACAGCGAGGCCGGCTCCCACTCGGTCGCGCCGGCACGCAGGCGGCTGGCGAGGTTGTTCAGCTCCGTGCCGGCCTCATCGACGCAGGAATACCACACCGCGAGCAGGTCGCCGTTCGGGCATTCGGCGATGGCGGGGCTGTGATTGTGTCCGGAAAACGTCGGGCCAAAGGAGTTGGGCGCCACTTTGACGAAGGGCTTCGGCCCGGAGAAAAACGGCGTGTCATCGCTGAGTGGCGCCACTTTCACCGCGGCCTGCGAGACGTTTTGCGCATGCAGGGCTGGCTGCGGCCTGGGCAGCGTCTGACCCTTGGGCAGGCCGCCGAGCACCACCCGGAAGCCGATGCGGTCATTGACCGCCTCAGGCACCCACGACATGCGGTTGGCGGAGCGTAACAGCCGTGTCTGGACCGAGTGACTGCCGCCGCGGATCACGCGCAGATCGCCCTCGACACGACCGAGCGGATCGCGCTGCTCGCCGGCCTCATAGGGTCCGTACCCGTCCGCGCACCACTCGGCCACGTTGCCGTGCATGTCGAACAACCCCCAGGCGTTCGCCGCTGTGCGACCGACCTTCAGCGAGAGCTTGGTGCCCTTGGGCTGATACTCCGACGGCAGCTTTTCCTCCGGAAAAAAGCGGTCGCGCAGGCCCGTGTCGCTGGGCCACGAATGGAAGCCGTCCGGCAGTGTGTCGCCCGTGTGAAACAGGCTCGTGGTTCCGGCGCGACAGGCAAACTCCCACTCCGCCTCGGTCGGCAGGCGATAGGTTGTGCCCTCCTTTTTCGACAGCCATTCGCAAAACGCTACGGCGTCTTTCCAGCTCACCTCGGTGACGGCGTCATCGTCATGCCGGCCGCGATGTTTCGGATCGAACTGACGGTACTGCCCCACCGTGACCTCCGTGGCGCTCATCTGAAACGCCTGCGTGATCAGCACGCGATGCGCGGGCTTTTCATCCCAGTCCGCGTCATCAAACTTTTCCGCGTGCTTCGTCACCTTGTAATCTGCCGCCGGTCCGTCCTGACCCATGGTGAAGCTGCCCGGAGCCACCGGCACCAGCTTCATGCCGAGCGAGTTGGTGAGGGACTGTGCAGAAAGCAGCGGGCAGAGGGCGAGGAGGGGGGCAAGGAGGCGCATGTGCGGGCGTGAACGCTCACTTGTGCCGTCAGCTGTCGTCTTTCTCCAGGGCGGAGATGCCCGCAGGCTGCTCCTGCTGAGTTTTGCCCCCCATTTGTCAGCGACACATCCCTGAAAGTTCATGCCAGACACTTGGTTATTCCAGTCTTGCCATATCGGGCTTGGTCTTTCAAAATAAGCCGTCTATGTCCGACTCCATGCCGCCAAGTAATTCTGGAAAGGGCTGGCAGCCTCCTTCGCCGGCGTTGCTTGCCGCAGAGCTGCCGCAGTATGAAATCCTGAGCATGCTTGGGCGCGGCGGGATGGGGGTGGTTTATCATGCACGCCAAAAAAGCCTGGACCGGGAGGTGGCGATCAAAATTTTGCCGCCCACTGTCTGGAAGAACGGGGATGAGATGCATTTCGCGGAGAGGTTCAAGGCCGAGGCCCGGGCGATGGCGAGGCTGGAACATCCGGGCATAGTTGCCGTGTATGACGCTGGGGAGACAGAAAGTGGTCTGCTCTATTTTGTCATGCAGTACGTCCAGGGCACGGATGTCGCGCAGATGATCGCCGCCACTGGGCGTCTGCCTCCCCCATATGCCCACGCGATTGCAGCGCATGTGTGTGATGCATTAGCCTATGCCCACGCAAACGGCATCGTGCATCGTGACATCAAGCCCGCGAACATCATGGTGGACAACCAGGGGCGGGTGAAGGTGGCTGATTTCGGCCTGGCCAAGGCGGCGAGCGACACGACCGGCTTTACCAGGAGCAACATGGCCGTGGGTACGCCGGACTTCGTCGCACCGGAGGCGCTCATCACGGGCATGCAAGTGGACTGTCGAGCGGACCTTTACGCGTTGGGAGTGATGCTTTATCAAATGCTGACCGGGCAGATACCGCGAGGTGCATGGCAGCCCGCCAGCGTTGTGGCACCCGGCACGGACCCTCGTTTTGATCAGATTATCGTCAAGGCCATGGCCTATGATCGCGAGTCACGGCATCAAAGCGCCGCAGACCTGCGTCAGCATCTCGACAGCCTTTTTATGCCTGTCATCGCAGCCCCGGCTCTGCAGCGGTATTCAAGCGCTGGCATGAAGAAAACAGCGCCTCGGTCGGGAGGGCTGTCTGGCGGGCGGGACGCTCAGCCGTCCGATGAAGATCGCCTTGCGTGCGTACAGCCCGCCGGAGACGTGTCCGCAGCGGCAGGCGCCCTGCCCACTTCGGCCAGGTCGAAGGCTCCGCTAATCATTGGCCTTGGAGCCGCTGCGGCCGCCGGAGTAGGCGCGTTTTTCCTGCTCGGTGGCAGGGGAGATAAGGGCAGGGTGACCGATAGATCATCCCCAATCCAGGGCATTGTCGCCACACAGCTCGAAAAGGCCGATTCTTCGTCTAATCTTTCGAGGTTTAAAGCCGCCCCCCCGACCAATGCTTCCGAGAAAGTCAGGGAGCCGACCAAGCCGGGTCCCAGCCCCGCCAGCGTCAATCCGCTTGAAGGAAGGCCCTCACCCACCGAAGCCAGCCTAACAACACCACCTTCCTCCAAGAGTGTTCCCGTGGCGGAAAGCGCCTTAAACTCACCTGCCAAAACCACCGGAGCTTCGCGCAGTGCTGCTGCCCCGGCATTCGTTGAAGGTACGGTGCCTGAAAAGCATTCCGTGTCAGCCGGGGCAGTCATGCCTCCGGCCGCCTTGAAGGAAACAAGCATCCCGCCTTCGAGCCTCCTCCCGCCCGAGCTCACGGTGCTGGATGCCCAGTTCAGCGCCTTGAAAAAAGAGCGCGTTTCAGGACCCTTTGAAGCCGGCTTGGCAAAATTGAACACCAGCTATCTGGGTGGCCTTGTGCGTGCCATCGAGGACGAAAAGAAAGCCGGGCGGCTCGACGGTATTCTCGCTTTGGAGGCCGAGCAGAACCTGATTGCGGGCGGAGGGCAGGTGCCCGATGCGGATGAGGCGAATGCTTCGAAGGTGCTCAAAGAGCTGCGTGCGATCTACCGCGGCCAGTTCACGAAGCTGGAAGCCACCCGCGCCGCCAGCCTCAAGGCGCTGACAGATCCCCTGGACATTCGTCTGGCGCGGATGGAGTCTGAATTCACCAAGGCGGGCCGCCTGGCCGATGCGAAGACCGTGCGCAAGTATCGCGAGTCCCTCAGTGAGGGAGGCCTAGGTCCGGCATTCTCTGAGGAAAAGCCATCGAGCCGCCAATTGTTGAGCTCTGCGGTGGCGGGAGTCGGTGCCCTTTCGGTGAACGCCGCTGCGCTCACCGCCGCCACCAAGGACAAGCCTTTCGTCAACAGCCTTGGCATGAAGTTCGTGCCCGTCCCCGGCACGGACATTCTGATGTGCATTCATGAGACGCGCATCAGGGACTACGCGGCGCATGCGGAGGCGGCAGGCAACACCTCCACAAGATGGAGGAAACCAACCCTGCAAGGCAGAGTGCTGGAGGTGACCGATGATCACCCGGTGTCAGGGCTCGATTTTAAGCAGGTGCAGTCGTTTTGTGACTGGCTTTCGGAAAAGGAAGGGCTGGTTTTCCGCGTTCCTGCCGACCGTGAGTGGAGTTTTGCTGCAGGCATCGGGCGACAAGAGAAGGAGGGTGTGCCTCCCCGTGAACTGGATGGCATGATCAAGAGCGTGTACACCTGGGGCAATGATTTTCCGCCGCGTGACCGCACTGAGAACCTGGCCGATGAAGCCCGGGGGGCGAAGCTGCCCAGGAGCATCGTCATTTCAGGATATTCGGACGGCTTTCCTGACAGCTCGCCGGTGATGAGTTTGAAGCCAAACAAACTCGGCATCTACGATCTGGGTGGCAATGTCAGTGAGCTGTGTCTGGACTGGCACGATGAAACCCAGGCCGCGCACATAGTTCGCGGGCACTCCTTTGACAGTCATCACGCGTCCGATCTGGTTGCTTCCAGCCGGGGATCACTGGCCAAGGACAGTTGGATGTCGCCAACATCGGGGTTTCGCATTGTTGTTGAAGTCAAGCCAAAGGGGGGGCCTTCCAGGGCGGGTTCCGCAGACACTCCTGCACCTCAAAAATCTGCCAGAAAGTAAGGGCGCTTTTGCCGGCTGTCTCGGCATTGCATTGGAGGAAGGCATCCCATAGGGCGGTGCTGCGGGCGGAATCCTGAATGGTGAGGTCGATCGCAGGCGCAGGCAGGGTCTCTGGAAGTTTCAGCGGATCGTAGGCCAGGGCGGCTGTGAAGGCGAAAAAGGCAGGCAGGACGGTGAGGGGCAGCTTCATGAAGTCCGAGGTTTGCCTGGAACTCCGGGCGGCTCAATTCGTTGCGGCCATTCGGATGCCAGGTCGAGTCAGGATGGGCGCGGGCCAGGGCCCAGGTGCTCATGGGCGATCAGCCAGCGGCCATCGACCCTGCGCAGGAGGGTTGTGCCGCGACCGCCGCCTTCCGCCTGCTGCCCGCCGATGAGGCCTTTCCAGTGAAACCTGTAATGACACGCAGCGACATCCGTCGTCACCACACTCCAGGCAATGTCATGCAGGCTGAACTCCTCGTTTTGAATCAGTGCAAAGGTCTTCTCAAAGGACTGCCTGGCGGCTTCATGGCCGATGAAGGTGCCTTCGGTAAACACAAACACCGCCTCTTTCGCCACATGCGGAGCGATCTGCTCCCACGAGTGCGTGTTGAGCTTTTCGACGTAGCTGCTGAGGGCGGTTTCGTGATTCATGATGTTTCAGCGGCAGCCGCGAAGGCCCGTTCAGCTTGGGGTGTAGAAGTAACGCAGGATGTGAAAGTACACCGGCGCTGAAAAGCAGAGCGAGTCGATGCGGTCCATCATGCCGCCGTGGCCTTCGATCAGGGTGCCCCAGTCCTTGATGCCGCGCTCCCGCTTGATGGCGGACATCACCAGGCCGCCAAAGAAGCCCGTGATGCACAGCCCCAGGGCGACCAGCGCCGCCTGCCAGGGAGTGAACGGTGTGAGACGGAACATGGCGGCGCCGAGCAGGGAGGCGGTGAGCACGCCGCCGACCAGGCCCTCGAGGGTTTTCTTCGGGCTGAGCTTCGGCACGACCGGATGCTTTCCACAGAGCTTGCCCCAGACGTATTGGAAGACATCGGAGCCCTGGGTCACCGCCACCAGGAAGAGGACGAGTCCCGCCGGCCCCATGCGTAACGGTTCCACGCCGAGCGTCAGCAGCATGGGGATGTGGCTGATGAAGTACACGCAGACCATCAGCCCCCACTGCGTGCGGGCGTTCCTTTCGAGGAAGTCCTCCACCTCTCCGCCCAGGGTGGTGAGCATCGGGATCAGCACGAAGGCATAGACCGGAATCAGGATGGCAAACAGGCCATACCAGCCCGTGTGCACGAGCCAGAACTGACAGGGCAGCACGATGAAGAAGGCGGTGAACAGCGCGGCATGATCGGCCCGGCGCGTGGGGGTCACCGTCAGGTACTCGCGCAGGGCCAGGAAGGAGACGGCGGCGAAGATGAGCGTGGTGCCGGTCCTGCCCGCTGACAGGGCCGTGAACAGCACGACCACCATCACCCACCAGCTGTTCGTGCGTGAAACCAGGTTGTCCACCGTGGCACGCGCGGCGTCCGTGGTCGCCCTGCGGCGCAGGATCCCGCCGATGAGGCTGGAAAGACCCAGGATGCCGAAGACGGCGATCAGCAGATGATGGGTGACGGGAGAGGACCAGTTCATCGAGTTGTCATGTCAGCACGGACCCTTGGGCGCGAGGTTCAACACGGCCTGTCTGGCGCGGGCGAGGAAGTCCTGCTTTCTTTCGCCTTCCGCCAGTTTCATGGGCGGGCCGAACACGACGCTGCTGATGAGCGGCACGGGCAGCAGGTGGCCCTTGGGCAGGATGCGGTTGAGGTTCTGCAGATGCACGGGCACGAGCTCCGCCTCAGGAACCTTGCCCGCCAGATGATACAGGCCCGCCTTGAACTCGCCGATGCGACCGTCGGCGGAGCGGGTGCCTTCAGGAAAAAGGATCAGCGAGTGGCCTTCGCGCATGGCCGCGGCCATCTGCTCGATCGGATTGTCCCGGCGTGAGATGCCCTCCCTGGCGATGAGCAGGCCGTTGAAGGTCTCGATCACCGTGCGTGTGAGGCGCGTGCGGCCCCAGTAGTCACGGGCCGCCACCGGCCGGGTGCGTTCACGCACGGGGCGTGGCAGGGCGGCCCAGAGGGCGGCGAAATCCAGGTGACTGCCGTGATTGGCGAAGTACACCCTGAGCCCGGGATGATCCGGCTCGCAGTCCACCCAAGCCGGGTTCATGCCGGTGATCAACCGGGTGAGCAGGACGGCGGTGCTGCGCAGCATGAGAAGGAGACGATGAGGCAGACTGCGCCGAGGCGCTGGATTGTGCGAGAAGAAAAATCTCCCCCGTAATCCGATCCCTGACCTGTCATGACGAAGCCTGATCAACCCGGCGCATGAACCTCGTTTCCTGCCTTTCTTTTCATTCCAGCCCCATTTTTCCATGAACAAAATCCTCGTCCTCTTTGATTCCAACACTGGCAATGTCGCCGAGATGGCCGCCCTCGTGGCCGAGGGCGCCGGGCAGGTGCCGGACACAGAGGTGCGCGTGCGGCATGTCGATGAGGCCGTTGCGGAGGATGTGCGCTGGTGCGACGGACTGGCGGTCGGCAGCCCGACCAACATGGGCATCCTGTCGTGGAAGATGAAGCGCTTCTGGGATGTGGCGATGTATGACCACTGGATCGAGGTCGATGGCAAGATCGCCTGCGCCTTCAGCAGCGCAGGCGGCTGGGGCGGTGGCATGGAGATGACCTGTCAGTCGCTGCTCATGGTGCTGATGAACTTCGGCTTCCTGGTCTTCGGCGTCACGGACTACGGCGGCCGCAAGATGACGCTGCATTATGGCGCGGTGGCCGCGAAGGCGCCTCGCGAGCCGGACGTCCAGGAATCCTGCCGCATTCTCGGGCGTCGGCTGGCTGAATGGTGCGCCTGCTATGTCCACAGCCGCCAGGACCAGCACCCGATGACCAAGTATTCCAAGCGCCCAACTTCGGTGGACTTCCCCGAGGCGTGAGGGCGCCGGTTTGAGTGGATTCGACGGACGATCGGAGATCTGTTCTGGCTGGAGCCTCAAGAGGGCGTGCCATTCGAAGCTGGGGGTGAACGGTAGAGCCCGTCCTTCGCTCTGCGAGCTACGGAGGGCATTCTTCGCCTCCTGACGGCGGCGAAGAATGATGGACAACACGCATCTTGTCTTGGCGGACGATTTGAGGTACTCTCCTGGAATGATCGCAGACATTGACACCCTCTTTGCGGATGCTCTGGCTCTGCCGGATGACGCACGTCTGCAACTGGTGGAACGGTTGATTCCCACGATTCAAAGCGAACCCTCACTTGAGGCGGAGCAGGTTCAGGAAGTGCAACGCCGGATGGAGGAGGTTCGCTCCGGGCGGGTGAAAACCATTCCCGGAGAGCAGGTGTTTCGCGAGATTGAGCAGTCATTGGCAGCGCGGCGCAAAGCATGACCTTTGATTTTCACCCCGAAGCCCGCGAAGAACTCCACGATGCCGCTCACTGGTATGAGGACAGAAGCCTGGATGCAGGCGACCGCTTGGTGAGCGTCGTCCGCGCGGCGATCAACGCCATTTTGGCGGATCCGTTGCGCTATCAATCCGTGGCTGAAGGCGTGCGCGTGTTCCGGCTCAAGAAATTTCCCTTTCGCCTCTATTACGGTTTCGATGAAGCAGCACAGTTCGTGTGCATCTACGCAGTGATGCACGAAAAACGACGCCCTGACTACTGGCGAGAGAGACTGTCTCACGAGTGAATGTGATTCGCACGAGACACCGACTTGGATCGAGCAACCTTTGCCGGAGATCTTGGGTCAATCCTGTGTAGATCTGCTTGGGGCCGGTCTGGCTACGAATCAGGTAAACGTAGGACATGAAATTCAGCCACCCGAAGGCATTCTTCGCCTCCTGACGGCGGCGAGTGATCAAATCCTTGGGTTGAATTGAAAGGGGCGTGCCATTCGAAGCCGGGGGGTGAACGGTGGGCCCGTCCTTCGCTCTGCGAGCTACGGAGGGCATTCTTCGCCTCCTGACGGCGGCGAAGAATGGCGGAGAGGGTGGGATTCGAACCCACGGTGAGGTTACCCCCACTTCGGTTTTCAAGACCGACGCGTTAAACCACTCTGCCACCTCTCCAGATCGCTGCGGTTGACGGCAGCTAACCGAAAACCGGGGGGACTGCCAACAGGAACTTTCATTGCGTTCAAGCCTCGATAGAGGGGACGGGGCGATCCCGTAACCGCGCCTCGTCCTCTTTATCTACCATGCGCCGCCTGCTTCTGCTTTCCGCTCTCTCCGCCCTGCCCGCTGTTGCTGCGGACCCCCAGGAGCCTCCGATGACGCCTGGGGGTGTCTATCGTGCCCATGACCTGAAGAGACCCCGTCCGCCGGTGATCTCGCCGCCGGGCCTCAGCAGTCAGGACAAGGCGGGCGCACCGCCTTCGGATGCCATCGTGCTGTTTGACGGCAGGGATCTGTCGAAGTGGAAGGCCGACCCGCGCAAGGACACGCCGCCCGGCGACGACAAGCCGCGTTGGAAGGTCGAGAACGGTTATGTCGAGATCACCCCCAAGGGGGGCGGCATCCGCACGCGGGACACCTTCAAGGGCGACTTCCAGCTCCATCTGGAATGGCGCACGCCGGACGTGGTGAGCGGCAACGGCCAGGGCCGGGGCAACAGCGGCGTCTTCATTGGCGGCTTTCCCGAGATTCAGGTGCTCGACTCCTTTGAAAACGACACCTATCCCGACGGCCAGGCGGCGGGGCTTTACAGCCATTATCCGCCGATGGTGAACGCCAGCCGCAAGCCGGGGGAATGGCAGATCTATGACATCCTGTTTGAACGCGCCAGCCCGGCCTCGGGCGGCAAGGCCCGGCTGACGGTGATCCACAACGGCGTGGTGGTGCATTACCTGCGCGAGTTCGACAGCCGGCAGCAGGAGGGCGACATCGCGTTGCAGGATCACAACAACCCTGTGCGCTACCGCAACATCTGGCTGCGGCCCCTGCGGGTCGATCCGGACGCGAAGGGCACGAAGCCTGCCGCAGCCTCCGCGAAAGTCGGTCGGCCGAAGGCGGGCAAGGGCGGGCAGGGGAAAGCGGCGGTCGTTCCAGGTGCCAAGCCGGAGGTCGTCACGATCAAGACCATGACCGCGCAGATGAAGTATGACCTCAGCGAGTTCACCGTGCGTCCCGGTCAGCCGGTGAAGCTTGTTTTTGAAAACGGCGACGACCTGCCGCACAATATCGTCTTCTGCCAGCCGGGCACGAACACCGCCGAGATGGCGATGAAGCAGATGGAAAAGCCCGAGGAGGCCCTGAAGCGCAACTGGCTGCCCGATGACCGGAGAATCTGGCTGAACTCGAAGCTGCTCAACCCGCATGAGCGCCAGGAACTGACCTTCACCGCTCCGGAAAAACCGGGCGACTATCCCTATGTCTGCACCTTTCCAGGCCATGCCCTGACCATGAACGGTCGCATGAAGGTGCTGCCGCTGGGGGAGGGGCTGAAGGACCTCAAGTTTGCGCTTTACCTCGGAAAATGGGACCGGCTGCCGGATTTCACGAAGCTGAAACCGCATCGGGAGGGGGCCGTGCCGGACAACCTCATCGACATCAAGCTCGACGACTACAAGAACGAGTTCGGCGTCGTTTTCACGGGCCGGCTGAACGCACCACGCACCGGCAGCTACCGGTTTTACCTCACCGGCGACGACGGCGTGCGCATCCAGGTGGATGGCAAAACCGTGGTCGAATACGACGGCATCCATCCGGCGGGCGACCTCAAGGAGGGCAGCATCCAGCTCCAGCAGGGCGAGCACGAATTTCGCTATGAGTATTTCCAGGGCGGGGGGGAGATCTTTGCCTTTGCCGCCTGGAAGGGCGCGAATTTTGACATCACCCCGCTTTCGGCCTGGCTGCCGAAAGGCTGGCAGCAGGGGGCGAAGGGCAAGGCGAAGAAGGATTTCGAGCCCATTCCCCTGGTGGTGAAGGAGGAGCCGGTGATCTACCGCAACTTCATCGCCGGAGCGGGCAACCGCGGCATTGGCGTGGGTTTTCCCGGCGGCATCAACATCGCCTGGAGCGCCGAGAGCATGAACCTGGCGCTGGTCTGGCGCGGGGCCTTCATCGATGCCGCCATGCACTGGAATTCCCGGGGCGGCGGCCATCAGAAACCGCTGGGCTACGATGTTTTTCAGCCCACCGGCGAGGTCACGCCCGCCTTTTTCCTCACGGCGGATCCGGCCGCAGAATGGCCGGTTTGGGACAAGGCGAAGCGCCATGAGGGATTCAGCTGGAAGGGCTACAGCCTCGATGCCCGACGCTATCCGACCTTCCGATATGCCTGGAAGGGGCTCGATGTGGAGGAGAGCTTTGCGGTCAGCGGGGATGGCAACAAGCCGGACGGCAAGGCGACCCTCACTCGCACGATTCGGGTTCAGGGCAAGGTGCCAGAAAACGCCTGGTTCAGGCTCGCCGGCGGCCAGATCGAAGCCCGCGATGGCGGCTTCCTCCTCAAAGGTCAGGTTTCGGCCCGGATCACCTGCCCGGGAGCCCGGCTGGCGGGCAAAAACCTGGTGATCGCCCCGCAGGCCGGAGCGCTCCAGGTGATGTATCAATGGGCACCCTGAGCCGACGGGCCGAACAGGGGTCCAAGAGGGGCGAATCCGGCCAGTTGACCACCCCATTTTTTTCATTTCCAGCCTTGCAAAGGCGGCTCGGACTTCTATTCTCGCGTTCCGCTTGTGAAATTTTTCACAAGCTCTGACTTCGACAATTTATGGGCAATTTCTTTCCTCGTTGGACCAACTGGCTCCCTCTGAAGCTGGCCGTGGCGGCTGGCTTCATCGTTTTTGGGGTGAGCCTGGCCGTGCCATATTATTTCACGCCGAAATATACGCGTGTGGGTTATGAGCCGACGCAGCCCGTGCCGTTCTCGCACAAGATTCACGCGGGTCAGCTCGGTCTGGACTGCCGCTACTGCCACTCGTTTGCCGAGGTTTCCAGCCACGCGAACGTGCCCACCAACCAGACCTGCTTCAACTGCCATGGTCCGGGCAAGGGTAACATCAAGTCGGCGTCTCCGAAGCTGGAAAAAGTGATCAAGGCTGCTGAAACCGGCAAGCCCATCGAGTGGGTGAAGGTCCACAAGGCGCCTGACTACGTGTATTTCAACCACAGCGCCCACCTCAACCGCGGCATTTCCTGCCAGAGCTGCCACGGCCAGATCAACGAGATGGAAGTCGTGAAGCATGACCAGCCTCAGTCCATGGGCTGGTGCCTCGACTGCCACCGCAATCCGGAGCAGAAGCTGCGTCCGCTGGACCAGATCACGAACCTCAACTACAAGCCCGAGCAGCTGGATCGTTCCGGCTTCTACGCTGGGCTGCTCAAGAAGGGTGTGAAGGCGGATGAAATCGCCGCCACCATCGAAGCGGGCAAGACCGCCTCGAAGCTTGAGGAAATCGTCGCCCTCGCGAGCGGCAAGTTCGGTGCCAAGGTCACCCAGCTTGAAGTTGGCTCCCAGCTCAAGAAGCACTGGCAGGTTCAGCCGCCGGAAAACTGCACCACCTGCCACCGTTGATCGGCCGCCGCGGCCTGCTTGACGCACCTCTTGACTCTCTGACCCTTTTTTGACTTTTCCCCGCCCATGAAACGCAACTGGATTCACCCCGAGGAGCCCACGACCGGCAAGCGCTACTGGCGCAGCCCCGCCGAACTCGAGCGCCGCTCGGAGTTCCTCTCGAACCTTGGTGTGGAGTTCCCCGCCGGTGACACCCTGACCGAGGAGGAGGCGGGCCAGTCGCGCCGCAACTTCCTCCAGCTGATGGGCGCCTCCGTGGGCATGATGGGCCTCGCCGCCTGCCGTCGTCCGCTGACGAGCATCCTGCCCTACACGAATCATGTGGAATGGGTCATCCCCGGCAAGCCCCTGCTTTACGCCTCGGCGATGCCGACGGCCAACGGTGCCGTGCCCCTGGTGGTCACCACCCACGAAGGCCGCCCCACCCATCTGGCCGGCAACCCGCTGCATCCTCTGAGCGGCGGTCTCGACAGCTTTGCCCAGGCAAGCGTGCTCGACCTTTACGATCCCGAGCGTTCCCAAAACCCTCTCCTGGGTGGCAAAAAATCCACCTGGGCGGACGTGAACAAGGTCCTCGAAGGCATTTCCGCCGAAGCCAAGAAGAACGGCGGCGCCTCCCTGGCTGTGGTCGTCGGTTCCAGCACCTCTCCCACCCTTCACCGCCTGCTTGGCGAAGTGAAGACGGCCCTGCCTCAGGCCAGGCTGTTCGGCTACGATGCCATCGGCAACGCCGGTCAGGCCTCCGCCAACAAGGAAGTCCTGGGCGCCAGCACCAAGACCTTCGTCCGCTGGAGCAAGGCCCTGCGCATCATCTCCCTCGACTGCGATTTCCTCGGCCTCGACCCGGTCGCCGGTGAAGCCGTGAAGCACTTCACGAAGCAGCGCGCCAAGGACAAGGCGGAAGGCGACATGAACCGCCTCTACAGCCTGGAAAACCGTTACACGCTGACCGGCGGCATGGCCGATCATCGCAAGCCTCTCGCCTCCAGCCTGATCCCCGCCGCCGCCGCCCTCATCGCCGAGCTGCTCGACATCAAGGACGGCTCCGCCCTCGCCGCCACCGCTCCTGCCGGCCTCAAGGAATGGCTGGCCCCGGCTGTTCGCGACCTCATTGATCACAAGGGCAAGTCAGTCGTGGTGGCCGGCAGCCGTTATGGCGCTGAAGTCCACGCCCTGGTCGCCGCCATCAACAACGCCCTGGGTGCCTACGGCTCCACGGTGGAACTGCTCGAAAACGGCAAGGAGGCCGCACTCGGCTCCTCTGCTGATCTTGAAGCCGCCCTTGCCTCGGGCTCCGTCAAGACGCTCGTCTCCCTGACGCCGGCCAACCTGCTCTTCGACGCCCCGGCCGCCCTGGCCAAGGCCATCCAGGAAAAGAAGGTCCAGGTGGTGCACGTCGGCCTGCTGCCGAACGAAACCGCCCGCGCCGCCACCCTGCACATTCCGGTCGCCCATTATCTGGAAGCCTGGAACGATGTCCGCGCCGCCGACGGCACCTACTCCGTCGTCCAGCCGATGATCCAGCCGCTCTACGATGGCGCCAGCGAGATCGAAGTGCTTCTCGCCCTGCTTGGCCGCAAGAAGCTCGGTCCTGCCGAGAAGCCCGCCGATGGCGCGGCCCCGGCCGAAGACGCCGCCTATCAGGCCGTGCGTGACACCTTTGCCAGCGTGGCCGGCAGCCTGGACGAGACGAAGTGGAACCTCACCCTGCGTGACGGTTTCCTCAAGGGCTCCGGCTACGTCAAGGCTCCGGGAGTGGTCAACAGCGCCGCCGTCGCAGGCATCGTCAGCAAGGCCAAGGCTCCAGCCGCTCCGACGCCTGAGGCCATTGAAGTGGTGCTTACCCCCGACGCCGGCGTATACGACGGCCGTTACATCAACAACGCCTGGCTGCAGGAGTCTCCGGACCCCATCACCAAGCTTTCCTGGGACAACGCCGCCTGGATTGGCAGCGTCACCTTCCGCAGCCTGGGCCTGAAAAACGGCCAGATGGTCAAGATCACCGCCGGTGACCGAAGCCTCACGCTTCCCGCCATCGAGGCCCCCGGCCATGTGCAGAACAGCGTCACCATCCCGCTGGGCTATGGTCAGTCCGAGCTGGGCTTTGTGGGTTCCGAATCCAACGGCAAGGGCCGCGGTTTCAACGCCTACCCGCTGCGCTCCAGCGCCACCGAGTTCGTCATCAGCGGCGCGAAGCTGGAAGTCCTGAACGAGACCTACAAGCTCGCGATCACCCAGGACCAGAACACCATGGAAGGCCGCGCGCTTTACCGTGAGGCCACCCTGGAGACCTTCGCCAAGACGCCTGACTTCGTCGTCAAGACCGGCATGGACAGCCACATTCCGGAAAACATCTCCTTCTACAAGGGCCAGATCGGCCGGAAGAGCGAGAAGAACCCGGACGGCTTCGACTACGAGAAGAAGCACCAGTGGGGCATGGTCATCGACCTCAGCAAGTGCATCGGCTGCACCGCCTGCCTTGTCGCCTGCCAGAGCGAAAACAACATCCCCGTGGTCGGCAAGGATCAGGTCATCAAGGGCCGTCTGATGCAGTGGATCCGCATGGACCGCTACTTCGCCACCAACGAGTGGGGCGAGCAGAAGGCCAAGTCCGACGACGTCAATGTCGATCCGACCGCCGAGCAGCTGGAAAACGCCGAGATGGTCATGCAGCCCGTGGCCTGCCAGCAGTGCGAGTCCGCCCCCTGCGAGACCGTCTGCCCGGTGAACGCCACCGTTCACACCGACGACGGCCTCAACGCGATGGCTTACAACCGCTGCATCGGCACCCGTTACTGCGCGAACAACTGCCCCTACACGGCACGTCGCTTCAACTGGTTCGACTACAACAAGCGTCCGCTCGACGAGCTCTACTGGGGCCCGCTCTCCACGCCGGAGAAGACCGGCGTCCGTGAGTCGCTTCAGCTGCAGAAGAACCCGAACGTCACCGTCCGCATGCGCGGCGTCATCGAGAAGTGCACCTACTGCGTGCAGCGTCTGGAGACCGCCAAGATCAAGCAGAAGCAGACCCAGCGCGACTCGAAGAACTTCCGCATCCCCACCGACAGCGTCAAGGTCGCCTGCCAGGAGGCCTGCCCCGCCGAGGCCATCTCCTTCGGGGACATTGCCGACGAGAAGAGCAGCGTGACGAAGGCCAAGGCCAGCCCGCGCAACTACGAGCTTCTCAAGTACATCGGCACCACTCCGCGCACGAGCTACCTCGCCCGCCTGCGCAACCCCAACAAGGAAATGCCCGGCGCCGAACGCATCGCCGCCTGGAGCGCCCACCAGATCTAAAATTCGACTCCCGCCGACATGTCCGCTGAAGCAGCCCACACCCACGAACAGGCTTACACCGGTGCCCCGCGCATCCTGGACCGCGAGCCCCTGGTTCTGAACAAACGTTCCTACTCCTGGATCACGAACCGCATCTGCGGCATCGTCGAAAACAAGCAGCCGCTCCTGTGGTGGATCCTCATGGTTCCGTCGGTGCTGCTCACCGGCCTGATGGTCTTCTGCTTCGCCTACCTCATCAGCACCGGCGTCGGTGTCTGGGGCCAGAAGCAGCCCGTCGCCTGGGCCTGGGACATCACGAACTTCGTGTTCTGGATCGGCATCGGCCACGCCGGAACCCTGATCTCCGCCATTCTCTTCCTCACCCGTCAGAAGTGGCGCACGTCCGTGAACCGCGCCGCCGAGGCCATGACCATCTTCGCCGTGATGTGCGCCGGTCTCTTCCCGGCCTTCCACGTCGGCCGCGTCTGGATGGTCTGGTTCCTCGCCCCCATCCCGAACGCCAACGCGATCTGGCAGAACTTCAAGTCCCCGTTGCTTTGGGACGTGTTCGCGGTGTCCACCTACTTCAGCGTTTCCGCCGTGTTCTGGTTCCTCGGCCTGGTTCCTGACCTCGCCACCCTGCGCGACCGCTGCAAGCCCGGCCTGCGCAAGGCCCTCTACGGCATCTTCTCCCTCGGCTGGCGCGGTGCCAACCGCCACTGGAGCCACTACGAGACCGCCTACATGCTCCTGGCGGCCCTCTCCACCCCGCTGGTGCTCTCCGTGCACTCCGTGGTGTCCTTTGACTTCGCCACCTCCGTCGTTCCGGGCTGGCACACCACCATCTTCCCGCCCTACTTCGTGGCCGGCGCCATCTTCGGCGGTTTCGCCATGGTGCTCACGCTCATGATCCCGGTGTCGAAGATCTACGGCCTGGGCGACCTGATCACGCCGAAGCACATCGACAACATGGCGAAGATCATCCTGCTCACCGGCACGATCGTCGGTTACGCCTACTCGATGGAGTTCTTCGTGGCCTACTACAGCGCCAACAAGTTCGAGCTCCAGACCTTCATGCTTCGCGGCCTCTACGGCCCGTCCACCTGGGCCTACTACTTCATGTTCGGCTTCAACGTCTTCGCGCCGCAGCTGTTCTGGTACCGCCCCTTCCGCCACAACCTCTGGGTCGTCATGTTCGTCTGCATGTGCGTGAACGCCGGCATGTGGTTCGAGCGCTACGTCATCATCGCCACCACCCTGGAGCGTCACCTGACCCCCGGTTCCTGGCGCACCTATGAGGCCACCTGGGTCGACAAGTACACCTTCCTCGGCACCTTCGGCTTCTTCATGATGCTGTTCCTGCTGTTCCTGCGCTTCCTGCCGGTCATCGCCATCGGTGAAGTGAAGGGCGTCCTGCCCCAGAGCGACCCGCATCATCACGACCACGGCAAGGAAGGCGTTCAGGAGGAGGACCTCATGGGTTATCCGGACCGCCACGTCCCCCGTGAAGCCGTCGCCGCCTGATCCGTTCCAACGTCCCCGATTTTCCTGTCATGAGCACCCTTAAACGAGTCCACGGATACCTCGCCGAATTTGACGGCGCGGCCGACCTCTACCATGCCGCCGAGCATGTCCGCGACGCCGGTTACCAGCGTTGGGACGTGCACACGCCCTTCCCGATCCACGGCATGGACAAGGCCATGGGCAACCCCAAGTCCATCCTTCCCAAGCTCGTCTTCGTCGGCGGCATGACCGGCACCTGCGTGGCCTTCACGCTCCAGACCCTGACCCAGACGAACTTCTGGTCCAGCATCGGTCTCGGCTTCCTTCAGACGCTGGCGGAAACCTACCCGACCATCGTTCAGGCCAAGCCGACGGACATCTGGACGCTGCCGGCGTTCTTCCCGGTGATGTTTGAGCTGACCATCCTGTTCAGCGCCTTCACCACCCTGTTCGGCCTGCTCGCCCTCATGGGCCTGCCCCGTCTCAATCACCCTCTCTTCGCCTCGAAGCAGTTCGCCAAGTTCTCCGACGACGGCTTCTTCGTCTGCATTGAGGCCCGCGATCCGAAGTTCAGCCAGGAAGGCACCAAGGCCCTCCTGGAAAAGATCGGCGGCAAGAACATCGAGCTCGTCGAGGACGAGCTGTAACTGCCGTCGCCTTTCAAGGCAGACTGGATTCATTCAATCAAAGAGCCGCTTTCGAGCGGCTCTTTTTTGTTCGGCATCCTTCCTGATCTGGGGTGCGCCGATCTTGCCGCTCCCTCAAGCTCGTGGATGCGCGGCCTCGTAGACTTCCTTCATGCGCTGGGTCGAGACGTGGGTGTAGATCTGCGTCGTGCTGAGGCTGGCGTGACCGAGCAGCTCCTGGACGCTGCGCAGGTCCGCGCCGTTGTCGAGCAGGTGGGTGGCGAAGCTGTGGCGCAGCTTGTGCGGGGTGATGTGGACAGGCAGGCCGCTGGCACGCCAGTATTTCTTCACGACATCATCAATCGCCTGGGTGGTGATGCGGCGGCGCAGCTTGCTGAGAAAGAGCGGCCCGCTGTGCACGCCCGCCTTCTGCCGGTAGCGCTGGATGGCCTGCATGGCCGGACCGCCGACGGGCAGCAGCCGCTCCTTCCGGCCTTTGCCCAGCACTCGGACGGTGTCGCTGTAGCTGTCGATGTCCTCGACATTGATGCCGGCGAGTTCGCTGAGGCGCATGCCGGTGGAATAAAAAAGCTCCAGGATGGCGGCGTCACGCTCCGGCGCCCAAAGGCTGTCGCGGGGGCTTTTGGGGAGCTTCAGCGGCAGCTCCAGCATGGCCAGGACCTGGGTCTGGGTCAGCACCACGGGCAGCTTTTTCTCCTGCTTGGGAAGCTGGACGTCGAGCAGCGGGTTGCTGGTCCAGCCCTGGCGTCGGGTCAGCCATTTGAAAAAAGAGCGCAGGGCGGCGAAGTGCAGGCGGATGGTGGCGCGGCCCAGCTCGCGTTTCATCATCTCAAAGAGATACTGGCGGAAGTCGTCGGCGGTGAGGGCCTGCCAGGTGCTGAATCCGCGATGACGGCTGCGGAACTCGTTCAGGGCGTGGTCGTAGTTCTCCAGGGTGCGGGGCGAGGAACGCCTTTCGACCTCCATGAATTCGAGAAAGCCGGCGGCCAGCGGGTCATCGGCAGCCGTCGACGCTGCCTTATTGGCGAGCGGAACGGGGGACTGGGCTGGCTTGCGTTTCACCGGGCTGGGCGGAGAAAGGAGGGAGGCGGAGGGAAAAGGGAAGGGGTGGGTCGGCCTTCATAAGCCGGATTTTGTCCCGCCGGCCTTTCGACCGACGGTGTGACCATTTATCTGACGACCCCTTGCGGGACCGACTCCTGCCTGCGCAGGATGCGACTATTACCCGGAGCTATCCATCCCCTTGCGGGGACTTGCGGCCAGGCGGGCCATTTCTCCTGTTCTGTCTTGCACCGCATGGGGTTTGTCGTGCCTCCTTCCTCACGGTTGGAGCGGTGGGCTCTTACCCCGCCGTTTCACCCTTACCCCCCTTCGCTCTTGCGAGCTTCGGAGGGCGGTTTGTTTTCTGTGACACTTTCCATGACCACGGGTTGCCCCGGGGCCTCCGACGCTTGCGCGCGGCACGCTGCCTTGTGGTGTCCGGACTTTCCTCTCGTCTGCGAACCGCCGAAACGGTCCCGTCGAGCGGCCACTCCGGCCGACCCACTGACAGCTTAGCTTTTGATGAGGACAAGCAAAACGCAAAAACAGGGTTTTTCACGGCCGTGGCGACAATCCCGGACTTGTCTTTGCCGTGTCGTTCTGGTGTGAATGCCGCCTTCCACCCATGGCCTACCGCACCACGCCCGCTCCGCTGACCATGATGCCGCACGGCATCCCCTTCATCATCGGCAACGAGCTGGCGGAGCGGTTCAGCTTCTACGGGATGCGCGCCATCCTCTACCTCTTCATGACCACGGCCCTGGTCACGCACGAGGGGGCGGCCGACCTGATGAGCGAGGCCAAGGCGAAGGAGTGGACGCACCTCTTTATCGCCGGCGTTTATTTCACGCCCCTGATTGGCGCGCTGATCGCCGATCTCTGGCTGGGCAAGTACCGCACCATCATCGCCCTCTCGCTGGTTTACTGCCTGGGCCATCTGGCGCTCGCCATCGACAACACCCGCTCGGGCCTGGTCGTCGGCCTGACGCTGATCGCCATCGGCGCGGGCGGCATCAAACCCTGCGTCTCCGCCCATGTCGGCGATCAGTTTGCCGCCACCAACGCCCATCTGCTCTCACGGGCCTTCAACTGGTTCTACCTGTCCATCAACCTCGGCGCCGTGGTCTCCCAGCTCCTCACCCCGCTGCTGCTGGAATGGTACGGGCCGCATGTGGCCTTCGGGGTGCCAGGCATCCTCATGTTCCTCGCCACCGGGGTGTTCTGGTTGGGGCGCAACACCTTCGCTCATGTGCCGGCGGACCGGGCGGGTTTCCTGCGCGACCTTCGCGATCCGAAGTTTCTGCGCGCCCTGGCCGGTCTGATTCCGCTCTTCATGCTCATCGCGGCGTTCTGGAGCATCTTTGACCAGAGCACCTCGGCCTGGGTGGAACAGGCGACGAAGATGGACCTGAAGGTTTTCGGCCTGCAGCTCAACCCGGCCCAGCTCCAGGCGGTGAACCCGTTTTTCATCCTGGTGCTCATCCCCCTCTTCACCCTGGTCATCTACCCGAAGGTGGGCCGCCTGCTGGAATTCACGCCGCTGCGCCGCATCGGGGTCGGTTTCCTGCTCACCCTGGCCACCATCTATGTGTCCGGCTGGATCGAGCAGCAGATCAGCGCCGGCCTGCGTCCCTCCATCGGCTGGCAGGTGCTGTCCTACCTGCTGATCACCAGTGCCGAGATCCTGATCTCCATCACCGCCCTGGAGTTCAGCTACACCCAGGCGCCCAGGCGCTTGAAATCCCTCGTCATGTCCCTGGATCTCATGTCCGTGGCGCTCGGCAACTTCTTCACGGCTCGGGTCAACGCCTACATTGAAAAGGTCGGCGAGGCGGCCAACCTGGGCGGCGCCAACTACTGGTGGTTCTTCCTCAAGGTCACCAGCGTGACGACGGTCCTCTTCATGGTTGTGGCCTGCTTTTATAAGGGGCGCACCTACCTGCAGGATGACGAAGCCTCGGCCTGATCCTGTCCTGCCATCCGCTCCGCCTTCGGCATGAAGACCGGTCCTGCTCTGTCCTGCCTTTTTCTGCTGACGCTTGGCGTGCTCCTGGCGGGGGAGAAACTGAAGCCGCACCCCAAGGCCCTGCCGAACAGCCACGCGCCCGGCGAGGTGGACCGGCCGGAGATGGTGAAGTTCATCCAGCCGGATCCAACGGCGCTGCCGGGCATCGTGGTCGATGACACCCAGGCCGAGCTGGTGGGCGGCTGGCAGTATTCCACGCACACACCGCCATATGTCGGCCTGGGGTATCTGCACGACATGAAGTCGGGCAAGGGGAGCAAGTCGGTGACTTTCACGCCGCAGATCCCCGAGACGGGCCTTTATGAGGTGCGGCTCGCGCATTGCTTCAACGTTCGTCGCTCCACCCGCACGCCGGTCACGATTCATCATGCGGAAGGCGAGACCACCCTGCGCCTCAACCAGCAGGAGCAGCCTGTCCATGGGCGTTTGTTTCGTTCGCTGGGCGTGTTCCGCTTTGTCGTTGGCAGGGCGGGCTGGGTGCGGGTGGGCAATGAAGGCACGGAACCTGACAAGGTGGTCATCGCCGACGCCGTGCAGTTTCTGCAAGTGAGCCGGAAGGACTGATCAATCCTGGGCTTCGCCCTGCTTTTCGGCAGCGTTGCGGGAAGCATCCGGCTTGTCCGGCACCTCCATCTCCACCCACTCCGGGCCTTCCTTGCTGCGGCGCCATTCATTGTAGGTCAGGACAATGATCACGCCGGTGATGGCGGCGCTCGTTTCCAGAATGAAGGGTGTGGCCAGCCATCCCGCCAGGGTCATGAAGGACTTCGCCAGCAGCTCACGGGCGATCTCGTTCGACTTCCAGGCGACCACCACGACAGCGATGAACAGCACCAGGAAGATCAAGGGTGCGATCCACCAGCCGCGTTTGGGCGGGGGAGTGGTCGAAGGCGGAGGCATGCGCCGAGGCTTACTCCATGCCCCCGGTATTTCCAGCGATCACTTTTCCATCTTCCGCTTCGGGAACCGGGACGGCTTTGACGATGCGCAAGGCCATTGGAAGCTGGCGGCTCACGCTGGTCGATGTGGCGAGACCCTGGGGCGGACCCTCCAGGGCGGTGGACAGCGGTGCGCGTTCGGCGTTCTGGCGTTCGCTGAGCGCGTAATGTCCCCAGACGCCCGATCCAATGAGCATCAGGGCGAAGGTAGCCAGCCCGGCCAGCATGGGCGTGCGGCTGGGTTGGACCAGCCGGGAACTGTTCTGGCTGAAGCTCGACCCACGGGGCAGCACCCAAGGACCATGGTTTTCCGTCAGATAGCGGTAGTCACGCGGTCCACCCAGCACGGCACCGGGCAGCCCGTCGAGGACGTCGCGGGCATCCACCTCCAGGTAATCGCTGTATTGGCGCAAAAAGGCGCGGGCATAGGTCATGCTGCCAAAGGCGGCATAATTGTCCTGCTCAAGCAGGATCAACCTTGCTGTGGGGATGCGCGTCTCATGTGAGGCGTCGGGCAGACTCAGGCCGCGCAGTTCGCGGGCGGCCTTGAGATGCTGTCCGAGGAGGGCGGGCATGTCGGGCGTTTCCAATGATTATTAGAAACATTACACGACTTGCCAGGGCGGCGGCGATACTTTTTTTCGTGCCCGTAGGAAGTCGGCACGCCGCTCCTTTCGTCAGCGTTGTTTGGTCATCGCTCCGCGCAGGGCGGTGCGGTAGTTCACCACGGCGTCGGCGATCGCTCCCGCCACGGAGGCACGGTAGGTGTCCGAGGCGATCAGACGGCATTCGTTGCCGTTGGTCACGAACCCGCCCTCGAAAAGAATCCCCGGGCGTTTGCAGCCGGTGAGCACGCTCCATTGGGCGCGTTTGATGCCGCGATCGACAAACTTGAAGCGGCTGATCACCATGGCATGCACGGCGGTGGCGAGGGCGATGTTGGCGGAGTCGTGGGAGTTGCCGGTGAGACCGTAGGCATTGAAGCCGCCGCCACGCTCCAGACTGGCGGCGCTGCCCTGGGGCGTGAGGGCGAAGGTCTCGATGCCCGTGGCGGCGCTGCCTCCGGAGTTGAAATGCAGGCTGATGAAAATGCTGCGAGGAGTGGCGTTGGCGATGGCGACACGTCCGCTGAGGGTGACAAAGCTGTCGTTCGGGCGGGACAGGATCACCTTGAAGCCTTTCTTCTGAAGCGCGTCGCGCACGACGTAGGACATTTTCAGGGCGAAGTCCTTTTCGTAGCCATAGACGCCGCGGGCGCCGACGTCATGGCCGCCGTGGCCCGCATCCACGATGATGGTGTCAAACGGCTCGGCGTCGGTGATGTAGGTGGGACGCAGCACGGGGTCGATCAGCTTGCAGAGATCCAGCCTCGAGAACAGCGCCCGCCCGCCGGATTCCTGGACGGGGAAGCTGAGGATGAACTTGATGTTGTTGATCAGCATCTCCTGGCTGCCGATGGTCGCCTTCAGGATGAGGTTGTTGGAACGCAGCCAGACATGCTTGCCATCCACCTTGTAGGAACTGAAGCGATAGAAGCTGTGGATGCTCTCCCCGGTCACGTAATCGCGCCCGCTGATTTTGACGACCTGCCAGCCCGTGTTCTTCGTGTTGACCGGCAGCGGCTGGCCGGGCTCTGGGGCTTCGGCCGAAGGCGCTGCCTTCGTCTGCTTGTCATCGTCATCGTTGCCAAACTCACCGTCGCCCGACTTGGCCTCCGCCATCGCCGGGGCTTTCTCCAGCTCCTCCTTTTTGACAGGCTCCGGCGCCTTGCTCGGCAGGGGGGCGGGCTTGGTCGAGGCGGAAGATTTTTTCCCGGTCGATGACCCCGAGCCTTTGCCCGAGCTGCCCTGGGTCACGGTGCCCTTGGGCTTGATGGTGATCTTCTCACGCTTGCCGGATGAGGAGGAGGACCCGGATTTGGAAGTCGTCGACGTCTTGACCTTGGGCGTCTCCTTGGCCTTCTCCGGTTCTGGAGCGGGTGGAGGGGGCTCCGGAACGGCGGGCGGGGGGGTGTCCTGGCCGCCTCCCCCGAAAATGCGCTTGAAGAAGCCGCTCTTGCCCGCGGGTTCCTGGGGCAGGCTGACGTCCGCCTGGGCGGTGGCCAGACCCAGGGCGAAGAACGCCGGACCAAAACGACGGAGGACGCAGGATGTCTGGGGCAATCTCATCATTCTCGAGGTCGAACTGAAGCGGGGACGGGCCGCCACAAGACCCCCAGATTAGTACACTCCGCCCTTTTGGCAAATTGCGAGATGCAGCTTCCGGAACAGCCGGGAGAGACCCCGGTAAAATTTCTGCGCGTTTGTTGGCAAACGCGGTGTAAAAGCCATAATGCCGAGCCCCATGAATCCTGCCTTCGCCCGCCTTGTCACGCCCGCGTTGCTGATGGCTGCGGTCATCATCGCCGCCTGTGCCACGCCGACGAACCGCTCCCGCATCGGCCAGTGGGAATCCCGTTATCATGACGGCCAGCTCGGCCGGGTGACGCCCGACCAGCTCCTGCGTGAGGTCAACCTCAGCGTCGACCTCATCCCCGCCGGCACCGTCGGCAGGAAAATCTACCGGCGCATGACGCCGAAGTACATCACCATCCACAGCACGCAGAACTACTCGGGCAACGCCTTCAATCATGCCCTCGCCCTGCGGCGCGGCGCGCTCAAGGCCCCCCGGCGCAAGGGCGGCAACCGCATCGGCTACCTGACCTGGCACTTCACCGTCCAGGACAACGTCGCCATCCAGCACCTGCCCTGCCGGGAGCAGGGCGAGCACGCGGATTTCGACGGCCCTGGCAACAACACCAGCATCGGCATCGAGATGTGCGAGCACCGTGGCAATGACATCGGCCTCACCATCGACAAGACGGCCCGTCTTGCCGCCTATCTGATGTACACCTACGGCATCCCGCTGAACCATGTGGTCCCGCATTATCACTGGCCGCGCATCAGCCCCTACATCAAGGATCCCCACAAGAACTGCCCGCATTTCCTCATGGACGGCGGCAGGCCCCGGGGCACCTGGCAGTGGTTCCTCAACCGGGTGAACCTCCATTACAACCGCCTCATCCCGGGCACCGCCCGCTCCCTCGGCTGACGTGAAACCGCTCCTCCCAGCCCTCCTCCTGCTCGCCATTCCGGCCTTCCCGATCCTGGCTCAGCAGGCGGAACCTCCCCAGGCCGAGCAGGTGGCCGTGCTGAAGGACAAACGCATCAACGAAAGCTCCGGGCTCGCCGCCAGTCTGCTCGTTCCCGGTGTCTTCTGGACCCTCAATGACTCGGGCGGCGATCCCTGCCTTTTTGCCATCGATGCATCCGGCCGGACCCGGGCCAAGGTGCGCCTGCCTGATGCCGTGAACTTTGACTGGGAGGACATCGCCTCCGCCAAAGGGGCCGATGGACAGGCGCGGTTGTTCGTCGCCGACACGGGCGACAACCTGCACGTCCGCCCGGCCATCACGGTCTATGAAATTCCCGAGCCGGCCCTGCCCGAACAGGCCGACAAGGAGATCCTCTCCGACAAGCCCAGGCGCTGGCATGCGAAATACCCGGATGGCCATCACGACGCCGAGGTGCTGCTGGTGCATCCGCTCACCCGTCGCCTTTACCTGGTGACCAAGAGCCCGCAGGGACACAGCAGCGTCTATGCCTTCCCGGAGCACCCTGGTGAGGAAAGCCCGATGCTGCTGGAAAAGCTGACCGATCTGGAGTTCCCGCCCCGGGCCCATCTCGGCAAGCGCCCCCACGATGCCTGCATGGCCACGGCGGGTGATTTTTCACCGGACGCCACCCGCTTGGCCATCGGCACCTACAGCTTCATTCATGAATGGACGCTGAAGCCCGGCGATTCCCTGAAGCAACTCTCGGAGAAACCGACCCGGCTCATCGAACTGCCGGTCCTGCCCCAGATGGAGGCACTCTGCTATGGGTCTAATGGTCAAACGCTCTGGTTCACCAGCGAACGTCTGCCGACCCCCTTGTTGAGGATCCAGGTTCGCTGAACTGAGGGCACGCCATTTCGTGCCCCTCGCGTCGCTGTCGGCTGAGAAACGCGGCACTGCAGAACGGGGCATTATTTCGAATGCACATTTTCTCCTGAGCAAAGTCGTCTTGTTTTTCAACAAATCGCGGAAGGCATCCCGCCCGTTT
>CAZXPU010000002.1:0-30060 GCA_964642905.1 uncultured Prosthecobacter sp.
CCGCCCGGACTCGTCCCGCAGGAAAAGCCCGGCCGCCGGTGCGCCGCAAGGTCATGGCTTAAACTGCGGACTGAAAGCGTCCGGCTTGTCTCGTCCTGATTGGAGGCCCGCAGAGCGGACCTTCTGGATCCAAGCAACCAAGGCGGCCCGGTTTCCCGGACCGCCTTGTTTCACGGTGTCAATCGGATGTGGGGTTCAAGCCCAGGGTGGCATGGGCTGCTCACGCGGAGTCCCGAGGGCATCGAAGGGCCGATCCGGACCCGGAGCCTGACGACGGGGTTCTTCATGGCGCCCTTCCGGCTTGCGTCCCTGCGGAGGAGGACCGCCTTCAGGACGATGGCCTTTCGGAGGCAGTCCTCCGTGGCCATGACCGGGGCCGCGGCGCCCCTGCATCCCAGGCGGCGGCATCATTGGAGGCCCGTCGTGACGACCGCCTCGAAACTGCGGGCCACGAGGTCCTTCATGATGTCGATCTTCCGGCCCCCGTCCGAGCATCGGTCCACGGGGGTGCCCCGGGCCGTTGCCAGGCCCGAAAGGCCGGCGGCCAAAGTCATGTCTGCGGTGCATCGACCTGGGACCCTCCTGCGGCCCTCCCGGGCCACGATGGGCAAAACCCTGACGGTGATGATCGCCACGCCCCGGCCCACGATGCATTCCTGGACGCTGCCCCTCGGCATGAAACCGACCATCCCGCAGCCCGTGTTCAGGCCCCCTGGCTTCACCCCTGGGCTCGTGGCCGCGTGGAGCCGCATCGGGGGGACCGCCACGGTGTCCATGACCTTCACCATGCTCACCGCCACGGCCCTGCGGAGGGGGAGCACCCGGCCCATGTTCACCTTCGCGGTCTCGGCCGGAACCTGGATGATTCTGATGCGAACCACGTTCGTGATGATCGCGATCTCCGTCACGATTCATCCTGGAACCAGGATCTTCGCCACGCGGACCCGCGCGACCCGCGTCCCGGGGGGCGGGTCCGCGATCATGCTCCGGTTTGCGGCCGCCCTCAGGTGGGCGACCAGCCTCTGGATTCGGCGCGCGACGAGGCTCTTCGCCCCGGGGCTTTGCCGCTTCAGGGCGTGGGCGGCCGGATTCGGCATCGGGGCGGCGGCCCTCAGGCGGAGGTGCCGGACGGTCTGCCTGCGGTTCGGGACGACGCTCAGGGCTTGCAGCCTGAGGGGCGGGCACCACCGGAGGCGGGGGGGCATCTTGGGCTGAGGACGTTCCGCCAAGGGCGGCCAGGGCCAGCAGCATCAGCAGCGTGTGACGAGTGGGTTTCATCGTTGGTTGGGGACGGGATGGCGCCGAAGCGCGGGTTCGATGGCCTAACGACACCACCCGCAGCCCTTGTGTGTCATGTTCTGAAAAAGATGCCCCGCCCCGAAGAATTCTTGTCCGGCGAACGCTTTTGAAGTGGACTACCTGGCTCTTTCCATCCTCAAACCGCCCCATGCTCCGATCCTGCCTCCTGCCCTTCGTGCTCGCCGCCGCCAGCGGCTTTGCCGCCAACAATGACACGCCGGCCAACGCGTCCCACGCCATCATGCCGCTTCCAGAAGCCGCAACGGCCAAACGTCCCCAGAACGTGACACCGCCGGAAAAGGGCGAGCGTATCGTGCTCATTGGCAACGGCCTGGCCGAACGTGACGTGCACTACAGCCGCATTGAAACCGAGCTGCACCTCCGTTACCCGGACCGGGACCTCTTCATCCGCAACATGGGCCATGTCGGCGACACCCCCGGCTTCCGCCCGCATCCCGCCCGCAAGTCCCAGTGGGCCTTCCCCGGTGCGGAGAAATTTCACCCCGACAAGAAGGTCCACAACGGCAAGGGCTTCTTCCCGATGCCGGATGAATGGCTCACCTTCCTGAAGACCGACACCCTCGTGGCTTTCTTCGGCTACAACGAGTCCTTCGACGGCCCGGACAAGGTGAAGAACTTCGAGGATGAGCTCGACGCCTGGGTGCAGCACACCCTCGGCAGGGCCTACAATGGCAAGACCGCCCCGCGCGTGGTGCTCGTCAGCCCCGTCGCCTATGAAAACCAGTCCGCCAGCCGCGACCTGCCCAACGGTGAAAAGGAGAACGCCAACCTCATCCTTTATGCCGCCGCCATCGAGAACGTCGCCAAGAAGCACGGCCTCACCTTCATCGACCTCTTCACCCCCACCAAGGCCCTCTACGCCGCCGCGCGCCAGCCGCTGACAACCCTTGGCTTCGTGCCTAACGAAAAAGGCTACCAGGAGATCGCCGGCATCCTCGCCACCGGCCTGTTCGGCCATCAGAGTCACGAGTCCAAGGCCGATCCGGAGCTGCTGAACGCGGCGGTGAAGCAGAAGGACTGGTTCTGGAACAATGACTACAACCTCCTCAACGGCGTGCACACCCACGGCCAGCGCTACGAGCCCTTCGGCCCGCAGAACTACCCGGACGAGGTGCAAAAAACCCGCGAGATGGCCGCCCTGCGCGACCAGCTCATCCATGACGTCGCCGCCGGCCGGAAAAAGGATCTGGCCGTCGACGACAGCGGCACGCACAAGCTCCCGCGCGTCCCCACCAACTATCAGCCCAGCGCCAAGAACGGCAGCAAGGAATACCTCTACGGCGATGCGGCCCTCAAGACGATGACCGTGCCCGAGGGCTACAAGATCGAGCTCTTTGCCAGCGAGAAGGAATTCCCCAACCTGGCCAACCCGATGCAGATGAGCTTCGACGACAAGGGCCGCCTCTGGGTCGCCACGATGCCGACCTATCCCCATTACCGGCCCGGCGACGCCATGCCCGACGACAAGCTTCTCATCTATGAGGACACCAACAACGACGGCAAGGCTGACAAGGAGACGGTGTTTGCCGACAAGCTGCACCTGCCCATCGGCTTCGAGTTCGCCCCCGAGGGTGTCTACATCTCCCAGGAACCCTACCTTGTCCTG
Organism: uncultured Prosthecobacter sp.; assembly: GCA_964642905.1. Lineage (GTDB taxonomy): Bacteria > Verrucomicrobiota > Verrucomicrobiia > Verrucomicrobiales > Verrucomicrobiaceae > Prosthecobacter. The sequence continues at coordinate 2,927 of CAZXPU010000002.1, forward strand.
CTTCGCGACACCAATGGCGATGACGAGGCCGACAGCCGTGAGCTTCTGCTCGGCGGCTTTGACACCCACGACACCCACCACGCCATCAGCGCCTACACCGCCGACCCCAGCGGTGCGATCATCATGTGCGAAGGCGTCTTCCTCCACTCCAACATCGAGACCCCCTATGGCCCCGTGCGCTGCGTCGACGGCGGTTTCTTCCGCTACAGCCCGCAGCGCGGCCAGCTGGAGCGCACCATCCAGATGAGCATCCCCAACCCCTGGGGCTTCGTGTTTGACCGCTGGGGCCAGGACTTCCTCCTCCACACCTCCGGCACCACAATGAACTGGGCCCTGCCCGTCGAGGTCAAGCCGACCTTTGGCAGCAAGACGCCCTCCACCCCCGACCTGGTTCCCAAAGGCCACGCCGTGCGCCCGACCAGCGGCCTTGAAGTCGTCAGCAGCCGTCACTTCCCCGACGAGGTCCAGGGCGACCTCATCTACTGCAACGCCATCGGCTTCCTCGGCATCAAGCAGGTGAAGATCCAGGATGAAGGCACCGGCTGGAAGACCGAACACCGCCACAACCTGCTGCAGAGCAGCGACGGCAACTTCCGCCCGGTGGACCTCGAGTTCGCCCCGGACGGCAGCCTCTATGTCATCGACTGGCACAATGTGCTCATCGGCCACATGCAGCACAACGCCCGCGATCCCCTTCGCGACCACGTCCACGGCCGCATCTACCGCATCACCTACCCCTCGCGTCCGCTCGTCAAACCCGCACCGGTGGCCGGCGCAGGCGTTGACCAGCTTCTGGAAAACCTGAAGGAGCCCGAGCTGCGCACCCGCTACCGCAGCCGCCGCGCCCTGCGTGCACACCCGGCCTCGGAAGTCCTGCCCGCCGTCAAGACCTGGGCGGCCAAACAGGAAGATCCTCACGCGAAACTGGAAGCCCTCTGGGTCACCTGGGGCCTGAACCAGGCCGATGAAGGCCTGCTGCGCGAAATGCTCGCCTCCTCCGACTTCCACGCCCGCGCCGCCGCTGTCCGCGTCCTGCGCTACAACATGCACAAGATCGCCGATCACGCCGCCCTGCTGGAGAAAGCCGCCAATGATGAACAGGGCCGTGTCCGCCTGGAGGCCATCGTCGCCGCCTCCTGGATGACCAACATCCCCGCCGCCAAGAAAATCGTCGCCGCCGCCAGCGCCAAACCTCTCGACGAATGGAGCAAGAACGCCGCCCAGGCCGCCGCCGACCGCCTCGCCGGCATCGCTGAAAAACCACTCATCGAATACGTCGCCGCACCAGCCCCCGCGCATCTGGACGCCGCTGCGAAGAAGCAGTTCCTCACCGGACAGGAAGTGTATCATCGTGAAGGCAGCTGCATGACCTGCCACCGCGGCGACGGCAACGGCCTCGCCCCCGCCTTCCCGCCGATCGCCAAAAGCCCCTGGCTCGCGGACAAGGAGCGCGCCATCAAGATCGTGCTCTACGGCCTGATGGGCCCCATCGAGGTCAACGGCCAGAAGTTCGACGGCCAGGTGCCCATGACACCCTTCGCCGGCATGCTCAAGGATGACGAGGTCGCCAGCGTGCTGACCTTTGTGCGCAACCATTTCGGCAACCAGCACGGCCCGGTCAGCGTGGAGGACGTGAAGAAGGTCCGCGCCGCGCAGCCCGGCCGCATGATGTTCTACATGGCTGACCAGCTGCTGAAGGAGCACCCGCTGAAATAAGCCGGCGACACCTTCCAACGAATCCCGCAGGGTGGCTCCGGCCACCCTGTTTTCGTTGGGAGAGATGACTCCAGGCTTCCGAGGCCGGGCGTCAGCCCAGCAAGCTCCAGCCTTGACCTCGGAGCCAACCCGGCCAGTATTGACGGCTCGATGATCACGCCCGCCCAGGCTCTGCTTCTTCTCAACCTTCGACTTACTCGAGGGTAGGCGGCCCGCGTTTCCTCGTCATGCACCCGCTGCCACGTCGCAGCCATCTTCCAGGGCGCTCCGGCTTTCACCGCGCAAATCCTGCCGACAGAAAGACCCATCTGGAGCCCTGACAGCCTGTGAATCCTGCTTAAAGAAAGAAGTTCCCGCCATGTTGAAAAATCCCGCCACCAAATACCAGCGCTTCGATCCGGTGAAGCTGCCGAACCGCCAGTGGCCCTCCAAGACCCTCGAAAAGGCCCCCCTCTGGTGCTCCGTTGACCTGCGCGACGGCAACCAGGCCCTCGCCGTTCCCATGAACGTCTCGCAGAAGCTCGAGATGTTCGACGCCCTGGTGAAGTGCGGCTTCAAGGAAATCGAGGTCGGCTTCCCCAGCGCCTCCAACACCGAGTTCTCCTTCAACCGCCGCCTGATCGAGGAAAAGCGCATCCCCGATGACGTCACCATCCAGGTGCTCGTCCAGGCCCGTGAGGACCTGATCGAAAAGACCGTGCAGAGCCTCGTCGGCGCCAGGCAGGTCATCATCCACATGTACAACTCCACCTCGCCCGCCCAGCGCAAATACGTGTTCGGCAAGTCGAAGGAGGAGATCATCGAGGTGGCGCGCAACGGCGCCCGGATGATCAAGGAGCGCCTGCACCGCCTGACCGAAGGCGGCACCAAGGTCACGCTGCAGTATTCACCTGAAAGCTTCAGCGCCACCGAGGTCGAGTTTGCCAAGCAGATCAGCGAGGCCGTCATGGATGTCTGGCAGCCCACGCCGGAGCACAAGATGATCCTGAACCTGCCCGACACCGTCGAGGTCTGCATGCCGAATGTCTATGCGGATCAGATCGAGTGGATCTGCACGAACATCCGGAATCGTGAGAGCCTCATCATCAGCCTGCACACGCACAACGACCGCGGCACCGGCACCGCCGCCACCGAGCTCGGCCTGCTGGCCGGAGCCGACCGCGTCGAAGGCACGCTGTTTGGCAACGGCGAGCGCACCGGCAACCTCGACATCGTGCAGGTGGCGATGAACCTTTACATGCACGGCACCGACCCCCGGCTGGACTTCAGCGACATGACCGGCCTGATCGCCATGTATGAGCGCACCACCGGCATGACCGTGCCGCCGCGCCAGCCCTACGCCGGCGAACTGGTCTTCACGGCCTTCAGCGGCAGCCACCAGGACGCGATCAAGAAGGGGCTGGCCGGTTACGAACAGCATCTCAGCATCTGGGACGTGCCCTACCTCACAATTGATCCGCATGACGTCGGTCGCGAGTATCGCGAGGTCATCCGCGTCAACAGCCAGAGTGGCAAGGGCGGCGTCGCCTACCTTCTCGAAAGCGAGTTCGGCATCGAGCTGCCCAAGGACATGCAGCGCGAGTTCGGCCCCATCGCCAACGACCTCGTGGACAACCTGGGCCGCGAGGTCAGCGGCGCGGAATTGAAGCAGATGTTCTGGAAGGAATACATCGAGCGTGAGAGTCCCTTCTCGCTGCATCACTTCCATGCCGACGGCGTCGACGGTGTCTTCACCTGCCGCAGCAGCCTCGTGGTCGACGGCCGCGAGCGCGGCATCACCGGCACGGGCAACGGCCCCATCGCGGCCTTCGTGGATGCCCTCGTCAGGGATGCGGGCGCGGCTCCGTTTGAAGTCGTCACCTACCGCGAGCAGAGCCTCAGCAGCGGCACCGGCGCCAGCGCGCTCGCCTTCATCCAGATCAAGACCGCCAGCAACAGGCTGGTCTGGGGCGCGGGCACGGACACCAACATCGAGCTCGCCTCCATCAAGGCCGTGGTCAGCGCGGTGAACCGGGCCCGCTGACGCGCAAGCATCGTCGCTCACACCGGCCTCAGCCTGGGGCCGGTGTGACGTCCAGCAGCCATCAGGACCACGCGGAAAGCAGGCCGCTCGCCTTGTGCAGCGTCTCCTCCCACTCCCGCTCAGGAACGCTGTCCGCCACAATGCCTGAACCGGCATGAAAGCTGATCTGACGACCCTGCTTCACCGCCGTGCGGATGGCGATGCTCCACTGGCTGGAACCGTCGAAGCCAAAGCAGCCGATCGCCCCGGTGTAGAGCCCGCGCGGATGCTGCTCCAGCTCGGCGATGATCTCCAGCGCCCTCCTTTTCGGGGCGCCGCTGATGCTGCCGCCCGGAAAACAGGCCCGGAAGGCGGCGGCATGACTGATGCCCGGCTTCAGCCTGCCGGTCACGGTGGACACCAGATGATACACCTGCGCAAAGGCCTCCACCCGCCAGAGATCCGGCGTCTGCACGCTGCCAAACTCACACACCTGCCCCAGGTCGTTGCGCTCAAGATCCGTGATCATGAGCAGTTCGGCGCGCTCCTTTTCACACAGTGGCAGCTCCCGGGCGCTGGCGGCATCGCGCTCCGGATCGCCGGGAAAACGCGGCCTCGTCCCCTTGATCGGACGCGTGGTGATGACCGGGCCGTCCATCTTGAGAAACAGCTCCGGCGACGCCGACAGAACGGTGATGTCACCCAGCTCGACCAAGGCGGCATGAGGAGCGGGCGACACCGCACGCAGCCGGCGGTAAAGCTCCAGCGTCCGCGCTCCCTCCGGCCACTCGGCAAACCAAGGATGCGACACATTCACCTGGTAGATGTCCCCCGCCGCAATGTACTCCTGGGCGCGTCGAACTGCGGCCGTATAGTCCTCGCGGCTCACCAGAGGCTGGAATTCAAGACGCGTGGCGGCGCCAGGCGCGAACGAAGACTTTCCATTCAGCCCGGTCGGCGGCCTGCCCAGGGCGCTCCACTGCCGCGTGTCATGGGCGTATTTCAGCAGCCCGTCATAGACCCCCAGGCGAAAACGGCCATCAAAGCCCACCCAGCCTGCCAGCCCGCCCGCCCCTTTCTTCCGCCCCTCGGACAGGGCCAGCTCCACCTGATCCCAGTCCTGATCGATGCTTCCCTGCAAAACCTGACCTGGTTCCGCGCCCAAAATGGAAACACTGCCCGGCCCGGTCACCGCGCTGTCCAGCCAAAGCAAACCTGGCAGACCTTCCATCCCAAGAACCGCATCCATCGGTTCTTCATTGACCGTCAACGCCTTCCAGTCACCGGCACCCATGTGTTCAGGGGAGGGTGCATGGGTGAAAGAAGTCTGAAGCATTGACACTGCGGTGCTGGGATCGTACCATACGTTTTTCCTGCGGCAAACGGCATGGCGTCCCCCCCCAAGATCCAGCATGCAAGCCAGGGCCGGGCAAACGCCATGGCCCTTGGTCTCCTGTGCGGCTTGATGGCGGTGGAGACGGGCCTCATGATCCGAGCGGTCACCCTCAGCCAGTCCAGGCCCGAGGCCACGCCGCCTGTGGTGAAGACCGAGCCATTGTCGCCAAACCCCGGGTCGGCGGTTGAACCCAAACCCTCCCTGGTACTCACCGCACCTCCGGTCAGCATCAGCCCGCCTCCAGTCGGACAGCTTGCCGCCCCCGTCGCAACTTCGGCGATTCCCACCCCTCCGGTCGCAACCGGGTTCGGCCCGCCGCCCATCGGCAGCCTTCAGCTCCCGGGAAGCACTCCTCCGGCCATGGCACCGTCTTCCCCAGCCACCCCGCCTGCTCCCGCAATGCAGCCCAAGCCGGCCGCTGGCGCTCCGCGAACCAACATTGCTTCCATCCCTGCCAGGGCCGCGCCCGGCAAACCCGCGGCCGCCGATCCCGCCGCCGGCATGACCCTGCCGGAGATGATCGACCTTGCCAAGCAGGTGCGCTCCCTGGGCGACATGCAGGGCGCGCTGGAGGTGCTGAAACGCGCCGATCTCCAGTTCCCCGCCTCTCCGGAAATCCTTGCTGAAACCGCCACCTCCTATGAATCCATGGGGCTTGCCGACAAGGCCACCTCGCTTTGGAAGCAGCTCGCCGCCATGGAGTCCGCACGCGCCGGAGGTTATGGCGACCTTGCCAAAAGAAAGCTGAACATCTCGAGCGCCACCTCGGGAGCCGCCGCCCCGGCCTTCTCCGGAGACTTCGGCCCCAAGATGCTCTCCCTCGGCGCCTGCACCGCCACCCGTGACCCTTCCACGGTCAACGGCGAAAAGGTCGTCCTGCGCATTCCCATCCTGCGCAACGGCAGCGCCACCATCGATCCCGCCCAGGTGGACATCGACGTCTATTTCTTTGACCGCGTGAATGGCGAGAAAGTCGCCCAGACCATCGCGGATGAACCTTTGTCCGCCTGGGGCGCCGCCCCGGTGGACTGGAGCGGCATTGGTGAAGAGCCGCTCGATGTCACTTATTTTCTGCCGACACTCACACCCGGTGAAGTCGCCGCCCACGGACGCCGTGCCTACCACGGCTACGTCGTGCGGCTCTACTACCAGCACAAGCTCCAGGACGTGGCCGCCGAACCGCGCGACCTCCTGGACTTCGGCCAGCCCGCGCCTCCTCCCATGCCCGGAGGCGGGATGAACCCTCTGCTGCCACCGGTGTCGAACTGACGGCCCGTCCCTCGACCGCCCAGATGACCATTCTTTTTCTCGACGTCAACGCCGCCACACGCAGCGAACGGGCAGCCGCCCTTGCCCAGCAGACAGGCTGGAAGGTGCATGCCATCGGCTCCGTCGCCGAAGGACGCGCCTGGCTTGCCAAGGCCCGCGAGCTCGACCTCCTCATCACCGAGGCCATCATTGATGAACAGAACAGCGGCTTCACCCTGCGTGATGCCGCGCTCGCCAGGTTCAACAACGCCCGGGTTCTCTTCACCACCCGCTATGACCTCACCGGTTACGAGGCCAAGGTCAGCGGCTGGCCCGTGCTGGCCGACGCCCCCTACAGCCTGGAAAAGCTGATCGCCAAGGCCCACAAGGCCCTGGAGATCGCCCCGCCGACCCAGATGCTGGTCCCCGCGGAAGCCTCACCGCCGCCGTATCTCCAAACCGGCACCATGCTCGGCCAGTACCAGGTGCTGGAGCGGCTCTCGTATGAAAACGAGTCGGAAACCTACCGAGCCATCCAGGTCAGCGTGCAGCGCCCTGTCGCCCTCGTGCTGCTGCGGCCGGAGCTGGTGCACCGCCCCGAGGTGGTGGAGCGCTTCAAGGCCCGTGAACGGCTCAAGGCGTCCATCACCCACCCGCGTGTCGCCCCTCTCTATGAGGCCGGCGAGGTCAACGGCCTCGTCTTTTACACCCGCGAACTCCCACGCGGACACAACCTCGAGGAGATCGCCGCCGGCGGCGAAACCCTGTCCGAACGCCGTGTCGCCGAACTCCTCTACGGCGTGGCTGAAGCCATGGACTTCGCCCTGGAACGCGGCTGCTACCATCGTCGCCTGGAGCCGCGTGACATCTTCATGGACGACCAGGGCCGCGCCAGCATCGTCAACATCTTCCGCCCCGCCGACACCCGCACCCGGGACTCCCGTGAGGAAGTCGCCGAACTGCTCGCCCTCATCGACCCCATCGCCGCCGACGGCAAAGCGCGCGGCCTCATCGCCCAGCTCTCTGAAAAGCCGCTCGACTGGTCCGGCCTCATGGCCGCGCTGGACGATGTGCGTGAAGCCATGCGCGAACGCTCCATCATGCGCCGCATCGAGGCCGAGGAAGGCGTCGGCAGGTCCAGCGCCCACAAGCGCATGCCCTGGTGGTTCTGGGCGGGAGCCGCGGCATCCGCGGTCATCGTCTTTGCCCTCGGCAATCTCGCCGGCACCGCCACCCCCACCGTCGTGGCCTCGACCGCCCTGCTGAAGGAACCTGACATGGTGGAGATTCCCGCCGGAACCTTCCGCTATCAGAAAAACGAACGCCGCAACCTGCCCGCCTTCTGGATCAGCAGGCACGAAGTCACGCTCGGCCAGTATGCCGACTTCCTCGCCGCCCTGAAAAAGTCGCCCACGCGCAGCTTCGATCATCCTGACCAGCCAAAGACCAAGACCAGCCATGTCCCGCCCAAATGGGACGACACCTTTGCCGCTGCCAAGGCAGGCGCCACCTTCAACGGCCAGACCATCAACCTCAACACACCTGTCACCCAGGTGGACTGGTGGGACGCTTATGCCTTCGCTCAATGGCGCGGCATGCGGCTGCCCACCGAGGAGGAATGGGAGAAGGCCGCACGCGGCAGGGACGGCCAGCTCTTTCCCTGGGGTGACAAGCCGGACAAAACAGCGGCCAACCTCGGCGATGACTACGACGCGAACGGCAGGAAGGGCGGACGGACGGATGGCTACAACCTCTTTGCCCCCGTGGACCGCAAGACTGCGGACATCAGCCCCTTCGGCATCCATGACATGGCCGGCAACGTCAGTGAATGGACTGCGGGTGAGTTTAAAAACGAACCCTGGCCGGCTCATCCGGACTATCCTGACCTTCGTGTTCCCGTGGTGCGCGGCGGCCACTTTGCCCTCAAGGCCAACAACGACCTCCTGACCAACCGGTTCTTCACCGAGTCCGCCGCTGAAACCACCCTGGCCAGGGGCTTCCGCGTGGCCAGCGACACCGCCCTCTCACGCAGCGGACGCTGACCCCCCTCAGCCATCCACCGATGGCACGCACTCATTGCCAGCTCATCATGCGCCTCCCGATCCTGCTCAGCCTCGTCGCCGCCTCCCTCCTCGCCCAGCAGCCGCAGGCGGCCAAACCCGCGCCCACCCGGCTGGCACCGGACATCCTCAACGCCCTGGAGGCCCACCCGGCGCTCGTCTACGCCCGTTATGGTCAGCGGGAAATGCAGCTCGACCTCTGGCGTCCGAAAGGTTCCGCACAGCCCCTGCCCGCCATCCTTTGCATCCATGGCGGAGGCTGGTACAAAGGAGATCGCTCCTCGATGGCCAACCTGGCCCAGGCCCTGGCCGCGAAGGGTTTTGTCACCGCCACCGTCAGCTACCGGCTCAGCGGTGAGGCCAAATTCCCCGCCGCCATTCAGGATTGCAAGGCAGCTGTGCGCTTCCTTCGCGCCAACGCCGCCAAGTTTGGCATCCACAGCTCCGCCATCGGCGTCACCGGCCTCTCCGCCGGCGGGCACCTCGCCGCCCTGCTCACCACCAGCGGCGGCATCCGGGAACTCGAAGGCGAAGGAGGACATCCGCAGCAGTCCAGCTCCGTGCAGGCCGGCATCGCGATGGGCGCGCAGAGCGACCTTGAAAGCCCGCGCATTGGCGAGCTCAGCAGCAAGCCTGACGATCCCTTCTACCGCACCTTCCTGGGTGATTCCCAGTCCAAGGTCCCCCAGGTTTACGCCCTCGCCTCGCCACGTCATCACCTCGACAAGGCGGACCCGCCCCTGCTCTTCATGGCGGGTGAGCTCGATGATGCCAGCACGCATGCGGAGGAAACCCGTGCCGACCTGGCCAAGCTCGACATCCCCACCGGTCTCACGCTCATTCCCCAGGCCCCCCACGCCTTTCTTGGCCAGCAAAAGGCCTTTGATGCCTGCGTGGCGGATTCCGCCGCGTTTTTCCTCAAACACCTCAAGCCTTAGGACACCGCGACCTGCAGCACCAACCCCGGCCGACAAGCCACACCATGACTGCCACCTACTTCACCACCCATGCCTCACCGCTTGGCGAACTGACGCTTGTCGCCTCCGACGAAGGCCTCTGCGGACTCTACTTCAAGGGTCACAGCCCGGCTCCTGAACGAAACGGCTGGAAGCGTGACAACGGCACCCGTTTTGATGCGGCGCGCGCCTGGCTCGACGCCTGGTTTGCAAACGCCAAACCGCGCAGGCTGCCCCGGCTCAGCATCAGCCAAGGCACGCCGTTCCAGCGCCGAGTCTGGGAGGTGCTGCAAACCATCCCGCAGGGGAAAACCACCACCTATGGCGACATCGCCCGCGCCATCGACTCGCCCAGGGCGGTCAGGGCCGTGGGCGCCGCCGTGGGCCGCAACCCTCTTTCGATCTTCATCCCCTGCCATCGAGTGATCGGACGTGACGGCACGTTGACCGGCTACGCCGGCGGCCTGCAGCGCAAGACCTGGCTGCTCGATCACGAAGGAGTTTCTCCAACCCCCTGACCCAGCGCGCATGCCCAAGCCACCCTCCCTGGCCTTTGCCCGCATCCGGGCCGAGGTGCTGCGCCTGGTGGCCCTCATCCCGGAGGGCAGGTTCACGACCTATGGCAGCATCGCCGTGCACATGAACGTGGTCGCCCGTCATGTCGCCACCGTCCTGAGCCGGCTCAGCGAGGAGGAATCCGCCAGCCTGCCCTGGCATCGCGTCGTCAGCGCCGACGCACGCATCAGCCCGAACATGGACCCGAAGCTCGCCGCCCGTCAGAAACGCCTGCTCAAGGCCGAAGGACTGCGGATCAACCGCGAGGGCTACATCCAGGACGCCGACACTCATTTCCACCTCGTCGGCGTACGCCGGGACATTCGCTGGGCCGCCCCTTGAGAGCTGGGGTCCGGCGGGACGATCAGGCGAGAAAAGAAATGTACCGCTTTCCCCCTCGTTTCCATGCCATGACCTTTCGCGTCATCCTCACCACGCTGGCCTCCGCCGCTGCCCTTCATGCCGATGATGCGGCGGAAGCCCTGTTTGTCCGCCGCGTCTGGCCGCTGTTCCAGGAAAAATGCCTCGCCTGCCACGGCAACGACGCAAAGAAGATCAAGGCCGGCTATGACATGCGCAGCCTTGAGGCGGCCTCCCGCGGCGGCGACAGCGGCACGCCGGCCCTGGTGCCAGGCAGGCCGGAGCAAAGCCCGCTCTACCTCGCCTCCACCCGCCGTCACGACGACTGGGAGCCGATGCCCCCGAAAGAGGCGGACCAGCTGAAGCCGGAGCAGCTGGCCTGGATCCAGCAGTGGATCACCGGCGGCGCCCCCTGGCCGGATGAAGCAAAACGAACCCAGATTGCCAAGACTCACGCCGAGCAATGGAGCGCCGAGGACGGCATCACCGTCCGCACCCGCGGCGCCCTCACCCCCGAATGGGCAGGCCGACGCTACAAGCCCGAATCACTCTGGGCCTACCAGCCCGTCAGAAAACCCGAAGTCCAAACCGCGAAATCCGAACACCCGGTGGACGCCCTGCTCGCGGTCAAAAATCCCGCTCCGCAGGCCGACGCCAGGACGCTGATCCGTCGCGCCACCTTTGACCTCACCGGCCTGCCACCGACGCCGGAGGAAACGGCCGCGTTTGAGGCCGACTTCATCCGCCAGCCGCAGTCCGCCTTCCTCAAGCTGGTCAACCGCCTGCTCGACAGTCCCCACTATGGCGAACGCATGGCCCGCCATTGGCTCGACGTCGTTCGTTATGCGGACAGCAGCGGCTTCGCCAACGACTACGAACGCGGCAACACCTGGCGCTACCGCGACTACGTGGTCCGCAGCCTCAACGCCGACAAGCCTTTCGACCGGTTCATTGTCGAACAGATCGCCGGAGACGAGCTCAAGCCCGAGGATCCGGAGATGCTCATCGCCACCGGTTTCCTGCGCATGGGCCCCTGGGAGCTCACCGGCATGGAGGTCGCCAAGGTCGCCCGACAGCGCTTTCTCGACGATGTCACCAACAGCGTCGGCGAAACCTTCCTCGCCCATTCGCTGCAGTGCGCGCGCTGCCACGACCACAAGTTCGACCCCGTGCCGACGCACGACTACTACGCCATGCAGGCCTGCTTCGCGACCACGCAGCTCGCCGAGCGTCCCGCCGCCTTCCTGCCCTCAGAAAACACCGCCGGCTTCGACGAAAGGAAGTACCTCGAGCTGCGCTTTGCCGAACACCTGGCCGTCCTGAGGCAGCTTGACCAGAAGCTGCTCAGCAATGCTGAAAAGTGGTTCGCGGACAGGAAGCTTGACCGCAGTGCCTGGGACAAGGCCGTGGCCGATGCCCGCACATTTGTCCAGGGAGGTGGCAAGGCCAGGAAGGCACGCAGCTTCACCGGCGTCTTTGAAGTCGCCCGCGGCGCTCTTCAGAAGCAGGGCGCCCCCGAAGACACCTATCCCCCAAAGCTGGTCGGCTTCGAGCCACAGGACTTCGGCAACGAACGCGTGGCCCGCAAAGGTCTCGAACGCCTCAAATGGGAGCTCGATCGTTATGAGCCTTATGCCTTCAGCGTCTACAACGGCGTCACCCCGCAGGTCACCAGCGTCACCCAGCCCATGCGCATGCCCGGCGACCGCATGCAAAACGGCGAACTCGAACAGACCGCCATCCTCAGCGGCGGCGACCCCTTTTCACCCACCCTCAAAGTCAGGCCCGGAGTGCTCAGCATCCTCGGGCAGGACGACGCCGCCCCTTTCCCGGAAGCCGTCGAAGGCAGGCGCACGGCGCTGGCAAAATGGATCGCCAGCCCTGAAAACCCGCTCACCACCCGCACGATCGCCAACCGTCTCTGGCTCTGGCATTTCGGCCTGGCCATCGCCGGCAACCCCAACAACTTCGGCAGCACCGGCAAGAAGCCCACGCATCCCGCGCTGCTCGACTTCCTGGCGACGTCGCTCGTCGAGAAAAAGTGGAGCCTCAAGGAGATGCACCGGCTCATCATGACCAGCGCGGCCTATCAGCGGAGTTCCACGACTCCGGCTCCAGATTCCAAGCTGAGCCGTGAGGAGCTTGAAAAAAGCCACGCGGTGTTCAGGCCGCGACGCCTCATGGCCGAGGAGCTGCGTGATGCCATGCTCAGCATCACCGGTGAGCTGAACCCTGCGCTGGGCGGCATCCCCAACAGGCCGGAGATCAACATCGAGGTCGCCATGCAGCCGCGCATGGTCATGGGCACCTTCGCCTCCGCCTGGGTGCCGAATCCGCTGCCCTCACAGCGCCACCGCCGCAGCCTCTACGCGCTCAAGATCCGCGGCCTGCGCGATCCCTTCATGGAGGTCTTCAACGAACCCGCCCCCGACTTCTCCTGTGAAGCACGTGAAGTCTCCACGGTCACGCCCCAGGTCTTCAGCCTCTTCAACGGCCAGTCCATTCATGACCGCGCCCTGGCGCTCGCCCACCGCGTCCTGAACCAGGAAAAGACCGCCGACCCGCTGGCCCGCCTCTTCCATCTCGCCCTTGGGCGCGCCCCCCTGCCTAACGAAAAGTCGGACTGCGCCGCCCACTGGAGCCGCATGGAGGCCCGCCTGAACGCCGCCACCCCTGAAAAACCAAAGCCGCCCCTCGAAGTCCGGCGTGAGGCCGTCGAGGAGAACACCGGTGAAAAATTCAGCTTCCAGGAAAGGCTGCCCGCCTACGCCGACTTCGCGCCCGACCTCCAGCCCTCCGACTGCGACGCCAGAACCCGGGCGCTGGCCGAGGTCTGCCTCGTCCTGCTGAACTCCAACGAGTTTGCCTATGTTTACTGAGCCGCGCCTCAAGCCCGATCAGTGATTAAAAAGGAACTCCTTCGTGTTCAGGATCGCCCAGAGCAGGTCCTCGTAGCCGTTGCGCTTGGCGCGCTGGGAGTCGAGCGGCTTGCCGGCGGCATCCGTGCGGGGCTTGAGCAGATGCGCCTCGGCGATCTGCACCTCCTCGGCCGTCGGTTCACGAGAGAAGGCGGCGAGATAGAGTTCGCGCACCCGCTTCGGCTCCGGCATCTCGGCCTTGGAGAGCTGCTCGGCACGTCCGCCTGAAGCTGCCAGCTTCGCCTTGACGTCGCTGGCGTTCATCAGATGCAGGCTCTGCGCCAGGCTGGCGCTCTGCACACGCTCACATTCGCAGACGCTGGCGTTGTCAGGCCGGCCGAAGACCTTCAGGAAGGGCGAGGCGCGCGTGTAGCTGTTGTCAGGCAGCGAGATGGCACGGGTGCCCGGCGGCAGGTCGGCAAAGTCGGTCTTGGACGCCGTGACCATGTCGATGCTGTCCAGCAGCACCTCGGCGGTCATGCGCTTCGGATAAAAATGCGAGTAGGCCTGGCGGTCGATGCCGTTGTGCGCGTTCGGCATGGCGCTGAGCTGGTAGGTGTGGCTCTGTGTGATGGCACGCACGAGGGACTTCAGGTCGTAGCCGCTGTTGAGAAAGTGCTTGGCCAGGGCGTCCAGAAGCTCGGGATTGGTCGGCGGGTTGGTGTCGCGCAGGTCATCCTCGGGCTCGATCAGGCCGCGCTTGAAGAAGTGCTTCCAGTAGCGGTTCACCAGGGCCTTGGCGAAGAACGGGTTGCTCTTGTTGCTCATCCAGTCGGCCAGCGCGAGACGCGGATCATCATCGGGGGCGATGTCGAGCTCCGGCTCGCCGAGACCGGCGGGTTTCAGCATGACGCGTGTCTTGCGATGCTCGGTCTGGGCCAGGCCGCGCTTGTGGAAGATGAGGTCCTCGCCGGCGATCGCGGTGGGCTTGCGGCCGATCTGACTGAAGAAGGCGGCCATATGGTAATACTCGGCCTGCGTCCAGCGCTCGAAGGGGTGATGATGGCACTGGGCGCACTGCATGCGCACGCCGAGGAAGAGCTGCGCCACGTCCTCGACCTGCGTGGTCGGCTCCTTGACGCGCTTGTACCAGGCCACGGGCGGGTTGGAGACAATGGTGCCGGTCGAGGCCAGGATCTGCCGGACAATCTGGTCATAAGGCGTGTTGGCGAGCAGGTTGTCGCGCATCCAGGCGTGGAAGGCGAAGTTGGCGGTGATGTCGGCGTTTTCAGCACGCTGGTTCTTCAGCAGCGCCGTCCACTTGTTGGCGAAGTAGTCCGCGTAGTCGGGGGAGTTGAGCAAGGCCTCGACAGCGCGATCACGCTTGTCCGGCGACTTGTCGGCCAGGAAGGCCTTGGTCTCCTCCAGGGTCGGCAGACGGCCGCCGATGTCGAGCGAGACACGTCGAAGGAAGGTGCTGTCGTCGCAGATGGGCGAGGGCGGGATGCCGATCTGCTTCAGGTTGGCGAAGACCTGCTGGTCGATGAAGTTCTTCACCGGCGGCAGCTGCTCGACGGGCGCGCCGAGCGGGATGGAGACGCTGCAGACGCTGACCTTGCCGCCAAAACGAACCATCACCGCCACATTGCCGGGCAGGTCGAGGGTGCTGACCAGGCCGTTGTCCGTCGCGGAGGCCATCGCCACGTCGTTGGCCTCAAACAGCGCCAGCTTGGTCACGTCCCGGCTGCTGCCGTCGGAGTATCGGGCGGTCACCTTGAGCTGCTGGTTGCTCTGGGTCTTCAAGGTGATGCGCGCAGGCTCCACGGCGATGTCCTTGAGCACGGGCTCCTTTGGCTGGGTGTAGGGCATGCCCTCGGCGATCCAGCGCACCAGCGTCTGGTAAAACTCAGAGCCGGGTTCGAGATGCTTGCCACCCGTGTGCGGCACGATGGCGGCGCCCTTGGTGATGAGCAGGCTTTCCTCCGGAGCAGGCGGGAACACGCGGCGGCCCTTGCCCTGCTTGACGATGGCCTCGTAATCCTCCTCCGGCTCGAAACCGAGCACGCTCAGACGGAAGCCGCGCTGGCCGGTGATGGCCTTGGCATGGCATGCCCCCGCGTTGCAGCCCGTCTTCGTCAGAATGGGCTGGATGTCCCGCACGAAGCTCAGGGGCTCCGCGGCGAAACCGACGGTGGCAAGGCAGCAGATGGGGAGGATTTTCCGAAGCATGACTGACAAACCTACGCAATGAGCAGCGTCCATTTCGCAGCCACCCCGCATCTTCCATTCCCATGCACCTCACCGCCGCCCTTCTCGCGCTCTGCTGCCCCGTCCTCGCCTTCGGCTGGGGCCAGCCGCATCTGGCCATCACCCGGGCGGCGCTGCAAACGCTGCCAGAATGGCAAAAAACGTTGTTAGGCAACGAGTTGCAGGCGCTCGGCGACCGCCATTGCATGATCCCCGACAACGTCTACACCGACAAGGAGAACGCGAGGTACGCCGCCATGGAGTCGCGCCCCGGGGAGGTCTACCTCCAGGTGCTGCACCTGCCCACTGTGCAGCCGGACTGCCTCGAGGTGATGACGCATTTCATGAACCAGGCCGTGACCGCCCTGCGCGAGGACCGGCTGGGCGACGCCGTGCGTTACATGGGCACGATCTGCCACCAGATCGAGGACTACGGCAGCCCTTCCCACACCGTGCCCGGGGACAACATGTTCACCCTGCTCCAGCAGTTCCTGCCCCCGACGGAGGTGATGAAGGACAAGCTCATGCACGGCCCGATTGAGAACGGCGACTTCACCGTCAGCATCGCCGGCTACCGGCCGCGTTTGTTAGGCAGCACCGTGAACGAGGCCGCCTGGCGTCTGATGCACCGGGTTCATGAAGGCATCCTCAACGCCCGCTCCACCACGATCCCGATCCTTCAGGCGCTCTATGCCGATGACGCCGCCGACGTGACAAAGCACCAGCTCCGGGCTGCGACCGTCGACGCCCAGGTGGTTGCCGACGCCATGCACACCATTCTCTGCCTCGGCACGCAGCGACTCGATGCCGAGGCCTTGAAACTTCTCCAGCAGACGGCCGTCGACACCTTCCTGCCCCTGGAGGCGGAGAAGTTGTATTACCCGCAAACGGAGTTCTTCAGCTCCCCTTACTGGGGCCACCCGCGCAGCGGCGTCATTCTCGCCGAAGGCAGCCGGGCCCAGCCGCTCAAGCTCAGGATCGACACCGAAGTCCGGGAGTTTGCCAGGGGCATCAGCGCAGGCATGGGCAAGACCCTCACCTTTTTGCTTCCCACGGGCGTCTTCAGCCGCTTCACGGTTCTTGCAGGACTGCATCCGGATCTCGGGGCCAGGGGGCGGGTCGAGTTTGCCATCCAGGGTGACGGCAAGCCCCTGGCATCCGTCACCCTGAACGGGTCTGATCCCGCCCAGCGGCTTGAGTGCAGCCTGGAGGGCGTCACCCGGCTTCAGCTCTCCCTCCTTTCGCGCGGCCTGGATTCCAAAAGCAACTATGCCATCTGGGCCGAGCCAATGCTTATGAAACCCTGATGCGACGGGACGTTGCTACCTGCCGATGCACCAGAGGTGCTTGTAACCGCGGATGAAAAGCCGGCCGTCGCTCACGGCGATGGAACCGATGATTTTTTCGCCCAGGGTGTTGGTGGCGAGCAGTTCAAACTTGGGGCTGGCCTTGAACACGAAGCAGTCGCCACCCTGGTTTGCCGCATAACACTTCCCATCCGCCGACAACACGAGCGACGACCAGTTCTGCCCGGTGGGGCCGGGGCCCTTGAGCCTTTCACTGTAAACCATCTGCCCGGTCTTCAGATCACGGCATTCCGCCAGCCCGCCATCGCTCAGGATGTAATGATGGCCTTCATGGATGACACCGCTGCCAATGCGCTGGCTCACCTTCGGCAGGTGCCAGAGACGTTTGTCGGTCACATCCCCGCTGCCGCCCGCCTTGACCGCGAGCCCCATTCCACCGTAACCGCCAAAGGCGACAACCACGCCGTCAGAAGTCAGCAGCGGAGAATTGTACACCAGCTTGTTCAGACCTTCGCAGGTCCAGAGCTCGCCACCCTTGAGCGGGTCAAAGGCTGCCACACGGCCGGGATAGCTGAGGATCAGCTCATGGTGATCCTCAATCTTGCGGAACAGCGGGTCCGCCCAGGAGCCAAGCCAGTTTTTGTTCCCCGCCTCGCCGCTGTCACCGCCGGGTTCATCATGCTGCCAGAGGGTTTTGCCCGTCTTCAGGTCAAAGGCATACAGGGTGGTCTTGGGGCCCGGCCCGAAGTTCAGAAAAACACGGTCTCCCGCGATCACCGGCGAGGTGCCGTTGCCCCAGATGTGATGCTGCCTGCCCAGATCCGTGCGCTTCCAGAGCTCCTTGCCGTCCAGGTCGTAGCAAAAGACGCCGGCGCTCGCGAAAAACACCACGATCTGCGTGCCGTTGGTGGCGGGTGAAGCGGCGCAGTAGGGGTTGGTTGCATGCGTCAGCTCAGGCTCCTTGTAGGTCGTGCCGGCCTCCCAGAGCTGCCTTCCGGTTTTGCGATCAAAGCAGAGCAGCAGCCGACGCCCGACTTTTTCCACCGCCTGCGTCACGAACAGCTTTTCGCCCCACACGACAGGGGTGGAGTTACCCCGGTCGGGCAGTTCCACCTTCCAGGCCACGTTCTCCGTCTGGCTCCACTTTTCAGGCAGGCCGGATTCCGAGGTGGTGCCGTCACCGTTCGGCCCACGCCACATGGGCCAGTTGGCGGCCTGGGTGATCGAACCCAGCCCGAGGATCATCAAGGCAACGCGAAGAATGGATGCATGCATGACCCCATTAACGGCCCCCCGATGCGCATCTTCCAAAACCGCCGCCGCTCGCCTGCACCGCGCGGTCTTGCCCCATGCTTTCATGGCGCGAAGCTTGCAAGCTCATGGTTCACACCTGCCTGTCATCTGGATGATCAGAAGCATTCAGGGGATCCAACTGGACGGCTCCAGCAAAACCTGAAGCTGTTTTTATAAGCTCTGGAACACCCTTCAGGTCAATCGCCCGCGTCTGTCGTCCCATGAACCGATCAGGATGATTGCTCAAATCGTTCCAGAGGCCGCTGATGGCCCAGCTTGTTCAAAGCCAGCTTTTTGGGAGGCCTCGTCTGCCTTTCATGAACCGGCTTCCCTTCCAACAAACCTTGACGATCCTCAATTAGGTTCAAGTGAACACTTGTGAGCAACTCAAGGTGTCAAGAGGGTTTCTTCTAAAATTATCAGAGTTTTACCCCAAAAACGAGGTCTCATTTTTGATAATTCATTCTCTTTTTGCAAAAATCAGCCCCCCGGGTTGACGGCCCGGGCAAAAGTTTTTACTCTCTCCGTGTTAACGCCCGGCCGTTTCCGGGGGTTGATCACAGAGTTGCAGTTTCTTAGCTTCGACTTTCGTGCCAAACGGTCCTCACTGTTGTTGGTTGCTGGATCGCCAAACAGACCCTCTGGTTTTCGCAGACCAGAGGGTCTTTTGTTGGAACCGAAAATCCACTCGGCACTCAGGCCATCAACGGCGGATGCATTTCGAATCGCGGGATGCGCACAAACACAGGCTTGCCCTGCTTGGTGGTGCCGAAGAACGAACCTGTCGCCGAACTCTCAGCCTTGATCACATGGTAGGAGTTGTAGCTGAACGTCTGCCCTGGCTCGAGTTTTGGAAACTGTCCCACGACACCATCCCCTTCGACCACCAGCGTGTCTCCATCCGTGTCGCGAACAATCCACTTTCTGCCAAAGATGTTCACAGTCTCCGCCGAACCGTTGTGAATGGAGACGTGGTAGACAAACGGATGCGGCCGGTCAGGCGGCGCGGGTCGTGTCGGATCATAAGACACGTCGTCGACAGTGGCGGTCAGACCTGGCAGATGATCGAAGTGAACGGTCATTGATGAATGGGTAACTGGGATGGCAGATGAGAACAAGCTCAGGATCAGGTCGTTCATTCCAACCATGAGAAAGCTGTCTTCGTGCCAGCTGCCGTCGAAAGGCCGGTTGCAACGTGGCGGACAGAGAGGGATTCGAACCCTCGGAACGTTTTACCGTTCACACGCTTTCCAGGCGTGCCCGATCGACCACTCTGGCATCTGTCCTTCACATCGCCGCTGCCGGTCGGGACAGCGGGGCGCGATAGTGCTGTCTCCCTTGGGTTCCCGCAAGCTGATTTTCCGCGAGTTGTCAGTCACGGAGCCGGGGCCGGCCTAAAACGCTGTCACGCTGATCTCCAGATAGGCGAAATCCGTGTCGCCGCCCCTCAGGGTGGACTCCACCTGGCCGCCCGGCATGAAATGCGCATAACCAAGAATCGCTTCGACATGCCTGTTCATCTGGCAGCGAAAACGGATGTCAAACTCATGGCCGACAAAGCTCCCCGACTTTCCGCTCCGGTCGGCCTGGCCGGTGCCGGCAAAACGGTCCGTGCCGCTGGCCAGCCAGTACCAACTGTACCCAAAGTCGAAACGGAAAGCCTTCGACGGCGCCGCCTCCACCCTCAGCTTGGGGGTGCTGATGTTCTCAAACTGGATGTAGTCGTTCGCCGACCAGGGCCGCCCGAAGCCGAAGAAACGCTCAAACCGGTTGTCCTCGTCGTCATTCGGATCGCGATCGCCGCTCGCATAACCATAAAATCCGCTGAGTCTCGGCCGCCAGGGGTGATCCTTCCAGGTGTGGCCGATTTCAAAGACGCCGCCGCAGGCCTGCATGTCCCGGTCGCGGCTCCGTCCAGTCTGGTAGATGACGCTCATGTCGAAGTCGAGCCCGGTTCCCGGCACCACGCCTTAGGCGCGAAGGCCGGGCGAGTGGACCAGCCGCTCGGGCACGGCATCATGTGCGGACTGGTTGAGAGCCAGGTAAAACGGCTCAAAGGTCACCACGTCCGACCAACGTCGCCAGTGGCCGATGAGGGCGTACATCCACTGCTGCTCGACGGGCTGGTCCCTGCGATACTTGTCACGGAGCAGGGGCTGCACGGCCAGCAGGTCCAGCTGCCAGTCGTTCTTCTCCTGGCCGAGGGCCGCCTGAAACCCTTGAAAGGTGTTCGCAGTGTTGCGCCACTGGTTGTTGCCGATCAGGCGACGATCCAGGAATTCAAAGTTGTGAATGCCGTACCGCAGGCTGATCGGCCGGGCGTTGCCCAGCGGGTCATGCCCCAGGGCTTCGGCAAAGTACAGCTCGCCATAAAGACGGATGAGCTCAAACTCATTCACATCCCGCGTGTCGCGGGGATAGTCGCCATGATACCGGCGGGAGTCCTGCATTTCGACGGCAAACCGGAACGGATCCAGGATGTCGTGAACTGCCAGATAGGCCCGGGTGCGATGCAGCAGAGGCTGGTCCAGCCCCGCCTGGGCTCGTCGGATGTCATCGTCCCGGCATTCATAACGAAAACGATAATCGAGCCCCACATCAAGCCAGCCGGCGTCCCGCAGCAGGCCCCAGTTTGTCTCCTGCGCATGACGGGCATACTTCGGCAGGTCAGGATCACGGGTGGTGCTGTAGCTCCTGGGGGCGCTATAAAAGCTGTCAGGGTCAGCCGCCAAAACTTGTCAGCCCACCATCAGCACCCCCAGCCCGAGCACGGATGCCCCCCGGCTGAGCAGCCGCCGGATTGAGCGGGAAGAAGGCAGGATATCGATGTGCAAGGCTTGGGTTCCTGCCCTTGGACCCGGGCAACGTCAAGCCGCTCAAAAGCCGGACACTTTCACCTTGCACGCGCAAGCCGCCCGCCTTCCGGTCAAACATGGCACTGATCATCAATGGCGAAGAGGTCGACGACGAGGTCATCGAATCCGAGTTTCGCAACGTCAAGGGGCACTACGAACGCCTGCTGCAGGTGGCGTGCTGCGAGCGCGACCCCGAATTCCGGGGCTATGCCAAGGACAACATCATCTCCCGGGTGCTGCTGAACCAGGAATCGTCGAAGCGCATCCCCGAGGTGGACGAGGCGGCCGTCACCGCCAGGCTTGAAAAACTCATCGAGGAGGCCGGCGACGAAACGCAGTTTTACATGCGCATCGGCATGCCGTACAAGGATGAGAAGCTCGTGCGTGAAAACATCGCCGGAGGCGTGCGCCTCGACCAGCTCCTTGCCCAGGTCTATGGCGCGGAACCCGAACCGACCGAGGCCGAAATGCGCGCCTTTTATGAAAAGAACCTCGCCAGCTACATGAGCGAGGAGATGATTCACGCCGCCCACATCACCAAGGGGCTGCAGGGTGCCAAAAGCAGGCAGGAGATCTTCAACCTCATGCGCCAGATCCGCCAGGAGCTGCTCGCGGGCGAGGACTTCATGAAGCTGGCCGAGCAGCACCGCGCCGACGACCAGCAGATGATCGACCTCGGCTGGTTCAAGCGTGGCGAGTTCATGGAGGAGTTTGAAACCATCGCCTTCTCCATGAGGGAGGGCGAGATCAGCCCCGTCTTCAACACCCAGCTCGGCTTCCACGTCTGCACCGTCCTGGAGCGCAAGCCTTCCGAGCCCCTGCCCTTTGAGCTGGTGAAGGACGCCGTCCGCCAGCGCATGATCGAGGAGTTCAAGGATGCCAGGTTCAATGAGTTCATCGAACAGCTGAAGGCCTCCGCCGACATCCAGGACACCGATCCGGCGGACGACAGCGGCAGCTGCGGGCACTGAGATCCCTGGAGCCTTTCAGGGCTTCTTCACCGGCGCTTCCTCGAGAGGTCTTGCCTTGGGGACATCAGGCGGGGGAACCTTGGCCGGTTTGGGTGCGGGCTCCTCCTTCGGCCTGAAGGATTCGAAGATCAACACCCCCTTCAGGGCGTCGACGGCACGCTCAAGCTGCCTGTCCCCCAGGTTGCCGATCTCAATCGCAGCCGCCTCTCCCGTGCCATGGGCGGCCCGCCATTTGGCGACACGGATCTCCTCTTCAATGCTGAGCGTCGAAACGATGTCCGGCTCGACCCCGTGCTCGTGAATCGTCCGGTGGCTCGGCGTGTAATATTTGGCGATGGTCATCCGCATGGCGGCTCCGTTTTTCATCGGGATGATGCTCTGCACGCTGCCCTTGCCGAAGCTGGTCGTGCCGACCACGATGCCGCGCCTGAGATCCTGCAGGGCGCCCGCCGTGATTTCCGCGGCGCTGGCGCTGGCATGGTTGATGATGACTGACATCGGATAGCGCCGCTGCCGCTGGCCGTCCCGGGAAGGCGTGCGATAGGGTGGCGGGTTCTGCGCGGCCGCCCGGCCTTCGGTCGTCACCACCACGGTGCCCTCGGGAAGAAACTCGCCGCAAACCGCCACAGCGCTGTCCAGCAGGCCGCCGGGGTTGTTGCGCAGGTCGAGCACAAAGGCCTGCATGCCCTGCTTCTCCAGCTCATCCAGCGCGCGTCCCAGATCCCTGGCCGTCGCCTGCGTGAACTGGGAGATCCTCGCATAACCGATCTTGAAGTCCCCGGCCAGCTTTGGCGTGAACAGCATCGCGTCATGCACGGAGGTTTCACTCAGCGTTTCACGCACCATGGAAAACTCCAGGAACTGCCGCGTCGAGGGCCTGCGCACGGTCAGCTTCAAGGACTCGCCCGCCTTGCCCGAAAGGAGCTGGACGGCCTCGGCCACGCCAACGCTGTCCGTCAGGATCTCATTGATGCGCACCATCTGGTCTCCCGCCATCACGCCCGCGCGTGCCGCCGGCCCGTCCTCACGCACGCTGATGATGGTCAGCGCACCCTCGCGCAGGGCCACGCTGATGCCCACGCCCTCGGATTCATCGGACTGCTCACGCTTGAGCTCCTCGAACAGGCCGTGCCCCATGTATTCACAGTGGGGGTCCAGCTTTCTCAACATCCCCTCAAGAGCTCCCTCGACCAGCATCTCATAGGTGACCTGGGATTCATCCACATAACTCTGCCGGATGGTTTCCATCGCCCGCGTCAGCAGCTCCATCTGGCGATAGGCATCCTCCGGCGGAGTCTTGGCGGCCATGGGGGCGGACTTGACGGACTTGTCAGGCGCCGCAGCCGCAGGCTCCTCCTTGAGCGGCGCGACAGGACTGGCGGCGGGAACGGCGGTCTTGGGGGCCGCCGACGGTGCAGGCGCGGCCGTGCCCGAGGACAATGCCGCGGCGAAACAAAGGCTGAGGGCCGGAAAGCTGCGCATGGGCCGAGTGTGCATGAATCTTCGTCGATGGACAGAGCAAAAATCGTGCACGCCTCCTGCCTCAATCCCAGCAACGAAACGAGGTGGCAGACCCGGCACAAAAACGGGTCCTTCCAAAAACCGTTTGCCATCGGTGAACCCTGAACGATAGGTGAAGGCTCAAATCGCGGGGTGGAGCAGCCCGGTAGCTCGTCAGGCTCATAACCTGAAGGTCGTTGGTTCAAATCCAACCCCCGCTACCAATTTTAAGCCCGGAGCATCACGTCTCCGGGCTTTTTGTTGGGCAGCGACCTCAAGCCGGCGGCAGTCCGTTGAAGACTTGCGCAATGACCGGCGGCGGATCATGAAAACCTCATGCCCGACATTGACCTGCCCGTTCGTGCCGCCACGGAAACCGCCATGGCCCACGGCATCCGCCCGGACCGCTGCGACATCCTGCAAAACGGCAGCACGCTGGTGCTGCGTCTCACCGAAACACTCGTGGCCCGTGTCGTTCAGGATCGTGAGGGCCCCAGGCAGGGCACGGAATGGTTTGCCCGTGAGAACGCCATCGCGCAGCACCTGACCGACCATGGCGCGCCGGTCATCCCGCTGCACCCGGACCTTCCCCCCGGACCGCACGAACACCTGGGTTATCCGCTGAACTTCTGGCAGTTCGTCACCCGTGTGGGCGCCGAACCCGCGCCGTCGGAAATCGGCCGCACCCTGCGTCTCTGCCACGACGTCATGCGCCGCTTTCCCCGGCCCCTGCCGAAGCTGGCGATCATCCGCGAAAGCCTCGACATCCTCCGGCAACGCCCCCTTTTTCCTGCGGGCCGGCAGCAGATGCTGTGTGATCACCTTCAAAAGGCGCTCGAGCTGCTCGACGGCTGCGACCTGCAGCCGTTGCATGGCGACGCCCACATGGGCAACCTCATGAACACCACGCAAGGCCTGCTCTGGACCGACTGGGAGGACACCTTCGCCGGCCCGGCGGAATGGGACCTCGCCTCCATCATCTGGAACGCACAGGTGCTCGAAGAAGACCCTGCAACCGTGCGGCAGATCCTCGACGCCTACCGCGATGCGGGCGGCCGGATCGATGACGCGCTCCTGGAACACTGCATGACGGCGCGCGCCGCCGTGATGACCGCCTGGTATCCCATCCTCTATCCGCAGCCTGATGAGATGCGCCGTCAGCGGCTGCAGCACCGGCTGGAATGGCTGGCCGCACGCTGACGAGTTCCCTGCCCACGCTCAGTTTTTTCTTTCAAGCCAGCCTGCGGGGCAGGAACATGACGGACGCATGAAATCCTTCATCGTTCTCCTGGCCCTGGCAGCCCTGTCCTCCCAGGCCGTCACCACCTCACCGCCTAACATCGTGCTCGTCATGGCGGACGACCAGGGCTGGGGAGACATGGCCTACAACGGCCACCCCAGGGTGCGCACCCCGAACTTCGACAGCATGGCAAAGTCCGCCGTCCGCTTCGACCAGTTTCATGCCGCCGCCCCCGTTTGCTCCCCCACCCGCGGCAGCGTGATGACGGGCCGCACCCCGAACCGCTACGGGGTCTTTTCCTGGGGGCACCCCATCCGTCCGCAGGAAACCACGATCGCCGAAGCGCTCAAAACAGCGGGCTACCGCACCGGCCACTTTGGCAAATGGCACCTCGGCTCCGTTCAGGCCGCCAGCCCAGTCAGCCCGGGTGCCTGCGGTTTTGACAAATGGGTCTCGGCACCAAACTTCTTCGACCTGGATCCGATCCTGAGCGTCCAAGGCCGGGCCACGGCCTTCAAGGGGGACAGTTCCGATGTCACCGCCGAGGTCGCCATCCAGTTCATTCGTGAATCCGCCCGGGACAAGAAGCCTTTCCTTGCCGTTGTCTGGTTTGGCTCGCCCCACAGCCCCCACCAGGCCCTGGAGAAGGACGCCGCCCTTTATGAAGGGCTGACGAAGGCGGAGAAAAACTTCTATGGTGAGATCACCGCGATGGACCGCGCCTTCGGCCGGCTGCGCAATGAACTTCGCGCCCTGGACATCGAGCAGGACACCGTCCTCTGGTATTGCAGCGACAACGGCGCGCTGCCGAAGATCGGCTCCAGCGGCGGCCGCCGGGGCCACAAGGGCAAGGTCTACGAAGGCGGCCTGCTCGTGCCCGCCCTGCTGGAATGGCCGGCTCAGTTTCCCGAAGCCAG
Organism: uncultured Prosthecobacter sp.; assembly: GCA_964642905.1. Lineage (GTDB taxonomy): Bacteria > Verrucomicrobiota > Verrucomicrobiia > Verrucomicrobiales > Verrucomicrobiaceae > Prosthecobacter. Next base: position 28,408 of record CAZXPU010000002.1, read on the forward strand.
GGTCATCTCCACCCCCTGCGTCACCTCCGACATCCTGCCCACCGTCCTCGACATCGCCGATGTGAAACTCGAAAAGACACCGCCCCTGGATGGCGTCAGTCTTCTGCCACTGATCAAGGGTGAAGCACGCAAACGCAGCCAGCCGATCGGTTTCTGGGACATGGGCGCCAAAGGCATCGGCACTCCTTCGGACACCTGGATGCACGACCTCCTGGAAGCGCAGAAGAAGGGTGAAGAACCCACCGATCCGCTGCGCCTCGCCGCCGATGCCGGCAAGATCGGCGACCCGGTGCCGCTGAACAAGTTCCCAGGTCATGCCGCATGGCTCGACTGGCCCTGGAAGCTGCATCGCATCGAGGACAAAAAGACCGGCGACGTGGAGTGGGAGCTTTACGATCTCAGTGCCGACCCCGAGGAAAGCCGCGTGCTCTTTGCCGAACAGCCTGACCGCGTGCCACAGATGCAGGAGGCGCTGGAAAACTGGCTGGAAAGCGTCGCCCGCAGCCTGAATGGCGGGGATTATCGCTGACCAGGACCGCGCGTTCAATCCACAAACAGCAGTTCGTTGGAAGCCAGCAGCACCTGGGCGTACTGCGACCAGGCCGCCGACTCGGCTTCATGCCCGGCCATGAAGCGACGCGCGGCGGAGGCTTCCTGCGGCGTCGGCAAACGCAGGAACAACCTGCCATAAACACCTTCCAGCCAGCCGCCTCCCTGCGATTGAATCCATCTGCCGAGAACATCGGCCCGCGACTGCATGAAGGGGGAGTTCAGGGCGAACAGGCCCTGCAGAGGCGTGGTGGTCTCCGTGCGCCAGGGATTGTGGGCGCCAGGATCGGGCACGTCGTGAATGCGCAGCATCGGGTCCATGTCCTGACGGTCCGAGGCTCCATAAAGTGAGCGCCGCAGGTTTTTCGAGTCGCCAACGGACGCCGCAGGCCCGCCCAGGCGGAGGTCGATCTCCCCGGTGGAGGTGAGGATCGCGTCACGCCAGGACTCCCAGTCGAGCCGACGCCGGGTCATGCGGGCAAAAAGTTTGTTATCCGGATCCAGCCTTTCATTTTCAGGAGCGACGCTGTCCTGCTGCCAGGCGGCGGAGTTGAGGATCTCCCGGTGCAGCCATTTCAGGGACCAGCCGTTCTCGATGAACCTGCCCGCCAGGTCATCCAGAAGCTCCGGATGCGTCGGTGCCTCGCCCAGGTTGCCAAACTCGCTGGGGGTGTCCACCAGGCCGCGGCCGAAGTGATGCTTCCAAACCCGGTTGACGATCACCCGCGCCGTCAGGGGCGCGGCGTCCTCAACAATGGCCTGGGCCAGCTCCAGCCGGCCGCTGCCCGTGCTGAACTGGCGCGGGCGGCCGCTTTTGGAGGGAAAGGCCGACAGAAACCGGCGCGGCACAAGCTCGCCCAGGTCATTCGGATTGCCGCGCCGCTGCAGTTCCAGGCTGCGCGACATGCCCATCTTGTAATCCAGCTTTGTGCCCTTCTTGTTGTCGGCCTCGACGACATAAAGCGCCGCATCAACCACGGCATTCGCCATCTCCATCTGATAATGCGGCGTGCCGGCCTTGATCGCGTCGATCTTCACCTGGATCGCACGGGTCTGCTCCGCCAGGTCCTTGGGCTTCTTCTTTTTCAGCTCACCCACCTGCTT
>CAZXPU010000002.1:30070-108120 GCA_964642905.1 uncultured Prosthecobacter sp.
CGCGGGCCTTTTCCACCGGCTTCCAGAAGCGGTCATCCATCGTCGGCAGCTCCGTCTGCTTCACGGAGGCAAAGACACCCGCCAGGGCGTAGTAGTCCTGCGCGGTCACGGGGTCGGACTTGTGGTCATGGCAGCGGGCGCAGGCCAGGGTCAGCCCCAGAAACGTGCGGCCGACGGCGTCGACATGCTCCTCCCACTCGTCCGCCACCGTCGTCCGGATGATCTCGGGCGGCAGCTGCAATTCCTTAAAATAGGTTGGGCTGAGGCCGATGAAACCCAGCGCCACCCGGTCCTTCGGGCCGGTTCCCGGCAGGTGGTCGGCGGCAATCTGCCGGATCACGAACTGGTCATACGGCATGTCCGTGTTCAGCGCCTGCACCACCCAGTCACGGTACAAATAGGCGAACTTCGTCGAGTCCAGCCAGTCGGGCACCTGGTCGGTGTAGCGCGCCAGGTCCAGCCAGTGCCGCGCCCAGCGCTCCCCGTAGTGGGGCGAGGCCAGGTAGTGCTCGACCCGCGCCTGCTGGGAATCCGGAGCCGTGTTCCAGGTCCGGTCAGGCGGCAGGCCGGTCAGGGCCAGGGCCAGTCGGCGTTGCAAAGTTCGTTCGTCCGCCCTGGGGGCGGGCTTCAGCCCGGCGGCCTCCATGCGGGCCAGCAGGTAGCGGTCGATCCGGGTTTTCGGCCAGGCGGCCTCCTTCACGGGCGGCGGTTCCACCCGGTGCAGGGGGGCGAAGGACCAGGGCACGGGGCGGGGCCCGTCGTCCTTGGCCAGGAGGCCGGGAATTGCAGACAGGACCGTGGCGCCGAGGGCGAGGGACACCAGACGAAGGGAGGGCATGTCCTCTCTACAGACCGGAGCGGCCCATGCTTTCAAATGAACGCATCGGGGCTCGTCCAGGATCAAAACACCTGTTGTCCGCTGTCCCGGTTGTGATAGTTTTCTCCCCCCACCCCATGTTCGAATCTCTCCGGCGTGCCCGCTTGCAACGAGAAGGCCTGTCCTGCGGAAAAGTCCGCCGGAAGCATCAGGATGGTGATCTTGTTGACGAGCTGCGGACACACCCGGTTGCGACAGCCCTGGTCTACCTGCTGTTCTTTGCCGGCATCGGCCTGCTCATGAGGGTGGCCGCCGCCGCCGTGCCGGGCACCATCCAGCCCCAGCTCACCGCCTACCTCTGCGCCGCCGCTGTTGGCGGGGCCATGGTCACCCACCTGCTGGTCGCCCTGCGCGAGGAGGTGGCTGACAACACCGAGCTGGCGCTCGTCCTGGGCACCCTGCTCCTGCAGTTCCTCGCCAGCGTCGGCATGATCGACTTTGCCTACCAAAAAGGATGGACGGGCGCGCTGCCCATCCTGGCCCTGCCCCACGCCCTCGGCCCGATGGTGCTGTCCGTGGCCCTGGGCAGGAAGATCGGCCTCTTTGGCGCCATCTACTCCAGCCTGCTTGGCGCCATCATCTTCATGTCGGTCAACGTGGTCACCTACCTGGCCTGCTCGGCGCTGATCGGCTTCCTGGTCGTGCTGTTCACCAACCGCGTCCGCCGCCGCAACCGCCTGCTCATCGCCGGCCTCTACATCGGTGCCGTGGCCGCCGCCTTCTCCCTCATCATGCACCATGCCGCCGGCGCGGTGGAGCCCGCCTCCCTGGGCCGTGTCATGGGCATCCCCCTCCTGGTCGGCATCCTCACCGGCCTCGCCGTCGGCGGCGCCATGCCGATGATCGAAAGCTTGTTCGGCGTCACCACCGAGGTCACCTGGCTGGAGCAGGCCGACCTCAACCACCCGCTCATGCGCCGCCTGAGCATCGAGGCCCCCGGCACCTACCACCACAGCCTCATCGTCGCCAACATCGCCGAGGCCGCCGCCGAGGCCGTCGGGGCCAACGCCGCCATGACCCGTGTCTGCGCCTACTTCCACGACATCGGCAAGCTCACCAAGCCGGAGTATTTCATCGAGAACATGGACCCGGCGAACAACCCCCATGAGGACCTGACGGCCCGCATGAGCGCCCTCATCCTCATCGCCCACGTCAAGGATGGCGTCGACCTGGCCATCAAGCACAAGCTCAACTGCAGCATCATCGACGTCATCGAGCAGCATCACGGAACCACGCTGGCCTGGTACTTCTACAAGCGCGCCCTCGATCAGAAGGCCGAAATGATCAGGCTCGTCGAGCAGGGCAAGTCCAAGGAGGATGACGTGCCGCAGGTCTCCGAGGACGTCTTCCGCTATCCGGGTCCGAGGCCGCAGTTCAAGGAGGCCGCCATCATCTCCCTCGCGGACGCCATCGAAAGCGCCTCCCGCTCCCTGGAAAAGCCCAACCCCGCACGCGTCGAGGCCCTCGTGGATGAGATCGTCCAGAGCCGCATGGCGGACGGCCAGCTCGACGAATGCGACCTCACCATCGCCGAGCTCGCCCGCGTGAAGGCCAGCTTCATCAAGACCCTCCTGAGCATGATGCACAGCCGGGTGAAGTATCAGAAGGCCAGCCAGCCCCAGACCGCCACCAGCATCATCGGCCCCAGGGACATGGCCGCCACGGCACAGTCCCAGATTTATGACGGTCGCACCGTCGCCATGGAGTCCCCTTACATCACCAGCAGCGAGACGCCGCCCTCCGAAAGGAAAAAACGCGCGCCACGCAAGCCGCCAGCCTCCGCCGCCTGAGATGTCCGCCGGTCCTCTCCGACTCAAGCTCAAGCTGCACCTGCACAATCACCACCCCGCGCGGAAGCTGCCTCTGCGCTGGCTCAAGCAGGTGGCCCAGGCCGCCATCCCCCGCTGCCAGAAGGCCGCGTGCTCCGCCGACGCCCCCCTGCTTCACCTGGAGGAGGTCGAGGTCTCCCTCGTCAGTGACGACGACATCGCCCGTGTTCATGGCGAGTTCCTCAACGACCCGACGCCCACGGACGTCATCACCTTCCATCACGGTGAAATCCTGGTCAGCACCGACACCGCCGCCCGGCAGGGGCAGGAGCACGGCCAGGACATCGCCCGCGAAACCGCGCTCTACATCGTGCATGGCCTCATGCACCTCGGCGGCTGGGACGACCATGAGCCCGCCGAGGCGGCGCAGATGGCCCGCCTTCAGGAGCAGATTTTAAAGGAATGCCTTTCCTGAGCGTTCCGTTCGCCGGACTCCCGCCCCATGCGCTACGCCTTCTTCGACCTCGACCACACCCTGCTGCCGTTCGACACCCAGGCGCTGTTCTGCAACTTCGTGCTTCGGCGGCATCCCTGGCGCATTCTTCTGCATTTTTGGTTCGTCCCCTTCGCCCTCGGCCGCGCCATGGGCCTCGTCAGCACCGCCACGGCCAAGCGCGCCTTTCTGTCCTATCTCGCCGGCATGAAGCGCGCCCACCTCCGCCGCCTCGCCCGCGACTTCGCCCACGACTGCGTGGACACCTGGATCTACCCCGAGCTGCGTGCGGAGATCCTCCGCCACAAGCACCAGCACCGGAAGCTCGTGCTGAACACCGCCAGCCCCGACTTCTACGCCCATGACATCGCCGAGGTGCTCGGCTTCGACCACTGCATCGCCACCCAGTTTCAGCTGACCGGGAACCTTGTGCCGCTGCGCCCGGCCATCATCGGCTCCAACAACAAGCGGGAGGCCAAGATCGCCGCCATGAAAAGCCGCCTGCCCGGCGTCGCCGCCCTCAGTGACGAGGAACGCTTCCACTGCTGGTCCTACAGCGACAGCGCCGCGGACATCCCCCTGCTCGAGTTCGTCGGCAACCGCGTACTCATTCATCCCAGCCGCCGCCTGCGCTCCCATTTCCCCCAGGCGGACGTCACCGTGCTGACGCCACGCAGACCCTACTGGGGCCGGCTTGGCAACCTGTTCGCCGCGATCCGCCAGATGGCCGGCCTGCATCGCGAACGCGGCCCGCATTCCTGAGGCATGTCGCGGAAGGCTTGCATGCTGCGGCGCGTTTCATTAGAAGCACCGCCTCATCATGACCACCGACCGCCGCTCCTTCCTCACCGCCCTTGCCTCAGCCACGGCCGCCAGCGCCTTCGGACGCGACTGGAGCGGCCGGAATCCCGAGCGTTATCCCGACCCGGACGTCATCGCCCTCGACCCGGCCTTTGAGAAGCTCATCCAGGGCAACTCCCCCATCCGCCGCCTGCACACCGGCATGCTCTGGGCAGAGGGCCCCGCCTGGAACGGCTCTGGCAACTACCTGGTCTGGAGCGACATCCCCAACAATGCCCAGATGCGCTACCTCCCCGAGGACGGCCACGTCTCCGTACTGCGCAACAACTCCGGCAACAGCAACGGCAACACCTTCGACTGGCAGGGCCGCCAGATCTCCTGCGAACACGCCAGCCGCCGGGTCGTCCGCTATGAACTGGACGGCAAGGTCACCGTGCTCGCCTCGGAGTTTGAGGGCAAACCCCTCAACGCCCCCAACGACGCCGTGGTGCATCCCGATGGCGGCGTCTGGTTCACCGACCCCGGCTACGGCAGCATGATGGACTATGAGGGCAACAAGGGCGAGCTGCTCATCAAGGAGGCCGTCTATCGCATCGATCCCTCGGGCAAGATCGCCAAGGTCACCGACGACCTCGCCAAGCCTAACGGCCTTTGCTTCAGCCCGGACTACCGCAGGCTCTACATCGTTGACACCGGCGCCCCGAAAAACATCCGTGTCTATGACGTCGAGGACGGCGTGAAGCTTGGCAAGGGCCGCGAATTCACGCCCAACAAGGGCCTGCTCGCCGACAAGGCCGGCAAGGGCAACTCCGACGGCGTCCGCTGCGATGTCGAGGGCAACATCTGGGCCAGCGCCGGCTGGATCGGCGAAGGCTACGACGGCGTGCATGTCTTCAATCCCGAGGGCCGTCTGATCGGATTCATCCGCCTGCCGGAGACCGTCAGCAACCTATGCTTCGGCGGACCGAAACGGAACCGCCTCTTCATGACCGCCAGCCAGAGCCTGTTCTCGCTCTACGTGAACACCCGCGGCGCCCACTTCTGCTGAGCACCGCGCGGTCTCGCCTCGGTCAGCCCGCCGCCAGGGCACGCTCAATGTCGGCCCACAGGTCCTCGACGTGCTCGATGCCGACGGAGAACCGGATCAGTCCGTCGGTGATGCCCGCCGCCTCGCGCACCTCCCTGGGAACGGAGGCGTGGGTCATCGTCGCAGGATGACAGACCAGGCTTTCGATGCCGCCCAGGCTCTCCGCCTGGGTGAACAGGTGCAGCCTGCGGATGAAGGCCAGCGCGCCCTCCTGGCTGTGGCCGAAGTCCGCCAGCATCATGCCGCTGCCGCCGGTCATCTGGCGCTTCGCCAGCTCATGCTGGGGATGGCTGGGCAGGAAGGGGTAGCGCACCGACTTCACCCGCGGATGGGCTTCCAGACGCGTCGCCAGCTCCAGGGCGTTGGCATTGTGACGCTCCATGCGCAGGGCTTCGGTCTTCACGCCACGCGAGGTCAGCCAGGTGTCAAACGGGCTCGGCTGCAGGCCCAGCGCCTTCTGGGCGAAGATCATCTTCTCCTGCCATTCATCCGTGTTGCTGCAAACCGCGCCGCCGAGGGCGTCGGAGTGGCCGTTGGTATACTTCGTCGTGCTCAGCAGCGACAGGTCGGCCCCCAGGTCGAGCGGCTTCTGCAGCAGGCTGGAGGCGAAGGTGTTGTCCACCACCACCGAGGCGCCCACGCTGTGCGCCACGTCGGAAAGCGCCCGGATGTCGAGCACCTTGAGCAGCGGGTTGGTGGGGGATTCCAGCCAGAGCAGCGCGGGCTTCAGGCGCTCCACTTCGCCATAATGAGCCGGGTCGGCGAGGTTTACATAATGGATGTTCACCCCGAACTTGCGCAGCACCCGCTCAAACAGCCGGTAGGTGCAGCCGTAGATGTTCTGCTCGGAGACGATCGTGTCCCCGGCCTTCAGGCCGAAGGCGATGGCGGTGATGGCGGACACGCCGCTGGCAAACACCGTGCAGTGCCGGGCGTTCTCCAGGCTCGCCAGCGTGGTCTGCAGGTTCCTGAAGTTGGGGCTGCCGCTGCGGGTGTAGTCAAAGCTGCCCGGGTTGCCCGTCTCAAAGGTCGAGGTCATGTAGATCGGCGGGATCACCGCGCCGGTCTCGCTCCGGTAATCCTGGCCGACGTGGATGGCGCGCGTTTCAAAACGGGCGTCGCGGGGCACGGTGGGGTCGTCTCTCATGATGGGCGTGCATTCAACCATGCCGCCGCAGACATGCAAGGCGGGCGAGCCTCGGCCCCCTGGTTAGGCCGCCGGACCGTCTGCCTCTTGCATTCCCGGGGGCATCGTCCATCCTCCGCGCCCATGTCCGCCCCCCCTGACACGCGCGAGGTCATCCTGGAAGCCCGCGAGCTCACCCGTGAGTTCGACGGCGTGAAGGCCCTGGACCGCTTCTCCTTCAAGCTCCATCGCGGCGAGGTGCTGGGTCTGCTCGGGGCCAACGGCGCCGGCAAGACGACCGCCATGAACTGCCTGCTGGGACTCACCCTGCCCACCAGCGGAGATCTCTTCGCCTTCGGCCTGGCCCTGCATCAGCACCGGATCGAGATCCTCCAGCGCGCCAACTTCTCCTCCGCCTACACCGCCCTGCCCGGCAACCTGCTGGTCGGCCAGAACCTGCTCGTCTTCGCCAAGATCTACGGCGTGAAGGATCCGCGAAAGAAAATCGCCGAGCTCATGGATCTGCTGGAGATCTCCCACCTGGCGAAGCGTGTCACCGGCCAGCTCTCCGCCGGTGAGTCCACCCGCGTCAACCTGGTGAAGGCCTTCCTGAACGATCCCGAGCTGCTCATGCTGGACGAACCCACCGCCAGCCTTGACCCCGACATCGCCGACAAGGTCCGCAAGGTGGTCCGCAGGGTGCAGCGCGAGCGCAGCATCGGCATCCTCTACACCTCCCACAACATGCGTGACATCGAGGAGGTCTGCGACCGGGTCATCTTTCTTCACAAGGGCCGCATCGTCTGTGAAGGCACGCCCTCCGAGATCCTCTCCCGTTCCAGCAGCGCCTCCCTCGAGGACGTATTCATCAAGATCGCCCGCGACGGCGAGATCGTCGACGAACCATGAACTTCAGCACCATCAGCGCCCTCGTCCTGCGCTACCTCTTCCTCTACACCCGCACCCCGATGCGCATGGTGGAGCTCGTCTTCTGGCCCGTGGTTGACCTGGTGGTCTGGGGCAACGTCACCGTCTTCATCCAGAAGAACACCAACCCCGAGTTCGGCAGCTTCGTGCTCTTCTTCCTCGGCGGCATGATCCTTTGGGACATCATGTTCCGCGCCCAGCAGGGCGTCGCCATCTCCTTCCTGGAGGACGTCTGGACCCGCAACCTGCTGAACATCTTCGTCGCCCCGGTCCGCACCACGGAATACGTCAGCGCCACCTTCATCGTCGGCCTGCTGCGCATCATCGTCACCGCCATCGTCCTCAGCCTCATCTCCTGGTTCGGCTACACCTTCAACGTCTTCTCCCTGAGCTGGTGGCTCATCCCCTTCTTCGCCAACCTCATGCTCTTCGGCTGGTCCCTGGGCATGATCTCCACCGCCCTCATCCTGCGCTGGGGCCAGGCCGCCGAATCTCTCGCCTGGGCCATCCCGTTCTTCTTCCAGCCCGCCGTGGCCGTCTTCTACCGGGTCGAAGACATGCCTGCCTGGTCCCAGCCCATCGCCTGGTGCTTCCCGCCCACCTACATCTTTGAAGGCATGCGCGATGTCATGAAGACCGGCTCCATGAACTGGAACTACCTCTGGATCTCCGCAGGCCTGAACCTGCTCTACCTGGCGCTCGCCGGCTGGCTCTTCCTCTGGATCCTGAACCTGACCCGCAAGCGCGGCCTGCTGACCAAGTTCGCCACCCAGTAACGGAAGACTCACTGGCCCGAAGTCTGCTTCTTGACTCCGCCTTGCCGCGTGCCTTCTTCCCCAGCCCTTCCTTTCCGTGGGGCTGCACCGGCATCCAGCACCTGTTCTCATGGCAAACTACGGCCAGTACAAGCAGGACAGCTCCGCATCAGGCGGCGGAGGAGGGCAGGCCGTCGTTGAACTCTGCGCACTGACCGGTGACGGAGTCATCTTCTGGTCCCGAAGACGTTTTCAAATCGGCACCGAACTCATGCTGCGGCTGAAAAGAGACTCCCTCCCGCCCGGCCTGGCCGCCCCGGTTGCGCCGGAGGATCCCTGGGCCAACGTGCGGGGTTTTGTGGTGGAATGCACGCGTGAACGCCGCTCCGACGGCTCCCAGGCCTTCAAGGTCGTGCTGCTCCTGGAAAGCGCCCTGGATGTCCCGGCCGCCCCCGCCCTGCCCTGCATGAACATCGACCTGCCCGGCATCAAGCCACCCGGCCTCAACTGAACCCGCCGGACATGCCCTGATCAGGGGGCGTCAATGCCCGGGGGCATTTCGGAAACCTTGCGGCCGCCTTTTTTCTTCATGTTCCCCTCAGGCTTGGAAGGGTCGAAATAAACGCCCCCGCTGATCATGATCTCCCCCTTCGGCGTCTGCGCCAGCATCGGCCTTCCGCCATCGTCCTTGTAATAGGACATCTTCTCCAGCGCGCCCTCCGGATTCACCACGGCATGCGCAAAGACATGGGGCTGCGCCATGAACAAAACCTGGAGCCGGTTTTTGGCGTCCAGGGTGATCTGTGGATCATGCACCATGCTCAAGGGCCCCAGACGCACGGTGTTGAGCCGCTCGCCGCTCTTGTCGTCCAGCAGGCGAAAGTAAAGCGAGGTGCTGTCAAAGTCCCTGAAGATGTGCAGCGCATAGCGCCTGGGCTTGCCGGCGTCCTTCATGCCCTCCGGCACACCAAAGCTGCGCTGCCACATGGGCTTGCTGTCCACAATGCTGAACCTGGCCCGGTTGCTTTCAAAGTAATCCCCCGACTGGGAATCCAGAACGCGGGCCTTCAGGGCATAGTTGCCAATGTCTCCGGGCGCGTAACCACGCGTCACCGTGACCTTTTGCTGAATGGCAGCCCCGGGCTGCATCTGCACAATGTCCGATCCGTCCACCTCCATCTGGGCCAGCGGAGTGCCGTCCGAGGTCGTGATTTCAAAAGAAAGCCAGTCGGCGCGTCCCGGCCCTCCGAGCACTGCGGTCGTGCCGGTGCGGTTGACGACGGTCACCGTGGCGGTGATGGCCTCCAGCGCCATGAAGTTGGCGCGTGGCAGCTTGATGGAGATGTCAAACTGCGCCCGGGTGGAGGTGGCGCAAAGACAGGCAAGGATCAGAAAAAGCAGTCGCATGGCGGGGGGAATGCATACAAACCAGAAAAATGCGGCCTTGGGAACAGCAAAATGATCCCGCCCTCAGTCTGCCAGACCGAATGCCGTGCCCACCACCTCCCCGTCCGACTCCTCAAACAGGATGCGCATCGGCCGGCAGCAGACTTCGCAGTCATAATCAACGTCGCAGGGAACCTCGGTGAAGTGAGGCGCCGGCACCTCGAACTCCTGAAAGCAGGCGGGACAGGTCACTGGGGTCGTCTCCATCATGCGGACATCTTGGCCAGCCTCCTCTTCCTGCGCTCCAGCACCTGCTTGGCCACGCGCACCAGGTCCTCGCTGTCATAGGGTTTCGGCAGCACGTCCGCAAACCCATGGGCGCTTGGCTGGAGCATGGCCGGATCCGAGCGGTTGCCGCTGGAGACAATCGCGTCCACTTCGGGATCCACCTGCCGAAGCAGCTCCATGGCACGCGCACCCCCCATGCCCAGGGGGATCGTCAGGTCGATCAGCACGAGGTCAAAAGGCTGCCGCGCCATCATCGCCTCGCTGTAGGCCTTCACCGTGTCGCTTCCGTCCGCCGTCTCGAGGACCTCATATCCTTCCCTCTTCAGCGTCCGCACCATCAGGTTGCGCAGCAACACATCGTCCTCCAGCAACAGCACGCGCCCGGCATACGGCTTGGCGGAAGACGCGGGACCCGTGGGCGACTTCATGGCGGACGTCGTTCCCGGCGCCGTCCCGGCTCCGAAAACCGCCGCCGGAGCGGGCGCGGGAGCCTGCGGAGGGGATGCCAGCGCGTCCAGCAGCTCGCCCTTCAACTCATCGGCCGACCTCTGCCGCTGGTTCCTGTCCGGCTTCAGGGCACGGGTGATGATCGCGTCCAGCCGGGCGTCACAGGACACCAGGGAGGACGGCGGATGCCAGGCCCCCCGGGGGATCTGGCCGGTCAGCATCTGGTAAAACATCACCCCCAGCGCATAGATGTCCGCCCGGTGGTCGATCTCCGACTTGGCGTCGTACTGCTCGGGAGCCGCATAATCCGGCGTGCCCATCGCCATGTTCGTCTGGGTCAGCATCGTCGCCTGGGGATCCACCCGCTTCGCCAGCCCGAAGTCGGCCACCTTGATGCGGCCGTCCTTGGAAAGCAGGATGTTCGCCGGCTTGATGTCACGATGCACGATGTCCTTGGAATGCGCATAGGACAGGGCGTCACAAACCTTCACCAGGACCTCGGTGGCACGCATCGGCGACAACGGCCCCGCACTGAGCGACTGATGCAGGTCGATGCCCTCGATGTACTCCATCACATAATACAGGTAGTCCCCGACGATCCCAAAGTCGTACACGCTGACGATGTTCGGATGGTTCATCTGGGCAAGCGACTGCGCCTCGCGCCGGAAACGCTGCCCGTAGGCATAGTCGGTGCCGTGCTGCCGATGCAGGATCTTGATCGCCACGGCGCGCTCCAGGTTCAGCTGCCTGCCCCGGTAAACCGCCCCCATGCCGCCCTGCCCGATCATCAGGTCAAACTGGTAGATCCCGCCCGGCATCATCTGCGTCAGCTCCTGCGGAGTCGGATAGGGCGTCGGCGTCGTCCAGCCGGCAACCCCGTCGGACACCGGCGTCACATGCGCAGGCGGCGTGGTTTTTTTGCCGAAGGAGAAGAGTCGTCTCATGGGTGGGTGCCGAAGGCCTTGAATGTCCCGGAGTCCCGCGATGACGCAAGCCTCAATCCTCCGGATCCGTCGCCGGCCTTACATGGCCGCGTTCGCCGCGCCCGTCGTCGATGCCTGCTGCTCAAACAGCCCCGGCTTAGGCCTGCTCCTGCTGAACAAGGTCCGCAGTTCAGCCATGATCCAAAGCCGCACCCCCCAGCGCAGGAACATGAAGGCGCTGAAGTTGGGCGAGTAACTCTGGCCGAGCGTGAGGTCCATGCCCGTGTTCCAGGCCCCGTAGGTGCCTTTCGCCCAGCGCTTCTTCGCCATCGCCACCAGGCGTCGGTTGTAGAAGGTCATGAACTTCGCAAACAGATTGCCGGCCGGCCCGTCATAGGGCAGCCGAGTCCATTCATAATCCGGGCTGTCATAAACCAGCCGCACCGGCCCGACAAAGTAGGTGCCCAGGTCCATGATGAATGAAATGCGCACCAATTCCGCATCGCCCAGATAGTGATACTTGCCCTTGTAAAGGCTCTCAAACCAAAGCCGGTAGCTGCGCTTGTACGCACCTTTCAGGTAGGCCACCTCGCCCGACACGTCCTTGCCCATGACCGCCTTCTTGATCACGTCAGTCACGGCATAAACCGTGTGCCCGCAGTAGTCCAGACCCTGGCTGTAAAGCGGGTCGATGAACCCGGCCGCATCCCCCACCATCGCCCAGCGGTTGCCGGCCATCTGTTCGGAGTAATAGGGCAGCCCCTTGTAGTAAAAGGTGTCGCCCTCCACCGGCTCCGCCCCTTCAAACATCAGCCGCCCCACGGGATGCGTCATCAGATGAGCACGCAGCCTCTCGGTCAGGTTCGGCCCCTCGGGCAGGGTGAAGACGCTGCGATCCCAGACCACCCCGACGCTGTAGTCGCCGTTGGCCAGCGGAATCAGCCAGACCCACCAGCCGCGCCCCATGAGGTGATTCGTGGCGCTGCTGCGGGAAGCCCGGACATTCCGGCTCAGGCAGGGATGCATCTTGCGGCTCTTGTAGCTGTCGAGCGGATTGACGTTCCTGAAACGGCACCAGATGGAGGACGTCGGATGCTCCTCCCCAAGCGGGCGGTGAATCCCCAGCTTCTTCGCCAGAAACGCCGCCCTGCCCGTGGCGTCGATGACCCAGCGCGCCGTGAACGCCCGTGCCTCGCCTTCCTGCGTCGTCAGGCTCACCCGATGGTTTTCGTCACCGTCCGCCAGCACGACCTCGCGGATCGTCGCAGGCCGCAGCAGTTCCGCGCCCGCTTCCACCGCCAGGTCCAGCACATGCTGGTCCAGCAGCGCACGGTCGAGCTGGAAGGTCGGCAGCCGGCTTTGAAACTTCGGCCCCAGCTCCGTGCAGTCCTCCACCCGGTCCTCCGGACTGCCGCAGAACCACATCCGCAGCCCATGCTTCTGATAATGATGTGCGCTCAGGTACGGGTTCAGGTGCAGCACCCTCGTCAAAAAACAGCCGCCCACCTCGGACGTGCTCTCGCCCACCTTCCGGTCAAACTCCCGCGACCTCTCCACCACCAGCACTTTCAGCTCCGGCAGGTCGCGCTTCAGCAAAAGCGCCGCCGCCGCCCCGCTGAACGCCCCGCCAAGAATGATCACATCGAAGTCGGCTTTGGAAGTGTTCTGGCTGGCGGTGGCGTGCATGTTTTGACTCGACTTGAACTTGGACAGACAATACGGGCAGAAGGTCCGCCGATGACGCCTGAAATAACCGCCAAAGACTCCATCCCGCAAGTTCCGCCACGGCGGAACACCGGCCTGCATGGCGCCTTCTGGACCCGCTGCCTGCTGCGGTTCATGTGTTTTGTACCGACAAAATTGGCCCTCCTCCTCGTCCGGCCCGTCACCCTGGTCATCTACCTCCTCGCCCCCCCCCAGCGCCAGGCCATCCAGGCCAACCTCCGCGCTCTCCGCCCCGACTTCGGCCCGGTCGAACGCTGGTGGGCCGGCTACCGCGTCTTCCTCAACTTCGCCCTCACCTACCTCGACCGTCTCTGGTCCATGCACTTCGGCCGGGAAGTGACCTGGGATGTGCCCAACACCGAACGCTTCACCTGCCTGCGCGACCACCCCGGCGGCGTGCTGATCTTCACCATCCACAGCGGCAACTACGACATCGGCGCCAGCCTCTTCGCCCGCGAGTTCGGACGCCGCCTCCACACCGTCCGCGCCCCCGAGCAAACCGAGGAGCTCCAGCGCCTCCGCGAAAAGGAACTGCGCCAGACCGAGCAGGAAAACCCCAGGCTGCGCGTGCACTACAACTTCGGCGACAACCACCTCGGCCTCGAGCTCTGCCGCGTCCTCATGGAAGGCGATGCCGTCGCCGTCCAGGGCGACCGCGTGCTCTCCGCCGTCTCCCCCGTCGCCATGACCTGCGGCGGCCGTGTCTATCAGCTCCCACGCGGCCCGCTCGTGCTGGCGGAAATCTCCCGCGTGCCCTGCTACCCCATCTTCCTCGAACGCACCGGCTGCCTCCGCTACCGCATCCATGTCGGCGAATGCTTCCACGACGGCACCAACCGCCTGCGCAGCGATGACATCGGCAGGCTCTGGCTGCCTGTGATGCATCAGCATCTCCAGGAGCACTGGGACCAGTGGTTCGTCTTCGAACCCCTGGTCAGCCTTCAGGAACCCGGCCCCTCAGCGTGACGCGGCCCCCGCCTTGCGCCTCGCCGCTTGTTTCGCCGAAGCCTCCTCCGCACCAAGCGCCAGCCCGTTGTCCAGCGGCATCGACTGATGCCAGGCCAGAAGCGCCCGCGTCATCCGCTCGACGACCCCGGCATTCGCCGAAGCCATATTCTCCGCCTCACCGCGATCCTTGCTCAAATCATAGAGCTGCGGCTTCGTGCCGTCGTATTCACAGAGCAGCTTCCACGAACCCTCGCGCATCGCCAGGTCAGGCAGCCGCTCCGGCAGCGACGGAGAGGCCGTCTTCCGATCCGGCGGACGCCTCCAGAAAATCGGCGCCCTGCGCGAGGCCTCCGACTTGCCAAGCAGAACCGGCGCAAGATTTTCACCATCCAAAGCCGTCCCAGCCGCATCAACCCCAGCCACGGCCAGCAGCGAGGGCACCAGGTCAAACGCGGCAAAGACCGACTCCGTGTTGACGCCACCCGCCTTCGCCGGATCGATCAGGCCCGGCCCCCAGACGATCAACGGCGACCGCGTGCCTCCTTCATAGAGCGTCGTCTTGGAGCCCCGGAACGGCCCCGCGCTGCCCGCCCCGGGCTCCGGGCCGTTGTCCGAGCAGATCAGCAGCAGCGTGTTGTCACGCAGCCCGGGCGTGGAGCGAAGGTGATCGAAAAGCCTTCCAAACTGGCGGTCCATCGCCTCCAGCACGGCCAGGTATTTGCCACGCTTGTCCTCCGCCCACTTCTCCACCGTCGGCCACCACGGACCATGCACGTCGTCCGGCCAGAGGTTGATGTAAAAAGGCCTGCCGGCCGCCGCCGCACGCTTCATGAAAGGAATCGCCGCATTCACAAATCCCCCCGTGATCTCGCTGCGCTGCATCCACACCACCGGGCCGCCCAGGCGCTCCGCATCCTCCCAGATGCGACCGGGCTCCTTGTCGCCCGGCTTCCTCGTCATCGGCAGCAGCTTGGGCCCCATGCCCTCAAAGTTGGTCAGGCTCTCGTCGAAGCCGTAGGCGCTGATCGGCGGCGCGTCATCGACGTCACGCTGCCCGCCCAGGTGCCATTTGCCAAAGTGCCCCGTGGCATAACCGCCCTGCTTCAGCAGCCGTGCCAGCGTCGGCGCCTTCGGATCCAGCCACTGCGCCACGCCACGCCTCTCGTTCTGCGCCCGGTTGTCCAGATAGGAGCTGATCCGCCAGCGCTGCGGATACTGCCCCGTCGTCAACGCGCAGCGTGAGGGCGAGCAGATGGGCGAGTTGACATGAAAGTCTTCAAACCGGATCCCCTCCGCCGCGATGCGGTCGATGTTCGGTGTCTTCGCGTCCTTGTTGCCAAAGCAGGAAAAATCCCCCCACCCCATGTCGTCGATGAAGACCATCACGATGTTGGGCTGCCCCTGCTTCGCCTGGGCCAGGCCAGCCGGCTCAACCACAGCAAACAGCAGCCCAAGCTCCAGCATGAGCGACAGCTTTTTCATCATGGGTTGGATCATGGTCATGGAGCAGCCTTTCCTTTCTTTTTGCCCAGAAGGCGGAATTCGTCCGTCAACAGCAGCGGCCTGCCCGACACAAGCTGCGCGTCATTCGTGCTTTTCATCCAGGTGTCCAATCCCTGCCGCAGTTCGGCAAGTGGGGCCGCATGAGCGGATTCGGCAGCCAGGTTGTTCAGTTCAAAGGGATCGGCATCCAGGTCGTACAGCTCCTCGGCCGGCCGCTCGCGGTAGCGCTTCACGAGAAACGCCGCGCGCGGGTCCGTCTGCGCGGCCTTCTCCCAGGAGGCGATGTAGGCGAGGCTGTCCTCATTCACGGCGCGGTCGATGTGCGAGGTGAAACGAAACTCGGGATGCAGGTTGCGAATGTACTTCCAGCGCTGCGTGCGCATCGAACGGCTCGGATACACGTTCATGTCATTGTCGCCGGTGTGCGTCGTGAAGATCGCCTCACGATGCCTGTCCGTCCTTCCCAGGAGCACCGGCAGGAAGGATCGGCCGTCCAGGTCCGCCGGAACATGGCCGCCGCCGGCCTCGATGAGCGTGGGCAGGATGTCGATCCACTGCACCATGGCGCTTGATCGCACCCCCGCGGCCACCCTGCCCTGCCACTGCACGATCAACGGCACGCGCGTGCCTTCATCATAGAGGTTCCATTTGCCGAAAGGCAGCTGCGCCCCGTGGTCGCTGGTCTGCAGGAAGAAGGTGTTCCCCGTTCCCAGGCTCTGCCTCGCCGCCTCATAAACCGCCCCAATCTCCTCATCCATCTTCATCACTGCGTTGATGTAACGTGCGCGGTAATGCCGGAACTCGGGCGTGTCGATGTGCATCGGCTGAACCCTCACCTTCGCCGGATCCACACCCTCCGGAGGCGGCAGCGGCACATGCGGCCAGTTCGTGCCAAAGAACAGTGCGAGCGGCTTGCCGCCCTTGCGCTGTTTCAAAAAGTCCACACAGGCCTGCACGCCGGCATGGTCGTGGTAGCCGTAGTTCTCCGCACGATCAAAGCCCTGCTCGGTGACATGCGCATAATGGCTCGTCTTGCCGAAGCTCACCGTCTCATAACCAAGCTCCTTCAAATAAGCCGGCAGTCGCTTCAGCCCGGCATGAGGCTTCGCATGGTTCGGCTCCGCCCCGTTCCTGGCCGGGTAAAGGCCGGTGAAAAGCGCCGCCCGGCTCGGCGCGCAGCTCGGCGAGTTCACAAACGCACGCTCAAACACCAGGCCCGCCGAGGCCAGGCGGTCGAGGTTCGGCGTCGGGATGTCCGCCGCGCCATAAACGCTCATGTCCGTGGCGCTGTGATCGTCCGCCAGCAGCACGACCAGATGGGGCGGCGCGGCGGCAAGCGGCGCGACCAGCAGGGTCAGGATCAACCAGGAATGCTTCATGGATTCAGCCGATATTCCCGCATCCACCAGGCCAGCCGCTCCGCGTCGGACGGCTCCGGCTTCCTCAGGCGTTTTTGCCAGACTTTTTGATAGGTCTTCCGCTTGTCCTCCTGGATCTCCGCCAGCGGCGGCTCGGTCGCGGGATCCCCGGCCGCCCCCCGGTCATGCGTGGCCTGGATCCATGCGCCCAGCCTGCCAAGCAGGGCTTCCACACGCGGCTTCTGCGCCGGGTCTGAAGCAAGGTTGCGCAGGCCCTGCGGGTCCAGCTTCAGGTCGAAAAACTCCACCTCCGGCCGTGTCGGCGCCAGCCAGGAGGCCTGGAAGCTGTCGAGTTCACCACGGACTTGCAGCACCCTCATCAGGGGCATTCCCGGATACTGCTCCTCCTTGTAGCTGGACCAGTTCAACCGTGACAGCTGCGGGTTGAAATGCCTCACCAGCCAGGCGTCCTCCGTGATGACGGCGCGGATGCGGTCCATCGCATCACCGCAGCGGTCACGCGCCGCGAACAAACAATCACGCACAGGAAACTCCCCCGTCAGAACGTCACGGCCCTCCATCCAGCCCGGCACGGCCTGCCCCGCCACGGCCAGCATGGAAGGCGCGAGATCGATCAGGCTCACCAGCCTCCGCTCCACGCCGCCCCGGCCCACGCCCGGCCCGCGCATCAGCAGCGGCACCTGCAGGCCCTCGACGCTCAGCCACTGCTTCCCCCACGGCATGGCACGGCCGTGATCGGCGAAAAATACAACCAGCGTCTCCTCCAGCACCCCCTCCGCCTCCAACTGCGCCAGGATCGCGCCCACGCGGCCGTCCACCACCTCGACGCTGCGCTGATACGCATGCCAGTCGCGCCGCATCAGCGGATGATCCGGATAGTTCGGCGGCAGTTCGATGGCCTTGAGCGCCTCTTCATCAAAGGACTCCGGCACCGGAAACGGCCGATGGGGCTCGCTGATCTGATACTGCGCAAAAAAAGGCTGGCCGGGCGCGCGCCGCCGCCAGTCGTCGCCGTCGAAAAGCGTCCTGGCATCGTGGGCAAAATTGTAATGCGTCTTGCCCTTCGTGATCCTTTTACCGGAGCGAATGGTGTCCGGCGCCGGGGCGTTGGTGACGAAATAACCGGCCTGCCTCAACAGGGTCGGCAGCGGCACATAGGGCGCCGGCAGGGGTTGCGGGTTCTCCGTGTCATGCGGATGCAGGCCGGTGGTGGTCTGGTGGCAGCCGAGAATGAAGGCGGAACGTGACGAACTGCACACCGGCGCCGTGGCATAAGCCCGGGTGAAACGCCTGCCCTCGGCGGCCAGGCGGTCCAGGTTTGGCGTCCGCACCCCCTTTGCCCCCAGAGCCGCGACGTCCGGAGACATGTCATCCGCAATGATCCAGACCAAGTTAGGCCTTGCCGCCAGGAGAACCGGGCAGAGGAGAAAAAACAGGACGAGCAGACACCGCATCCCGGTCATAACGTGAGGGCCGTGCCTGCATTTCAAGCCGAAGGCACCTCAGCCTATCCTGGATGCACGATGCCGCCACCATCTCCACGACTCCGGGCTGGCCCGCTCTCTGCTGCAACAAAGGTGCCGGCTTTCCCGTTAACCAGCAGTTACCCCCCATGAATCGTCGTCATTTCCTCCTCAGCTCCCTCGGCACCACCCTGGCCCTGCCGGGCATGTCCTCACTCATGGCCAAGTCCGCAGGCGGCAGCTCCGCCGTCCGCGCCGCCAAGGGAGCAGGCATCGGAGCCCGCCGCTTCGTCGCCATCGGCAACCTGCTCGGCTATCAGACCAAGAGCCTTTTCCCGACCACCCAGGGCCGCAGCTACGAGAAGACCGCGCTGCTCGAGCCGGTGTGGGACGTACGTGACAAGATGACGGTGTTTCGCGGCCTCGACCACGGTGTGAAAGGCGGCCACTTTGCGGTTCATTCGTTCCTTTCCGGCGTGCTCCATTCCGAGGCCCAGAACCGCCCCGAGGGCAATGTCACCATCGACCAGTTCCTCGCCGACGAGGTGGGCTTCGAGACACGCTTCCCCTCCCTCACCGTCGGCTCCGAAGGCGGCATCCACGGCGGATGCCAGATCGCCTGGACGAAGTCCGGCGTGCGCGTGCCCCCCGTCACCAACCCGGCCGAGTTGTTTGAAAAATTGTTCGTCTCCGACTCCCCGGAACGCCGCCTTCGCCGCGTCCAGGACAACAAGGTCCAGGCCTCCATCCTCGACTCCGTCCTTGAGGAGGCCAACCGTCTCTCCAGGCAGGTCAACAAGGAGGACAAGGACAAGCTCGACGAATATCTGACCTCCGTCCGCGACGTCGAAAAACGCCTCGAACTCCGCCAGCGCTGGACCGACCAGCCCAAGCCCAAGGCCCCCTTCGACAAGCCCGCCAACCGCAACGCCGTCGAGGACCTGCCCCTGCTCTACGAACTGATCGCCCTCGCGCTCCAGACCGACTCCACCCGCATCGCCACGCTTGAAATCGGCGGCGATTTCATGCCCCAGCACCTCGGCATCAAGAAGGACTGGCACGGCCTCTCCCACCACGGCAACGACCCCGAGGCCATCGCCAGCCTCATCACCCTGGAGAAGTACCAGGTCGAGCATTTCGGCAAGTTCGTCGCCCGCCTTTCCAGGATCAACGACGGCGAGCGCAGCCTGCTCGACTCCACCACCGTCCTGTTCGGCAGCGGCATGGGCGACGGCAACTCCCACAAGAACTCCGACCTGCCCATCCTGCTGGCCGGCGGCGGCTACAAGCACGGCGAGTTCCGCGAGGTGCCGCGCGAAGGCATCAACAAGGTGCCGCTCTGCAACCTCTTCGTCGACATCGCCCAGAAGATGGGCGTGGAAACGGATTCGTTCGGCAGCAGCACGGGACGCTTTGCGTAAAACTGCGCGACTTTGCGAGCCCATGGCAACACGGTCATCTTGCACCGCAGGATGATGCCAGCGTTCCCGCCAACCCTTCACGTTTCTCCAGTTCGATGACGCATTCCCCTTTGCAGGCCCCTCGCTCTTTTCACCGCACGCGAGGACTGCTTGGCCTCGCCCTTGCCACCGCCTCCCTGGCCTCCGCCGCCGATGCCCCGCCCAAGGTCGTGCAGCAGTTCCTGGGCAAGTACTGCCTGGAATGCCATGACGCCGACGTCCAGAAGGGCGACCGCGCCTTCCATGAGTTCACCCTGCCGCTGAAGTCGGTGAACGAGCTCATCGAGGCCCGTGACATCATCGACCAGCTCACGCTCAAGGAGATGCCGCCGAAAAAGGCGGACCAGCCTTCCGATGACGAACGTCTCGCCATGATTCGTGCGCTGCGCGACGGCACCGTCGCGGCCTACGGCAAGTTCCAGAGCACCGGCAGCCGCACTGTCATGCGCCGGCTCTCCAGCCGTGAGTATGAAAGCACCCTCGCCACCCTGTTTGGACGCCGGGTGGACACGCTCGGTCTCACGGCCGACTTTCCCAAGGAGAAAACCGCCGAGCACATCGACACCATCGGCAAGTCCCTGGTGACCTCCGGCTTCCTCGTCGACCAGTACTTCCAGGCCGCCAACCGTCTCGTCGAAGCCCGCCTCGGCAAGCCCGCCATGGACCCCAAGGACTGGCGCTTCAACGGTCACTTCGTGCAGTACGAGGAGCTGCAGGGCTCGCACAAAAGCGCCTTCAACTACCGCTATCTCAACATCTACGAACAGCCGAACACCGACACCCGCCAGGGCGGCTACGGCCACATCGAGGACTTCAAGCAGGGCGTTCCCGTCTCCGGCCTCTACGACCTCGAGGTCGAGGCGACGGCCATGCATCGCGACACGCACTACGACCCCGCCATCTTCGGCATCGACTTCTCCGAACCCTTCATCCTCGGCATCGTGCCCGGCGACGTCACCAAGGGGCACATCCACTACCCCCAGGCCATCGAGCCCCTGCTCGCCAGCACCGTCGTCCCCGACAAGGAGCCGAAGTGGTTCAAGTTCCGCATCTGGCTCGAGGCAGGTCAGACACCCCGGTTCATCTTCCCCAACGGCCCCTATGAATCCCGCGCCTCGGTGCTCGCCATCAACAGACGCTACAAGGACGAGTTCAAGGCCGATGTCGGCTCCTCCGGCGTCGGCCGCGCCCACATCCTTCTGGAAGGCAAGCTGCCCCACATCCGCATCAGCGAGATCAAGATCCACGGCCCCGTGCCGGAAAATCCCGGCAGTGCCGAGGAGGTGGCCGTGTTCGGCAAAGACGGCTTTCAGGAGGCGCGCGCCCTCGACCAGCTCTTCGCCTTCGCGGAAAAGGCCTACCGCCGTCCGCTCACCGACGCCGACCGCCAGCCCATCCGCGCCCTGCATGAAAAACGCCTCGCCGAAAAGGCCTCGCCCCGCCAGGCGGCCCTCGATGCCCTGAAACTCATTCTTTGCTCGCCCAGCTTCCTCTACCTCAGCGAAATCACCGACGAGCCGGAGAAGGCGCTCAAGCCCCACGACCTCGCCTCCCGCCTCTCCTACGCCCTCTGGACCGCTCCGCCCGATGACGAACTGCTCGCCGCCGCCAGGTCCGGCCGCCTCACGCAGTCCGCCGAGCTGAAGAAACAGATCCTTCGCATGCTCGCCGACGACCGCATCAAGGGCTTCATCCACGGCTTCCTCGACAGCTGGCTGAACCTTCGCGATCTCGGCTCGCAGCCGCCGCCGCGCGAGGTGGTCCGCTTCTACTACGCCGAGGACCTGCCCGCCTCGATGAAGGATGAGGCGCGTCTTTTCTTCCGCGACCTGCTGAAGAACAACGGCTCCGTCGCCCAGTTCATCGATGCTCAACACACCTTCGTGGACAAGAAGCTCGCGAAACTCTACGAACTGCCCGAACAAAAAACACTGCGTCTGGCCGACGGTTTCCAGAAGGTCAGCCTCCAGGGCGGCAGCCACCGCGGCGGGCTGCTCGGCATGGCCGCCGTGCTCACCGTCAGCGCCAACGGCGTCGAAACCTCGCCCGTCACCCGCGGCGTCTGGGTCACGGAAAACATCCTCGGCATCCCGCCGCCCCCGCCGCCGGATGTCGTGCCCGCCATCGATCCCGACGTCAGCGGCGCCACCACCATCCGTGACCGACTCGCCAAGCATCGCGCCGACGCCGCCTGCGCCGAATGCCATCGCAAGATCGACCCCCTCGGCTTCAGCCTGGAGACCTTCGACCCCGTCGGACGCTGGCGCAGCAGCTATCCCAGGCCCAAGAACAGCAAGGCCCCGGCCCCGAAGATCGACACCACCGGCGAGTTCCCCTCCGGCGAGACCTACACCGACTTCGCCAGCTTCAAAAAGGTCATCCACGACACCCGGGAGGATCACTTCACACGCCACCTCATCCGCCAGGTCCTCAGCTACTCCACCGGCCGTCTCATGGAGCTCAACGATGACCTGGTCATCGACGACCTCCAGGTCAACGTGAAGAAGCAGGGCCTAGGCCTGCACACGCTCATGGTCGAATGCCTGATGAGCGAGATCTTCCGGTCGCGGTGACCTTCAGGTGAGGCTGCCGGGCCTTGCACAAACGCCGCCTTGCTGGCTCACGCACCCTGGGATCAGGGTCAGAGGCCTGTGCGCCGTCTTGCCCCCACATAACGCAAGCGTTCAGTCCACCATGCCGGGACGAACGAAGAACCGGTCCGAAGAGTTGTCGTCTTGTGCGCTGTCTCATCATGGGTTTCATCGACGGTCCTCAAAACCACCCCGGGCTGGAAGCACCCAAGCGCTGCCAACCTGGCTCGACACCCGCCCATGAAACATGCCTTGATCGTCTGCCTGGTCCTCGCGGCCTCCTGCCAGCTCCGGGCGCAGGACGCCGCCCGCAACATCGACAAGGCCTGGGACGTGGTCTGGAACCGCTTCTATCTCCCCAGCGTTCAGACCTTCGGCGACTACCTGAGCAGCTACGACAAAGGCAGGGAGCAGGCGCATCTGCCGACCGCCGCCGAGGTGAGGCGGCAGTATCCCAACCCCTGCGGCTACAGCACGGGCATGGAGGACGGCGCGATCCTTGGCGGGGCGATGCTCAGCGTGCTGTGCGACCGGTTTGCAGTGACCGGGGACGAATCACTGCGCCAGAGGGCCGCGGACGTTTTCGCCGGGCTGGAACGCTGCGCCACGGTGCATGGCGTGAAGGGTTTTGTGGCGCGCAATGTCTGCCCGGAGGATTCCAAAAGCACTTACATCAACTCCTCCCGCGACCAGGTCACCCATTTTGTTCACGGCCTCTGGCAGTATCACCACAGCCCGCTGCCGGACGAAGCCGCAAAGCAGCGGATCCGCGTGATCCTTGGCGAGGTGGCCGACCGCATGATCGCCTTTGTCACCCCCGAAAATGATTACGACTTCTGCCGCGCCGACGGCACACGCTGTCCTCTCGGCATCTGCCGCATGTGGAAAGTGCAGCCCCATGAGGCCGCGCGCCTGCCAATGATTTATGCGGCCGCCTGGGACGTCACCCGGGAGGAACGCCACCGCGTGCAGTGGCGGAAGTACGCCGCCGAAGCCGTCGCGCAGTCCGCGAACCCCGGGGAAAACAAACCCGCCTACGCCCTGCTCCAGATGCAGTGCTCGCTCGAGCTCCTTCATGAACTGGAGCCTGATGCGGATCTCCGAGATCAAATTGGGCGCCACAGGATTCATGTCCGCGACCTCGCCGCAAAACGCTTCACCAGCGTGCTCCGCCAGATGGCCGGGAAAAGCCCACAGGAGATGTGCATGACCGGCCCCGACTGGCGCACGGTTCCCGTCTGGAAAAACCAGAAGGGCTACCCCAACCCCCAGTGGGGCCCGTTTCGTGAAGTCTGGCACCTGACCCGTGAGGCTGGCGAGTCCGCGCTCATCCTGCTCATGGTCGAACCGCCCTCACTCACGCCCGACCAGCAGGGCGCCCTGCGTGAACTCATTGGCGGCTTTGACTACGACCACAACGCCAGCTGCGGCATCCTCTACCACCTCGCCGCCTTCTGGAAGGCCCGGCGTCATGGCCTGATCGAATGACGGGAAGGATTCCGCCAAACCCACGTTTGCACCAGCATGCGCACAAAGCTGTCATGCCTGGTTCTCTCGCTCTGCCTGCCCGTCTGGGCCGCCGAGGTCATCCCCCTCGGCTCCCGGCGTGAGCTGTTCGTCGATGACCACCTCACCGCATCCAGGAACGACGTCGAACTGAAGCTGCACAAGCCGCAGGCCCGGGACGTGGCGCTCGTCTGCGACGCCCCCTGGGAGGGGAACACCTCCGGCTATTTCACGCTCATCCAGGACGGCGGGCTGTTCCGCTGCTACTACCGCGGCACGCATTTCGACGAAAAACTGAAGAAGGGCGCGCACGAGGAGCTGACCTGCTACGCGGAAAGTCGTGACGGCATCACCTGGACGAAGCCGAAGCTCGGCCTCGTCGAGTTTCAGGGCTCGAAGGACAACAACATCCTCTTCACTGGCGCGGGCTGCCACAACTTCACGCCCTTCCTCGACACGAATCCCGCATGCCCGCCGGAGTCGCGCTTCAAGGCGCTTGCGGGCACCGGTGACAACAAGACGCGCAAGCAGAAGCCGAGCCTGCAGGCCTGGCATTCGGCCGACGGCATCCGCTGGTCGCGCATGCGCGAGCAGCCGGTGATCGATGCGGGCGCCTTCGACTCGCAGAACCTCGCGTTTTATGACTCGGAGCTCGGCGCCTACCGGGCCTACTGGCGCTACTTCACCGGTGGTTATACCGACGAGCGCGGCTGGAAGCCAAAGGGCGTGCGCGCCATCCGCACCGCCACCTCCGGCGACTTTTTCAACTGGCAGGGCCTGACCAACCTTGCCTACGGGCCGGAAGCCCCCGAGGTCCAGCTTTACACCAACGCCGTGCGTCCCTACTTCCGCGCCCCGCACCTGTTGATCGGCTTCCCAACACGCTACGAGGCGAAGCATGAGCAGGTGGAGCCGGTCTTCATGACCAGCCGCGACGGTGTGAACTTCAGGCGCTGGGAGGAGCCGCTCATCCCCATCACCGCGCCGAAGGACCGTGACGGCAACCGCAGCAACTACATGACCAACGGCCTGCTGCAGCTTCCCGGCAGCGCCCGCGAGCTGTCCGTCTATGCCACCGAGGCCTACTACGCCGGCCCCGGCAGCCGCATCCGCCGCTTCACCTTCCGAATGGACGGCTTTGTCTCGGCCTCGGCGACGGAGGGCGAGCTCATCACGAAGCCATTCACGTTCACCGGCACGAAGCTCTGCCTGAACCTCATGAGCAGGGGCGAAACCCGTGCGGAGCTTCAGGATGAAACCGGGACACCCCTCCCAGGCTTTACCCTCGCCGACTGCACGCCTCTGAAAGGTGACTTCATCGATCATGCCGTGGCCTGGAAGGGCGGCAGCCTCGCCCCCTTTGCAGGAAAGCCCGTGCGCCTGCGCTTCAAGCTCCTCACGGCCGACCTCTTCGCGCTGCAGTTCCAGGACTGAACACCTCACCGCCATGAAGGCTTTTGCTCAAGTGATGCTGATCCTGGGTGCGGGCGCCGTCCTCGCCCAGACGGAAGACCCGCTCTCCCGCCTGCCTCAGCCCTGGAGGGAGCCGGTGCATCGCATCTCGTTCGCCGAATACGAGGCCACGCTGAGACATTGGGCGGCGAAGCATCCAGGCGTGTTTCATTTTGAGAAACGCGGCGAGTCGCATGACGGGCAGCCGGTGTATCTGATGAGGATCACCGACGTCGGCGTGCCGGATGACGACAAGCAGGTGGCCCTGGTCTCCGCGCTGCATGGCGGTCCGGAGCGCTCCGGAACCACGACGATCCTGCACCTCATCGAACGGCTGCTGGATGACTCCGAGTTCTCCCGCGAGACAAGGCGCAGGCAGGTCGTGCTGCTGGTGCCCATCGCCAATCCACATGCTTTTTTCACCACCGACCGCTTCACGAACAAGGAGAAGATCGACCTCTACGATCCGCAGATCAGCTACTGGGACCTGCCCCGACTGAAGCTGGCCGCACCGGAGCGCACGCCGGAGCTGGCGGCCTTTCTCAGCATCGTGGACGAATACCGGCCGGAGGTGCACCTCGACCTTCACGGCACCGGTTTGCAGGCCTTTCCCGAGGACAGGCTCGGCGACCGCACGATGCGCCAGGGACAGACCATGTTTGAAATCTCCGCCTGCTCATATTCGAACTGCGGCGTGCGGCCGTGGGATCCCCGGGTGACGGAGGCGATGGTGCAGGCGGGCGCGGCGGCAGGCTTTGGCTCCGACCGAGCCGAGGCGGACGCACAGCGCTGCTTTTACAATCCCGATCATGACCTGTTCCGCAGCCGTCTCTGGAACGCGCCGCGGCCACAGCGCTTCCGCACGCTCTTCTACGGCTACATGAAGCATCACACGATGATCTCGACGACCGAGATCGGATGGGAGCAAAGCGGTGTGGCACGCGTGTGCGGTTTCCTGGCCCTGGGAAACCGGGCGTGGCTGGACGAGCGCTTCACCGGCTACCCCGTCACCCGCGTGCGGGCCCGGGCCGGCCGCTTTGTCACCGCGTACGGCCGCACGGCGACGGAACGACGCGAGAGCCGCTGCGAGCTGTGGAACCGCCAGCCAGGCTTTGCAGACGGCATGATGTATCCCGAGTATGAAGGCCGTGCCACCTACGTCTGCGCAGTGACCCCCGCGGGCATCGCCGCGCTCGACAATGATCCGGCGAAGTTTCTCGCAAACCTGCGCAAGCTTCCCGGCGTGAACGCGGACCGCATCGAGCGCTTTGTCAGGCTGGGCCCGGAATACAAGTTCACCTCCGACCCACGCGAGGTGAAGTCCGGCAAGCCGGTGCAGCATGGCATCGGCTTTCGCTTCCGCGTGCCCTACCCATCGCCGGATATCCTGGAGGTCGCCGTCAACGGCCACGCGCTGCCAGTCAACGCCACGGACGGCTACGAGGCGTGGTTTGCCGATGGCTACACGCAGGTGCAGGTCAACGTTCCGCCGGAAAAATCCCGCACGATGGATCTCTTCGTCGTCACCTGTGCCTACGACGGCAGGGAAAAGCGGCCCATTGGCTGGAAGCCTCCGGCGGAGGTCACCCGTGAACTGCAATCCGGCGGCAAACCATGAAACGACGCCTCCTTCTTCTCATCGCCTGGCCGCTGTGGATCGCCGCAGCGGATGCGCCTCACCTGCGCGTGGCCGCGCTCGACTTCGACGTGGTGCCGGACAAGGGCGGCGCCACGGCAAGCAAGGTCGGGGCCCTGGTGCGCGAGATGGCGGGGCCGCTGCGGACCACGGTCACGCTGCTCGACGACGGCGGCAGGCGCGTGTGCCTCATCACGCCTCACATGAACTCGCCCAAGGGAGCGAACATCAGCCCGCTGATCCGTCGCACCGCCGCGGAGGCGCTCGACATGCCGGTGGAGAACGTGCTGCTGATGCTTTCGCACAACCACACGGACTTCAACCTGGTGAGCAATCACCTCGAGGCCTCCGTGACCTACCGCCTCGCCCCTGGCGAACTGCCGGAGCCTCAGCTCGTGCCCGCCGGGAGAAGCTTCCTTGAGAAGCTCACCCGCACGGCGAAGCAGCTGCCGGCGATGCTCCAGCCCGTGACCGTCTGGTGGGCTGTCGGCTCCGAGGGCCGCATCAGCTACAACCGCAAGGGCCGCCGCGCCGACGGCAGCACCTACCTGATGCGCGAGGAGGACCGCGACCTCCTGGGCGCGGACTTCAAGGGCGATGTCGACGAGCAGGCGCCGATCGTCGTGTTCAAGAACACGCAGGGCTCGGTCGTCACCGCCATCACCCACTTCACCGCGCATCCCGTGACCTGCTTTCATCCTGAAAAACCCGTGGTCTTTGGCGACTGGCCGCAGGTGGCCTGCGAGCACCTCGCGCATCACTTCTCGCCCGACAAGGCCGTCAGCGTGAGCTTTCTGCAAGGCTGCGCGGGTGACGTGAACAGCAAGGGCATGTTCCGCGGTGGCGTCGAACTCTCAAGGCAGTACGGACGCCTGCTTGCCGACAGCTTCATCGCCGCCCTGAAGGACCTGCAGCCGTCCAAGCGTGACGGGCTCGACTTTGCCATCGAAAAGGTGCGCATTCCCTTCGCCCCCCTGCCGTCGGAGGAGGCTTTGAAGGCGGAAATTGCCGAGATGGAGGGATTCATCCGCCGGGCGCAGGCCGGTGATGAAAACACGCGTGAATGCGTCGGCCAGAACTTCCCGCGCGAACTCACGCCCGCTTATCGTGCCGCGCTGGTGGAGATGATCCTGCCCTGGAGCCGCTGGGCCCTTGACCTGCATGCCTCCGGCAGGGAGGACTCGGTGCCGAAGTTCCTGGAGGTGGACATCCAGGTGCTGCGCATCGGCGATGTCGGCATCGTCGGCATGCCCTTTGAGCCCTTTCAAGGCATCGGCCGGCAGATCCGCGCCGCATCGCCCCTGCCGCTCGCCCTGCCCTGCGGCTACACCAACCTCTCCCACGGCTACCTCACCGACGGGCCGAACACCGGCGACCGGGAGTACATGAGCGCCAACCATCGCTACAGCAAGTTCCGCCCGCCCTATGCCAGACCCGCTGGCGATGTCATCGCCATAAAGGCGCTGGAAACCCTCCGACGCTTCGCCCAATGAACACCCCAAGTAACCGGGCCATTCCTGGCCCGTTTGTCA
Source organism: uncultured Prosthecobacter sp. (assembly GCA_964642905.1). Lineage (GTDB taxonomy): Bacteria > Verrucomicrobiota > Verrucomicrobiia > Verrucomicrobiales > Verrucomicrobiaceae > Prosthecobacter. The sequence goes on from CAZXPU010000002.1 coordinate 58,145, forward strand.
ATGAATCGGCGCAGGAATGCCCCGATTACTTGGTCGGCGCCCATGCGCAGGTCGATCCCGATGTCATCCTTGGCTATCGCTACCCCGGCGACTCGCAGCCGACACGCATCGGCGATCACGCCATCATCCGCAGCGGCAGCATCATCTACGCAAACACGACCATCGGACATCGCTTTCAATGCGGTCATCAGGTGCTCATCCGCGGCGAAGTCGTGATCGGTGACCGCTGCGTGGTCCACCACAAGTGCACGCTGGAAGGCCGGCTCAGGATTGGCAGCGGCGTCAAGATCATGGCGCACGTCTATGTGCCCAGCCGCACGACCATCGGCGATTTCGTCTTCATCGGGCCCGGGACGACGTTTCTCAACGCGAAGCTTCCCATGCGCGAGGGCACCGTGCAGGGCGCGACCATCGAGGACCATGCCTGCATCGGCGGCGGAGTCACCATCTGCCCGGGCGTGCGCATCGGGCGCGGCAGCTTCATCGCCGCCGGATCCGTGGTGAGCAAGGACGTGCCGCCCGGCATGCTCGCCATGGGCGTTCCCGCCCGGCACCAGCCCCTGCCTCCAAACATTCCCCCTGAAAACCTCCTGGAACAACTCCTGCCGCAAACCGACCTGTTTGGCGCGCAGCAGGACGAAACCTGGAAAACCGAAAACTGGACCCCGTCATGAACACACAGCTCACGCTCCTCATCCTCGCCTCATCCCTCGCCTTCGCCGCAGATCCGACGCCTCCCGTCACGCAAACCTGCCAGCCGGACAAGCTCATCGCCGCGGAGGCTTTTGAGAAGCCGGAATCCTTCGCCAAAGAAAAGCAGCCGGGCACCGACGGCTGGCGCGGCGGCATCGGCACCTGGAGCATTCGCGACGGCGCGGCCTACGCAGTGCAGGAAGGCCCGAGTGAAAAGCGCCCGAACGGCCACGAGGCCGTCTGCGAGCACCTCGTGGACCTCGGCGACTATGTGCTGACCGGTGAGTTCAAGCTCGGCGCGTCGCCGCAGATCGGCTTTGTCTGCCGCGACACCCACCAGCCTAACCATCACCAGGGACGGATCGTGATCACTCCCACCGCCCTCTGGATTCAAAAGATGAGCGGCATCTCCAAGGAAACGCGCCGCGAGGAGCTGAAGAAGATCGAGGTCAAGATCGACCCCGGCACCTGGCACCGCATCACCGTTGAAATCTGCGGTGATCACTTCCTCGCGAAGATCGACGACCACGTGCTCGAAGCCAGCCACGAGCGCTTCAAGGACCGCAAGGGCCGCATCGGCTTTGTCGCCCGTGGCGAAGGCGCCCAGTTCCGCAACATCGCCCTGTGGAGCGCGAAGCCAAAAGGTTCCTAGCCACAAGGGAACCCAGGGACCACAGAGGATCCGATGGTTTCTTTTTGAGTTCTTGGGTGACCTGCTCAAACCAATCAGGTTCATGAAAACCATCTTTGAACTCTGTGACGTCATTCGTGCAACCTCCTATGCCATCCATGAATATCACGGCCAGGGTCACCTGGAGAAGGTGTATGAAAATGCATGGGCACATCGGCTGACGAAGGCGGGCTTGAAGGTTCATCAACAGCATCCAATCAAGGTTATGATGAGGATGGCACCGCCATCGGAGACTACCTTGCCGACCTTTTGGTCGATACACGCCTCATCATTGAGCTGAAGGCTGTCAGGGCCATCGCTGACGAGCACGTGGCTCAAATCCTCGGATACCTGAAATCGTCACGCATCGAACACGGCCTGCTCATCCATTTTGACAGTTACCGTTTCCAAATCAAAAAATACATCCTGACACCCAAGGCAGCCTCCGACCGGCAACTCTAAACCTCCTGCCGATTTTGTGTTCCATGCGTTCTTTCGCGGCCATCCCTCATTTCATCCTGGTACTTTTTCCACCGGACGCCTACGCTCACGATCTCCTCTTTCCTGAACCATGGAAACTCCTCCGTCACCTCCCGCCTCTTCCCGCCGTCATTTCGTCCAACAAGCCGCCGCGGCGGGGTTGGGCTTCAACTTCCTTCCGGCCTACCTGACCAGCGCCCGCGCAGCCGACAATCCGAAGCTGCCGCCGAGCCGCCGCATCAACCTGGGCTGCATCGGGATCGGCGGACGTGCGGGCAGCGTCATTCCCGGCCTCACGGCGGGCGGCATCGCCACCCCGGTGGCTTTCACGGACGTGGACTTCGTCACCGCCAAGGGCGTGGAGAAGAACCTCAAGGCCTTTCCGGACGTGAGGCGCTTCCATGACTTCCGCGAGATGCTCGACAAGATGGGCAAGGACATCGACGCCGTCAGCGTGGTGACGCCGGATCACACGCACTTCACCGCCGCGATCAGCGCGATGGCCCTGGGCAAGCATGTCTATGTCGAGAAACCGCTGACGCACACTTTTGAGGAGGCCGAAATCCTCATGCGTGCCGAGAAGAAGTTCAAGGTGGTCACCCAGATGGGCAACCAGGGCCACACCTCCGCCGGCGCTGAACAGTTCAAGCAGATGCTCGCCGCAGGCATCGTCGATGACGTCGTGAAGATCGACGCGTGGAAGTCGCCCTCGCTCTGGTTCATGAACGCGGCCGAACGCATCCAGGGTTATCCACCGGGCGAGCCGATGCCCGAGTCCCTCAAGAGCTGGGACCTCTGGTGCGGACCTCAGGAGGTGAAGCCCTTCAGCAAGATGTATCACGCCTTCAACTGGCGCGGCTTCCACCTTTATGGCGGCGGCATGTTTGGCGACTGGGGCGCGCACATCATTGACTTCGCCCATCATCACCTGAAGCTCGGCCTGCCCACGCGCATCACGCCCCTGGCGCTCGCCGATTACAACCAGGTGAGCTATCCGCTCAGCTCGGACATCCGCTTCGAATTTCCGGCCCGTGGCGAAAAATTGCCCGCCGTGGAGCTGCATTGGAAGGCGGGCGGCGACATCAAATTCGACATCGAGGAGAAGTATGGCGACCCGGGCCCCGACGGCAAGGTGGTGATCCCGAATCCCGGCAACGCCGGGTCGCTCCTGCACCGCAAACAAGGCGACTACCTCGTGCAGCGCGGCTCCCACGACCGCCACTCGCTCGTGTATCCACGAGCCAAGATGGTGGAGTTCAAGGACGCGATGGGGCTGCATCCCTTGAAGCGCAATCACTTCGACAGTTTCATCAATGCCTGCATGGGCGAAGGCATGACGGAATCGCCCTTCAGCATCGCCGGCGCGCTCACGCAGGTGCTCAATCTCGGCACCATCGCCGAGTATCTCAACGTCGACCTGAAGTTCGACCCGCAGACAAAACGCTTCATTGGCAATGATGAGGCCAACGCCCGTCTCGCCGGCCCGGCTCCGCGTGCCGAATGGGCGGACTGCTACAAGCTGGCGTGAACATTCGCGCCGGCCGCGGCACCAATGTAGTCATGCGCTTCAGCGCGTGACCGTCCTCGCGTGCCCCAGTTCCTCCCTCGCCACCATCCCTTGCGGAGGCCAGGCATCCCTTCAGAACACCCTGGCAGTTGCAGATGACTGCCCGGCCCGCGAGTGAACCATCACCGTGATGATCACACCGGCAAGCACAAGCCCGAGTGCCAGGACATAAGTCTGCCTCATGCCGTGAGCCACGGCTTCAGGAGCCGACGCCTGCGCCTCCGCTCCACCGGACACCATGGCAAACAGAGCGGTCATGACGGAACTGCCGGTGATCAATCCAAGGTTGCGTGACAGGTTCAGCAGCCCGGACATCAACCCGCGTTCGGAAGCCTCGGCCGACGCCATCATGAACGTGGTGTTTGCCGTCTGAAAAGTCGCATAACCCGCCGTCAGGACGACCAGGGGAATGACCTGGCCGGGGATGCCTGATGACATGGGAAGCAGAGCCAGGGCCAGGGCTCCCGCCCCGATAAGCAGCAGCCCGGCGAGGCTCATGACGTGCGTGCCATGCCGGTCCACCAGCCGCCCGGCAGGCACGCCCATGAACGCCACAACAAGAGGTCCCACAGACAAGACGAGCCCCACCTTTGCCGGAGGCAGATGCAGCGCCCGGGACAGGTAATACGGCCCGACCACCAGGGTGGTCATCAAAACAGTTGCGACAAGCAGGCTCAGCACGAGCCCGGCCTGACGCTCCCTGGAACGCAGGACCCTGGCTGGAATCCAGGGAGATGAAGAAACCCGGTCCCTTTTCACAAACGCAGCCGCCAGAACCGTTGAAGCCAGCAGCAGCAGTCCATTGACCAGGCCCGGCCGGCCCTTGCCCAGCGACATGGACAAGGCATAGAACACAATCGTCACGATCAGCAGCATCATCCCCGGATGATCCAGGGGCTTGGGGTTCTCCACCTTGCGGCCCAGGTCCTTCGGAATTCCCCAAAGGATCAGAAGCCAGGCGATCAGGCCCAGGGGCAGGTTGATGAAAAAGGTCATCCGCCAGCCAAAGGCGGAAACCAGGACGCCGCCAAGCAGCGGCCCTGCGGCCGTGCCAGCAGCAGACATGGCGCCCAGCAACCCCATGGCCCTGCCGCCTTTTCCCGCGCCAACGGCATCCCCCATCAGAGCCGCCGCCATCGCCATCATCAAGGCAGCACCGGCTCCCTGCAGGGCCCGGGTCAGAATCAACATCGGCAGCGATGGCGCCAGGCCTGCCAGCAGGGAGGCTCCGACAAACATCAAGATACCCGCCAGCAGCAGACGCCGTCTCCCCGCCAGGTCGCCCAGCCGACCGGCTCCCGCAATCAAGGCCGTGATGGAAATCAGGTAGGCAGTCACAACCCACTGCACCTGCTGAAGTGACGCCGCAATCTCCTGGCTGAGGACGGGCAGGATCAGATTGGCGGAGCTGGTGCCCAGCGACGGCAGCAACACGGCCAGGGACAGGCCCGCCATCCGAAACCGTCGGCGCTGCATATCCGGACGGTCCGCTTTCCGGCCTGCTGGCTGCAGCAGCCAGACTGCCTGCTGGGCCGGGCAGCTGTTTTTCAGCCCACCCGTCATTGTCTCCCGCTCCAGGAGGAGGATGTCATGCGATGCCTCGTAATGACGCCGGATCTCCGGCTCGCGCACGTCAAAGGGTGGCCCAGGCATCTGGTCCTGCTCATACTCATAGCTGATCAAAAGCTGGGGCGCTCCCCGCGTGATCTTCACCAGATGACTGGCATAAGAAGCCCGCATCTCCTCCGGCAGCGCCACCAGGGCCGCCCGGTCATACACGGCATCCACCGGCCCCAGCACCTCCGGGTTCAGGTCAAAGATGTCCCCTGCAAAAATGTCGATTCCTTCAGCGCTGTAGTGCACCAGGCTGCCTTTTTCCTGCCGCACCGGCTCAACCCCGAGCCCGGCGAACAGCTGCTCCACGGCCTCCTGGCTGAGCTCGGCTCCGGCAACCCGCCTCCCCTTGCCAAGCAGCCAGGCGATGTCCAGGCTCTTGCCGCACAACGGAACGAACACCCGGCCGCCGGCAGACGGAGACAGGGCGTCGAAATGCCTGACCAGCATTGGGTTCGCCTGTGTTTCGTGGAAGCGGGTCTGCCCGCTTCTCCAACGTTGATGCCAGAATTCAGCCTTCATGATGATGTGTGTTGCCAGCCGGCCGCCCGCACGTTGGGACACCGGTTGTGAGGCTGCGGTAGCCCCGGTCTTGAAAGGCGTAAAATGCATGGATTGCACTTGATTCATGCATTTGACGCCATGCCTGAACCGGACAGGTTCACCGCATGTCGAAACCCGACCTCAACCTGCTCTTCACCCTCCAGGCCCTGCTGGAGGAAGGCAGCGTGGCAAAGGCCGCACAACGCCTGCATCTCAGCGCCTCCGCCATGAGCCGCTCGCTGGCAAGGCTTCGGGCGACCACCGGCGACCCCCTGCTGGTTCGAGCGGGTCGCGGGCTCGTGCCCAGCCCGCGCGCCATTGAGCTCGCAGGACGGATCAAACAGGTGGTCCAGGACGCCGAAGCCTTGCTGCAACCCGAGGCGAGGCTGGATCCAGGAAGGCTCGTGCGCCAGTTCACCCTGAGGACCAGCGAAGGTTTCGTCGAAAACTTCGGGCCCGCCCTCGTTTCCAGGATCAGCGGCCAGGCACCGGGCGTGAAGCTGTCGTTTGTGCCCAAGCCAGACAAGCAGGGCACCGCCTTGCGAAACGGCTCCGTTGACCTTGAAACAGGTGTTGTCAGCACGGAGACAGGCCCGGAGATCCTCACCCAGGCCCTTTTTCAAGACCGCCTCATCGGGGTCGTCAGGAATGATCACCCTTTGCGTTCACGCAAGATCACGGCGGCTCGCTACGCAGGCTCCCGCCATGTGGCCGTGTCTCGCGACGGCGACCCCTGGGGACCTGTGGACGACGCCCTGCAAAACCTGGGGATGCAAAGGCAGGTTGTGGTGATGGTCGGCGGTTTCGCCACGGCCATCTCCCTCGCCAGAACGTCCGACATGATCGCCACCGTGCCGGAAAGACACACGGGCGTGCTTCGGGATGGCATGCACAGCTTCCGCCTGCCCTTCCCCACCGCCCCGTTCACCGTCTCCATGCTCTGGCACCCGCGCCTCGACGCCGATCCCGCGCACCAATGGCTGCGGGGCTGCGTGCGCGAAGTCTGCACCGCCAGAACTCATGATCATGCTTGACGATGCCGCCGACGGCATGGTCATGACCGTTGAAATTGACGCCACCACCCAGCCCCGCCCATGCTGAAAAACCTGATCTTCCTCATGAAACCCACCCTTTATTCCCTGCTGGCTCTGCCTTTGTTCCTTGGCAGTCAGCTCAACGCCGAGGACTGGGGCGCCTACCAGATCGTGCCCGTGAGCGCCCCGGATTTTGCCCTCGAGGTCGTGGGTGACACGGTCTCCATCCAGAAGCCCGAGGATCAACCTAACCAGAAATGGATCATCCAGTCGCACGGCGGCGGCTGGAACTCGATCATGCCCGCCTCGCAGCCAGGCCTCGTGCTCACGGTGGATGGCGCAGGAACAAAGAACGGCACGAAGCTCATCCTCGCCAAGGACAACAAGTCGGATGCGCAGCTCTGGTCACTCGCGAGGCAGGAAAACGGCGCCTACGCGCTCGAACCGAAGCACGCGCCCGGCATGGGTCTCGATCACCTGGGCGGCAGAAAGGAGCCCGGCGCGAAGGTCGATCTCTGGCAGCACAAACCCGGCGACGGCCATCTGCAGTGGTTCATCCGTCCGCTCGCGGGCAGCAATGTCGTGCAGCCGTCCCCGGCTGCTCCGAGTTATACGCCGCCTGCGATGGATCCCAAAGACATCCAACAAGGGCGCATCGAGACCTTCCAGTTCACGCAGAGCAAGATCTTCCCCGGCACGGTGCGCGAGGTGACCGTCTTCATCCCGGCGCAATACGACGCGAGCAAACCCGCCTGCGTTTATGTGAAGACGGATGGCTACAACCCGCGTGAGAAGGCGAACCTCGAGCTCGCCATCGCCACCAAGGAGATGCCGGTGACCGTCGGCGTCTTCGTGCGCCCCGGCGAGCTGCCCGCGCCGATGAAAGGCACCGCACCGCGCCGCAACCGCGACTTTGAATACGACGGCGTCAGCGACAACAATGTGCGCTTCTTCGACGAGGAGGTGCTGCCCTTCGTCGCGAAGCAGTATCAGCTCAATCTCAGCACCAGCGGCAACGACCGCTGCATCGTCGGGGGCAGCAGCGGAGGCATCACGGCCTTCGCGGCGGCCTGGCACAAGCCGGAGGCCTTCAGCCGCGTGTACTGCGTCAGCGGCAGCTTTGTCGCGTTTCGCGGCGGGCATGAGTTTCCCACGATGGTGAGGAAGTTCGAGGCACGGCCCATCCGCGCCTACCTCACCACCGGCACGCGCGACATGGAAAACGTCGCGGGAGATTGGTTCCTCGTCGATCAGGAGATGGACAAGGCACTGAAGTTTTCCGGTTACGACTACCAGTTCCGCATCATCGACGGCGGCCACGGCGCGGGGTATGGCGACGAATGGCAGGAGGCCATGGCCTACCTCTGGAAAAACTGGCCCGAGCCGGTGAAGGCGGGCCCCAGCGCCCCGCGAGCCCAGGAGATCCTCATTCCCGGCGAGGACTGGCAGCTCGCAGGCGAAGGCTTCAAAAGCACCCGCGGAGCCTCCACGGCAGCGAACGGTGAGATCTTCTTCGCCGACACCTCCGCCGATCAAATCCATCGCATCGGTCTGGATGGAAAGATCAGCGTCTTCGCTGAAAAAACCGGCAACGCGCACTGCGTGACTGTCGCAGCCGATGGATCACTCTACACCATCTCGGAAAAATCCGGCCAGCTTCTGCGCTACGACAACACGGGCAGGTCCAGCGTCGTTTTGGAAGGCATCCTCGGCCACAGCATCCTCGCGCATCCGAACGGCAGTCTCTACGTCACCGACAACGACGCCAAAAAGCCCGTCAACGGCGGCAGCGTGTGGCTCATCAAGGACGGGCGGAAGAAGCAGGTCGATGCCGGACTCAAATTCGCCACCGGCATGGCCTTCCGCCCCGACCAATGGCTGCTCAGCGTTGCTGAAGGCCACTCCAAATGGGCCTGCAGCTACCAGGTCGCCGAGGACGGCACGCTCATCCACAAGGAGCGCTTCTTCCACCTGCACGTTCACGACTGGGACGACGATGCCGGCGCGGAATGCCTCTGCTACTCCCAGGAGGGCCGCCAGTTCATCGCCACCAAAAGCGGCATCCAGATCAGCGCCGACGACGGCCCCACGCAGGTCATCCTCACCGTCCCCGGCAAAGGGCGCGTCACCGCCGTCGCCATTGGCGGCAGGGACAAGGACACCCTGTATGCGTTCTGCATGAACAAGATCTGGAAGCGCAGGATCCAGCAGCACGCGCTGGGCGCCTGGAGCCCCTGGACGAAGGTGACGCCGAACAAACTCTGAAATCGCGAGCGCCTGCGGCTCAGGGCTCGTTCCCGGGCTTCCACTTGATGTTGCAGCCGGTGCTCGGCCGCTGGTTTTCCAGCGCCGCCTCACCGGCAAGCATGCGCCGCATCGCCTCGCGCAGATCGGCGCCGGTGACAGGCTCGCTGTTCCTCGGACGCGATGCGTCAAACTGCCCGCAATAGACCAGCTTCAGCTCGCCGTCGAAAAGGTAGAAGTCCGGCGTGCAGGCGGCCACAAAGGATTTCGCCACCGACTGGTCCGCATCCCAAAGATAGGGGAAGGTCCAGCCGTGCTGCGTGGCAAACGCGGGCATCTTGTCGGGCGCATCGGCGGGATATTTGTCCACGTCGTTGGCATTGATCGCCACCACGCCGACCCCGAGCGCCTCAGCCTCGCGCGCGAAAGCCGCCAGGGCGTCCGCCAGATGCACGACAAAGGGGCAGTGGTTGCAGACGAACATCACCATCAGGCCCCGGGCGCCGCGCACGTCATCCAGGGTGAAGGGGCGGCCCTGCGCATCCGGCAGTTCGAACTCAGGAGCACGGGAGCCCAGGGGGAGAAGGCGGGTGGAGGGAGTTTCAGCCATGGTGAAGGATCACCCTCGTTAGGCAGGGACCGCCAGGGCGACAAGCCTGGATTTCACCCTGGCTCAACCCCTGGCCTTCGCCAGCTTCAGGTAATGCTCCGCCGCCGTCTGGTTGTGCGAGGCCAGCAGGCCTGTCAGCCGCGCGGCATCCTTCTGCCGGATGGCTCGCACAATGGCGCGGTGGTCCTTGTTCGCCGCCGCCATGTCCGGCGGCTGGGCCTTGTGGAAGGCGCTGCGGTGCAGCCGCTCCCACTCCGTCAGCACGCCGCGCAGGCTTTCCTCCGTCCGCCGGAATCCCGCCACCCGGCAGGGCAGCAGATGGAACTCGCGGTTCGCCGCCTCAAACGCAGGCCGGTCACCTTTCTGCGCCGCCGCCTCAAGCCTGGCCAGCAGGCTGTCCAGCTCGCCCAGAGAATCCTCGTCAAACCGTTCCAGCGCATGCACGGCGGACACGCCTTCCAGCGCCCCCAGCATGGCGAAGATCTCGCCCAGCGACGAGACATCCACCTCGGTGACCCGGACCCCCGTGTGCGGACGGATCTCCACCAGGCGCTCGGACTGAAGCTGCCGCAAGGCCTCGCGCACCGGGATGATGCTGACCTCAAAGCGCTTCGCGAGCGCATCAATGACGATCGTGGCGCCGGGTTTCAGCACGCCGCCGAGAATCTCGCCGCGCAGCGCCTCATAAACCGCCATCTGCTTGGTGGGGATGACGGCTGGCCTTGAAGCGGGGGATCGGGCGGGCATGAAGGGTGTGGCTCCGTCAAAAAAGCCGGAATCCGGCTTGCGGTCAATCATATATGATGTATGACGGCACAACCTTTCCGCAACCCTTCACCCCCAGATCACATGGCCATCCAGCGCATCGGCATCATCCTCAACGGCGTCACCGGACGCATGGGCACCAACCAGCACCTCGTCCGCTCCATCCTCGCCATCATCCGGCAGGGCGGCATCAAGGTCTCCGACGACCTGACGCTGATGCCCGACCCCATCCTGACGGGCCGCAGCGCGAGCAAGCTGCAGGCGCTGGCCGCGAAGCATGGCTGCGAGAAAACCGGGCCGTTGAAGACCAGCACCGACCTGGCCGCCGTGCTGGCCGACCCGGCCTACCCGATCTTCTTCGACGCCTCCGGCACGCTGCACCGCGCCCGGTTTGTCGAGATGGCGGCCGCCGCCGGAAAAGCCATCTATTGCGAAAAGCCGACCGCCGTGGAGACCGCCGAGGCCCTGCGTCTCGCCGAGCTGTGTGAGAAGGCGGGCGTCAAGAACGGCGTCGTCCAGGACAAGCTCTGGCTGCCCGGCATCCGCAAGCTGGCGCTGCTGCAGTCCCAGGGCTTCTTCGGACGCATCCTCAGCGTGCGCGGCGAGTTCGGCTACTGGGTCTTCACCGGCGAGCACGAGGGCCAGCCGGCCCAGCGTCCGTCGTGGAACTACCGCAAGGCGGACGGCGGCGGCATCATCGTCGACATGCTCTGCCACTGGCGCTATGTGATCGATAATTTGTTCGGCGAGGTCACCGGCGTAAGCTGCCTCGGCGCCACCCACATCCCGCAGCGTGTCGACGAGCAGGGCCGCGCCTACGCCTGTGACACCGACGACTCCTGCTACGCCACCTTTGAGACCAGCCAGGGCGTCGTCTGCCAGTTCAACAGCTCCTGGTGCGTGCGCGTGCGCCGCGACGACCTCTTCACCATGCAGGTTGACGGCACCCACGGCTCCGCCCTCGTCGGCCTGCGCAAGTGCTGGTTCCAGTCCATGGCCGGCACGCCCAAGCCGGTGTGGAATCCCGACATCGACTCGCCGATCAACCATTACGCACACTGGCAGGAGGTGCCCGACACGGCCGAGCACGACAACGCCTTCAAGGTGCAGTGGGAGATGTTCATCCGCCATGTCGCCCTCGACACCCCGTTCCGCTGGACCCTGCGTGAAGGCGCCAAGGGCGTGCAACTCGCCGAGCTTGGGCTGAAGAGCTGGGCGGAGCGCCGCTGGCTGGACGTGCCCGCCTTGTGATTCGAAATCCGCTTGCCGGACGCCGCTGAGGACGGATGGAATGGGGCCGCACCCCGTCAGGTGCCGAACCCCGTCCCCGTCCTTCATGCACGAAACGAACTTCTTTCTCTCGGCGTTCCTCTACCTCGCCACGGCCGTGCTGATGGTGCCCGTGGCGCACCGCCTGGGCCTGGGCTCCGTGCTCGGCTATCTCATCGGCGGAGCGGTGATCGGCCCCTTCGCCCTCGGATGGGTCGGCGGCGACCAGGGCCAGGAGGCGATGCATTTTGCCGAGTTCGGCGTGGTCATCATGCTCTTCATGATCGGCCTTGAGCTGGAGCCGTCCCGGCTGTGGCGCATGCGCGGCCCCATCTTTGGTCTGGGCGGCCTGCAGGTCGTGCTGACCACCCTGGCGGGCATGGCTCTGTCGGCGGGATTCGGCGTGCCCCTGAAAGCCGCCCTCGCCATCGGCATGATCCTGTCACTCTCCTCGACGGCCATCGTCATCCAGACGCTGCATGAAAAGGCGCTGCTGCGGACCAACGCGGGCTCGGACGCCTTCTCCGTGCTGCTGTTCCAGGACATCGCCGTCATCCCGATGCTCGCCATCTTTCCCCTGCTCGCCTCGGGCGACCCTGCGGCGGACGGCCACCGCACCCTTCTGCAATCGGTGCCGTTCTGGACGCGTCCCATCATCACCTTGAGCACCGTGGCGGCGATCGTGCTGGCCGGCCAGCACCTCGTGCCCCGGGGCTTTGCCGTGCTGGCCAGGACGGGTCTGCGTGAGCTGCTCACCGCCGCCGCCCTGCTGCTGATCGTCGGCGTGGCCCTGCTGATGACCCTCGTGGGCCACTCCCAGGCCCTGGGCGCCTTTGTCGCCGGAGTGGTGCTCGCCGGCAGCCACTACCGCCACGAGCTGGAGAGCAATCTCGAGCCTTTCAAGGGACTGCTGCTCGGCCTGTTTTTCCTCGCCGTCGGCGCCTCGCTCGACTTTGGCGTCATCCAGGCCCGGCCCGGCCTCATCGCCGGACTCGTGCTCGGACTGATCGTGCTGAAGGCCTGCGTGATGCTGGCCGTCGCCACCCTGATGAAGATCCGCGGCAGCCACCGCTGGCTGCTCGGCCTCAGCATCGCCCAGGGCGGCGAGTTCGCCTTCGCGCTGCTGTCCATGGCGGTGCAGCAGCAGATCCTGGACGACGCCACGTCCAAGGTGCTGGTCGCGGTCGTGGCCCTCTCCATGGCCTTCACGCCGCTGCTGTTCCTGCTTTATGAAAAGGTGATCGCTCCACGCTACACCGCCGTGTCGGAAGTGGCGCGCACGCCCGACGCCGTCGACGAACAGGCGCCGGTCATCATGGCCGGCTTCGGCCGCTTCGGCAATTTCGTCGGCCGTTTCCTGATGTCCCAGGGCGTCAAGGTGACCGTGCTTGAGAACGACCCCGACCATGTCGACATGCTGCGCAGCTTCGGCTTCAAGGTGTTCTATGGCGACGCCACGCGGGTCGACCTGCTGCAGGCCGCCGGCATCAGCGGCGCACGCCTGCTCATCATCACCCTCGCCGACAGGGCCAAGGTCGCCCAGCTTGTCTCGGAGGTGCGTGAAAAATTCCCCAACCTGCGCATCCTGGCGCGCGCCTACGACTACGACCAGCGCTACGAGCTGAAGGGCCTCGGGCTGAACATCGAGGACATCGTGCACGAGCAGATGCACAGCGGCCTGGAGCTGGGCGTGAAGGCGCTGGGCGCGCTGGGGAGAACCCGCGGCGACCTGGAGGAGGCCTTGCGCAAATGGAAGGCGCATGACGAGGAGACCTTTGATCTGCTGATGCCGCTGCAGGATGACGCCGAGGCCTTCGCCAGCATCGCCCGCGAACGCCGCATTCAGCTCACCCAGCTCTTTGAGCGTGACCAGTCCGAGCCCGGCGTCAGGCCTGGGGCTGGCACTGCGCCTTGATCTCCTCCAGCTCGGCCCAGCGGGTGAAGCCTGCCTCGAGCTCCGCCTTGCGGGACTCCAGCCCGGCCAGGTGATCCTGCGTGGAGGCGCCCGCCCGGGTGTAAAACTCCGGATCATTCAGCTCCGCCTCCATCGCGGTGATCTCCGTCTCCAGCACCGCAATGCGCTCCTCCAGAGCGGCCAGCTCCCGCGTCTCGCGATTGCTCATCTTGCGCGGCTTGCTGTCGGGCGCCGGCTTCTCCTTCTTCGGCGGCGCGTTCACATAGGCCACCTCGGCGGCCGCCTGCTTCGCGCGCTTCTCCTGGTAGTAGCTGTAGTTCCCGGCGCATTGATGGATGCGCCCATGCCCTTCAAAGGCGATGATCCGGTCGCACACGCGGTCCAGGAAGTAGCGGTCATGGCTGACGACCAGCACGCAGCCCTGGAAGGCCAGGACCGCCTCCTCCAGCACGCGCATCGTCGCCAGGTCCAGGTCGTTGGTCGGCTCGTCAAGGATGAGGAAGTTGCCTCCGCGCCTCAGGATCTTCGCCAGCAGCACCCGGCTCTGCTCGCCGCCGCTGAGCTCCTTGACGCGCATCGTCACCCGTTCGTCGGTGAACAAAAAGCGTCTCAAGTAGGTGCGCACGTGCAGCTTCTCGCCGCCAAACTGGACAAAGTCGCTGTTAGGCCCCGCCACCTCGGCCATGACGGTGTTCTCAGGGTCAAGCAGCAGGCGCTGCTGGTCCACGTAGTTGAAGACGGTCTTTTTCCCGATGCTGACGACGCCCTCGGCCGGCTTCTGCTCGCCCATCAGCACCCGCAGCAGGGTGGTCTTGCCGAGGCCGTTGCGGCCGACGATGCCCGTGCAGGTGCCGGCTTCAAAGCTGAGGTCGAGATGGCTGAACAGCCAGCGCTCGCCGGCCAGCGCGCCGATGTCGCTGGCATCCACCACGACATTGGCCAGAGGCGGCGGGGGCGGGATGATCAGGTCCATCACCAGGTCCTCCTCGGGCGCGTCGAGCGCGGACACGCGGTCAAACTCATCCAGCCTCGTGCGCGCCTTGCTCCGCTGCGCCTTCACGCCCGCCCGGACAAACTCCAGCTCGTGCCGCAGGTAGGCCTGGCGCCGCCTTTCCGTGCCGGCCTCGAAGGCCTCGCGCTGCGCCTTGTTCTCCAGGTAGTCGCTGTAGTTCCCCGGATGGCTGTAGATGCGCGCGTCGTCGATCTCGATGATGCGCGTGGCGATGCGGTCGAGAAAGTAGCGGTCATGCGTGACGAAGAGCACCGCCCCTGCAAAATCGCGCAGGAACTTCTCCAGCCACTCGATGGATTCGGCGTCGAGATGGTTCGTCGGCTCGTCGAGCAGGAGCAGGTCCGGCTGGGCCACCAGGGTGCGGGCCAGGGCCACGCGGCGCTTTTCACCGCCGGACAGGCCCTTCACCGGACGATCCCCGGCCGGCACGCCGAGCTCGTTCATCGCCGTGGCGATGCGTGTCTCGACACCCCAGCCGTCGTGAAGCTGGATCTGGTGCAGCAGATCCCCCTCCTGCTCCGGCTTGTAGTCGCCGGATTCATAACGTGCCACCAGGTCCAGCAGCACCTTCGCGCCCGAGCGGACGTTTTCCAGGACCGTGGCCTCCTCGTCCAGCGTGAACTCCTGCGCAAGGTAGCCGATGACCATGCCGTTGCGGCGGGAAACCGTGCCGCTGTCCGGATTCTCCACGCCGGCGATGATGCGCATCAGGCTGGTCTTGCCGCTGCCGTTGCGGCCGACCAGACCGAGCTTCTCGCCCTCATGCACGCTCATCGTCGCGTCGTTGAAGACCTGCTGCAGGCCAAACTGCAGGCGCAGGTCCTTGGCGGAGATGACGGCTTGGGTGGTGGGGGACGACATGGGCGGTGAATGGGCGGCCGCTTCCTTTGGCGACGAATCCACGGCGCTCCACTGGAATCCTCCGGCCCCTCGCACAAAGGCCCGGCTCAGCGCAGGGCCTCACGCACCATGACCGGGTCGTCCGTGGTGATGCCGTCCACGCCCAGTTTGGCGAAACGCTTCACGTCCTCCGGCTTGTTCACGGTCCAGACATAGAGGCCGAAACCGGCGTCGCGCACCTGCTTCACCATCGCCTCATCCCAGGGAAAGTCCGCCATGCCGAGGTCCAGGCCGTCGAGCTTGTCCGCCTGCGTGTCGGCGATGAGCGCGGCCAGATCCGTCGGCTTCTTGTCCTTGGTCTTGCCGGAGGCCAGGCGGTACACCTTGATCCAGGGCATGGCCTTTTTCGACTCCGCCGCCGCGTCGCGCTTGAAGGCGATGATGGCGAGCTGCGCCGCACGGTCCTTCATCGGCTCCAGGATGCGCTTCAGCTCCGGCACGATCTCCGCGCCGCATTTCACCTCGATGAAGAATCGTTGGTTGCCGACCGGCAGGGTGGCCAGCGCCTGCTCAAGAGTCGGAATCTTTTCACCCGCCCATTCCGCGCCCTTCCAGGCCCCGGCGCCGAGGGCGGTGAGGTCGGCCTGCTTCGACTTTGCAACGTCCAGCTTCACGCCGGTCGTGCGCCGCGTGTCCTTGTCATGAATGACCGCCGTTTTGCCGTCGGCGGTGAGGTAGACGTCCAGCTCGCAGGCATCCGTGCCGCTCTTCCAGGCCAGGTTGAAGGCGCCAAGCGTGTTCTCCGGCGCACGTTCGGAATAACCCCGGTGGGCGACGATCTCGATGGCGTGGGCGGACATGGCGGCAAGGAGGAGGCTGCAGGCGGTGAGCGATTTCAGTTTCATCATCGGGAGTTCAACGAAGCAAGCAGGCCGGACCCTTCGCGACAATGCAAATCCTCCCGGGTCCGTGCGGCCCGCAGCCTCATTTTTTGTGCAACGACAGGGGTGCCAGGCCCCGTTTAGACGGGCTCCGCCATGAAACTCCCCGCCTGCCTCCTCGTCCTTCTCTCCACCGCCTGCCTTGCCGCCGAACACCCTGACACCTCCGGATGGAAGGATCTCTTCGCGGCTGACCTCTCCAACACGGTGGCCCCGGGCGGCTGGGCCTTCAGCAACGGCGAGCTCGTCGCCCACGACCATGACACCCTCTGGACGAAGGAATCCTACGGTGACTTCATCCTCGATCTTGAGTTCAAGGTCGCCAAGGAGTCCAACAGCGGTGTCTTCCTCCGCTCCGGCAACATCAAGGATGTCCTCTCCGCCCTCGAAATCCAGGTCCACGACAGCGCCGACGGCAGCAGGTACGGCATGGTCGCCGCCATCTACGACGCGATGCCTCCCTCCAAAAGCATGGCCAGGCCCGTGGGCGAATGGAACCGCTACACCATCACCTGCAAGGGCCCGAAGGTGACCGTCGTGTTCAACGGCGAAACCGTGATCGACGCCAGCCTGGACAACTGGCCCGAGATCGGCAGGAACCCGGACGGCACGCCTAACAAGTTCAAGAAGGCCCTCAAGGACTTCGCACGCAGCGGCCCCATCGGCCTCCAGGGCCTGCACGGCAAGGCTCAGGCGCCGGTCTGGTACCGCAGCCTGAAGATCAAGCCGCTCGAATAGGCCCGCCCGCCTCAGCGCAGCCGGCCTAACAACTCGAGGATCTTCGCCGTGATCTTCACCGAGGCCTCGCGCTCGACCCGGTTGGTGCCCAGCCACGTCTCGTAGCCGCCCAGCTCATGCTGCGCCGGCGTCGGCAGATAGCCGTTGCTGCCGTTGGCCAGCTCGATGGTGAAGGTGTCCTTGAAGGGGCTGCGCGCCTTGATCTCAAGGCCGATCTCCGTGAACACCTCGAAGGGGATCGCGGCGACGCCCAGTTCGCCGATGCGGAAGCCCTGCATGACACAGCTCACCTGGTCCGGCCTCGCATCGCGGGCCGTCAGGGTGCGCTCCGCATAGGGCTGCTCAAGCCGGTGGACAGGCTCGCCGCCCTTGGGCTTGGCCAGCACGCCCTCCGCCCACTGGATCATCTCCGGCGTTGGCCGGCGCACCTGCAGCTGCAGGTCCTCCACGACCGCCTTCAGCGGCACCCAGTCCTGATGCTTCACACTCTCACGGACCCGCAGCACTTCGGCCGCCAGGTCACCGGCCACGATCCGGATCTTCTCATAAGGCTCGCGTTTCACCGCGGGCGTTTTGCCGCTGTAATCATTGTTGTTCACGTCACCGCAGGGACCGTTGGCAAGCAGGCCGACACAGGGCGGGTCCAATCCGCCCGTGCTGAGCTTCGCCTCGATGGCCCGGCAGAATTCCCCAAAGTAATCCGCCGACAGATGCTCTCTTGGCACTCCACCGACATAATGCAGCCAGTAGTTGGTCAGCATGGCAATCTGACGACCGTCCGCCGCCTGCACGGACAGGCAGTAAACCTCGGGATTGGTCGGTCCGGCGGGCCCGGCAAGGCGTGACCTCAGCAGGCTTCCCGGGTTCATCACCGCACGATCCTGGCCGCCGAAGGGGTTCGGATTCGTCATGCCGTCCTTGAGCAGCCAGCGACGGTTGAAGACATGCTGCGGCAGCCGGCCCGCGCCCCAGCCGATGCGGGCGGGCTCCAGGTTGTTCACGGCGCGGCGCACCCCGTCCACCACCCGCGAAATGATGAGTCGGCGGTAGTCCATCGAGGGATCCTTGCTGGGCAATGCCGAGACGCTGGAGTGCGTGTGCGTGCCGGAAAACATCAGGTTCGAGGCCGGGATGCCCGTGGCGGCCTCGACCTTCTGCTTCGCCTCGTCCCAGACCTCGCGTCCGAGCGACAGCGTGTCTGCCACGACAAAGGCCAGCTTGGTCGTGCCATCGTCGAGAACGAGGCAGCGGGCGTGCAGTTCATCGTGCACATGCTCAGCGACGGGCCTCGGCGCAAAGTTGCCGACAATCTCCATGCCCAGCGGCGGCGTGATGCTGCTGGTCGCCGCCCCCGCCTTGAAAACCTTGTCCTGAGCTCCGGCCAGGCAGGTGGAAAGCAGCAGGACCAGCAGGGTGGCAGAGCGAACGAGTGGTTTCATGGAGGCGGAGTCATACGTCGGCGGCGGCAGATTTTCGCAAGGCACGGCAGCCCATGAAGCACGCGTCTGCGCCATGCCGTGATTGATCGCCTCAGACCGGCAGAATTTGCGGGCGGGGCTGCGGCCTGCTGTGTTAGGCTTTCGTAGTAGTTGGTTACGCAAGCCCCCCGCATGAAAACGCCGTCCCTTCCTGTCATCCTGACTGTTCTTCTCACCGCCGTCTGCGCGCATGCGCTCACTCCGCAGGAGATGCAGCAGCGCAGGCAGGAGATTGTGACCGCGATGCCGGCGCTGAAAAACCAGCCGGAATCCTTTTCCGGCCTGGTGAAGCATCCCGGGCTCAGCGCCAGCACCTGGGTGCGCTTTCCTTTCGTGCAGAACCCGGGCAGCCTGGGCATCGACCGCAAGGGACGCGTCTTCGTGGCCGAAGTGAACCGCTTCTGGCAGGGCGTCGCGGATCTGCGCGGCGTCAACGAGTTCATCCGCGGTGACTTTCAGTCCAGAACCCTGGAGGATCGCGTGAAGCTGCAGAACTCCATCCCGGGGCGTGTGCCGGAGGGCTTCTGGACCAGCACCGCCGACCGCCTCATCCGCCTGGAGGATGCCGACGGCAACGGCGCGGCGGACGGCCGCAGCGTCTTCGCGGACAGCTTCTACGAGCAGCTCGACGGCCTCGGTTTCTCCGTGCTGCCGGAGGATGACGCGGTGTATTTCACCTGCATCCCCAGCCTGCGAAAACTGACGGACGCGAACGACGATGGCGTCGCCGACACGAATGACCCGCTGGTCACCGGCTTTGGCGTGCGCGTGTCCTTCATCGGCCACGACCTGCACGGCCTCGTGCGCGGACCGGACGGGCGTCTCTACTTCAGCATTGGCGACCGCGGCTATCATGTGACCACCAAGGAGGGCAAGGTGCTCGCGGAGAGCGGCAGGGGCGCGATCTTCCGCTGTGAGTCCGACGGCACGGGCTTCGAGGTCTTCTGCCACGGCCTGCGCAACCCCACCGAGCTGGCCTTCGACGAACACGGCAACCTGTTCACCTTCGACAACACCGGTGACATCGGTGACAAGGCGCGCATGATCTATGCGCTCGAGGGCACGGACTCCGGCTGGGACATGAGCCACCAGTGCGCGCATCAGTATGTGGACCACATGGACTGGGAGAACTTCCATCCCAAGGTCAGCGTGTGGGTGGCGGAGAAGATGTTTGCCACTCAGGGGGAGAACCGCCCGCAGTGGGCCTATCCGCCCGCGGCCAATGCAAGCCGGGGCCCCTCCGGACTTGCCTGGATCACAGGACAGGCCGCGCCTGAGGACCTGCGCGGCAAGCTGCTTCTCGCCGACTATGGCGGCGCTCCGCAGAGCTGCAAGGTCACCGCCTATGGCCTGAAAAGCAGCGGCGCGGGCTTCACGGTCGGCAGTGAAGAAGTCGTGGTGGAAGGCGTGGGCGCGAGCGATGTCGAGCAGGGCTTTGATGGCGGCATTTACATCTGCGATTTCGGCGGCGGCTGGTCCGTGAACTCGAACGGGGCCATCCACAAGCTCACGCCCAAGGAGGCTGCGTTGCAAAAAGCGGCCGTCGAACTCGCCACGGCATTCAAGCGCGGCCTTGCGAAGGACACGACAGATCAGCTTGCCGTGGCACTGACCTCGCCTGACCGACGCCTGCGTCAGATGGCGCAGCTTGAACTTGTGAAACGCGGCGAGGCCGGGCGGGCCGTGCTGCTCGCCACCGCCAAAAACACTTCTTTCACGGTGACCAGCCGTTTGAACGGCGTCTGGGGCCTGGGACAGTTTGCCCGGCAAAACCAAACGCCCGCGACCGCCGCGCTCATCGAGCTCTCCAAGGATGCCGAGGCCGAAATCCGCGCCAATGCCGCCCGCATGCTTGGCGATGCAGGTGGCGAAGGCGTGCAGGGCCGCCTGCTCGAAATGACAACCGACGATTCGCCACGCGTTCGCTCTCTCGCCCTCATCGCCCTGAGCCGGGTCGCCAAGCCTGGAGATGCAGCCGCCCTCACGCCCGTTCATGCGGCGGCGAAGGCCAATGCGGGGGCCGACCTCGTCCTGCGTCATGCCTGCGGCACCGCCATGAAACGTCTGGGCACCGCCGAAAGCGCGCTCGCGCTGACCAACAATGCCAGCACGGAACTGCGCCTGCTCGCCGTGCTTCAGCTTCGTCATCAGGAAAGCCCTGAACTGGTCCGCTTTCTCAGTGATCGCGACGCCGTGATCCGCAACGAGGCCATCCGCGCCATCTACGACACCGCCGCGCTCGACACTGCGGCTGGCGAGGCCTTGGTGAAACTGACTGCCAACTCGGAGATGCCTCTTCTCGTGCAGCGCCGCATCGTCTGCGCCAGCTATCGCAAAGGCGGCACCGAGAATGCTCGCCTGCTCCTCCAGCACGCCGCGAACAGCGCGCTCGATCTCAGCGTGCGCGAGGCCGCACTGCATGGACTGCGCCTATGGGAAAAGCGCATCACGGCGGATCCCGTGCTGGGTGGCTACCGTCCGATTCCCGGCGCGGCGCGCAGCCTCAGGGATCTCGGCGGCGTCATCGGTGACGCCCTGAAACAGTTCCTCTCCAGCCAGCCGCCCCCGAAGCTCGCCGCACTCGCCCTGAAACTTGCCGACGACACCGGCACCCAGCTTGAAACCGCCACACTCGCCGACCTGGTCGGGGATGTGAAACAGCAGGCCGCCGTCCGCACCGCAGCGCTCGACAGCCTGATGAAGTCCTCGCCCGAGGAAGCCCGCAGACTTGTCGCCGCCCATCTGACGGACAGAAATGCCGAGGTCGCCGCCGCAGCCCTGCGTCATGGGCTTGCTTTGAAGATCGACGGCCTCGCCGACGCCGCCCGCAAAGCCGTCGACAACGGCCCGCTGCCCTCTGCACGCGCCGGCCTGGAGATTCTCGCCGCCCAGCACCCCGCAGAAGCTCTGGAGCGCTGGACGAAGCGCGAATCCAACGGGCTTCGTCGCGAGCTGTGGCTCGACCTCTTTCTTGCTCTGCAAACCTCCAAGGACGCCGCCGCGCAGCAGGCCGCCACCGCCTTTGCCGCCAGCGCGATGGAAGCCGTGCCGATGCTCAGCGTCATCGGCGGCGATCCCAAGGCTGGCGAGGTCGTCTTTCGCAACCAGGGCGCCTGCCTGCAATGTCACAAGATCGGCAACGACGGCGGCATCCAGGGCCCGGCGCTTGACCTGGTGGCCGAGCGCCTGAAGCCCGAGAAAATCGTCGAGTCACTTCTCAATCCGAATGCCGAGATCGCCGCCGGCTACGGCATGTCCTCGGTGACGCTCGCGGATGGCGCCCAGGTGGCCGGACGCATCACCGAGGACACGAAGGAAAAGTTCACCCTCATCGGCCTGGACGGCAAGGCGAGCACCTACCCGCGTGACCAGATCAAGACCGTCACCCCGCCCATGTCCGCCATGCCGCCGATGGCCATGGCCCTGCCACCGCCGATGCTGCGTGACCTCGTCGCCTATCTCCGCACCCGCGACCACAGCACTGCACCCAAGGGCGGTGCGGGTGCTCATGGCGACGAGAAGGAGAAGGTGGCGAAGTGACGACTGGCATGTGCCTTTCAGGCAGGTGCCTGTGTCATGTGGAAAGCTGGAGGCGGGTCTCGACCGACGTTGAACCGGCTGATTCCGCACTGTCATGCACCCTTCGCTCCAGCTCTTGATCCCGCTCTCCTGCATCCTCGCATCGATGCAGGCTTCTGAGCCACGCGACACGATGCCGGACACCTGGGCCGCCACGGATGCGCTCGGGCGCACCTTGCCGATGAGCACGGAGGTTGGCGCACCGCAGCCGGATCGCACGGTGGGTCTCTTTTACTTCAACTGGCATGCCGCATTTGGAAACAAGCAGGTCCACGACATCGCGAAGATCCTCAAAGCCAGCCCCGCCTCGCCCGCCTGGGGGCAGGTGCAGGCTCCGCATTACTGGAGCGAGCCGCGCTTTGGCTACTACCGCCCCGAGGATCCCTGGGTGATCCGCAAGCACGTCCAGATGCTCACCGACGCTGGCGTGGACGTGCTCATCCTCGACGCCACCAACGGCTTCACCTACGACGCCGAACGCGAGGCGCTCTGCCAGGTGCTGGCGCAAATGAAGTCCGAAGGGCATCGTGTTCCTGGCATCACCCTGTTTGCCTATGCGAATCACCTGCCGGTCGTGCAGCATCTGTGGCAGACGTTTTACAAACCGGGCAGGCACCGCGACCTGTGGTTCCAGTGGAAGGGCAGGCCGCTCCTGCTGACGCCAACCGACGGTTTGAGCGAGGAGGTGAAAGCCTTCTTCACCCTGCGCACCTCCTGGGCCTGGACCCGAGGCCACGCCTGGTTCGGCGACGGTCGTGACAAGTGGCCGTGGCTGGACTTCGCCCCGCAGGTCCCCGGCTGGCATGAGACGCCTGACAAGGCTGAATGCGTGCCCGTTGGAGTCAGCCAGCACATCACCAACAACATCGGCCGCAGCTTTCACGACAGACGCCAGCCCGCACCGGCGGAGTGCCGGTCAGGAGAAGGCCTTTACTTTGACGAGCAGTGGCGCCACGCGTTGCCACAGCGGCCCGAGTTCATCTTCATCACCGGCTGGAATGAGTGGGTGGCGCAGCGCTTCCTTTCCGATGGTTCCATGAACTTTCAAGGCCGCAGGCTGCCTGCGGGAGAGACCTTTTTTGTCGACCTCTATGACCCGGAGTTCAGCCGCGACATCGAGCCGATGCGTGGCGGCTTTGGCGACAACTACTACTGGCAAATGGTCGCCAACATCCGCCGCTACAAGGGCGCGCGCCCGGCTCAGGCCTTGTCCGCCGCCAAGACCATCGCCATCCCCGGCGACTTCGCTCAATGGACCGATGTGAAGCCTGTCTATCTCGACGACCTGCACGACACGATGCATCGCGATCACGACGGCGTGCCCGGCGCAGGCCGCTACACGAACCAGAGCGGGCGCAATGACCTCGACACCGCACGCGTCGCCCACGATGCCACGCATCTCTATTTTCACATCACCACCCGTGAACCCCTCACACCCGCCACGGACGCGGACTGGATGGTCCTGCTGCTCGACACCGATCAAATCGCCAGCACCGGGCGCAACGGCCACGACACCCGCATCAACCAAGCCCGCAGCGCTCCTGACAGGGCCGTCGTGGAGCGTTGGAACGGCCGGGCCTGGGAGTCCATCGCCGCCGCCGCGCTTCAGATTGGCTCCAACCAACTCCATCTCGCCGTCGAACGCACCTCCCTCGGTCTGGCCACCGACAAACCCCTGCGCTTCGACTTCAAATGGACCGACAACATCCCGGCCGACGCGGATGCCTTTGATTTCCTCGATCAAGGCGACACCGCGCCAAACGCCCGGTTTCACTATCGCCACGCTCAACCCGAGGTCTCTGAGCCAGGAAAGTAAAACGCTACCCTTTGCGGCACCCTGGGTTCAAACCTGCGCATGAAGAAAGCCCTGTTTGTCGCCTTTTTTTTGACATCCGCCGCCTTAGCCCAGCAACAGCACGTCTGGGTGCTGCCGGAGGCGAATGCACCGGGACTGCGGCGCGTGCTTTTTGAGAGCAAGGCAGCCGGCCAGCCGGTGAGCTGTTATGTCTTCACCCCCAAAGCCTACGACGCGGAGAAGGAACGCCGGTTTCCCGTACTCTACTGGCTGCATGGCAGCGGTGGCAGGTTGTCGAACAAAATGCCGGCAGGCTGCGCGCCGGCCTACTGATCCGCCAGGTCATCGGCGACCGTGACGAGACGCTGCGCTTCAACCGCGACTTCCACCAGCATCTCGAAGCCTTGAAGATTCCGAACGCCTACCGCCAGCTTCCCGGCACCCCGCATGACCCCAGCCTCGTGCTCGACAGCCTCGGCGAGGAAAACTGGGGCTTTTACCGGCAGGCGCTGGGAGCAGGGACAAACTAACGGGACGCCATCAAGATGGAGATGTTGTCGAACGTATGGTTCGGCCTGAAAAATCATGCAGCCGACCCTTCCATGTCTCATGCCATTCGACCACCACGCGAAATGAGGATGCTGACGACCCTCCTTCTCCTGGGCGGCCTCGCCCTGCACGCCGAGGACAAGCCCGCGCCGGCCAGGGCCGTGTTTGTCGTCTCCGGCCTCGAGTGCGGGAGCTGCGTCTACATGGTGCAGAACCAGCTTTCCCACACCTCCGGCATCGCCGAAGTCGAGGTGCTGCAGGGCGTCGAGGGCTATGCGCGCGTGAACTATGATCCGAAGCTCATCAGCGAGCATCAGATCGCCCAGGCCGTGCGCGAGGCGCCGGGCCTGCACGGGACGCCCTACATCGCTTCGATGAAACTGCGCGTGCCGGGCTTCGCCAAAAAAGCGTCCCAGGTAAAGGCGCTTTTTGCGAAGTGGAAGCCGGCAATCGAAATGGAGGTCTGGGACGAGAAGCAGGGCGACCTGATTGTTTACTTTGAGGAGCTGAAGAAGGATCCCAAGGGAGCATTCCCCCGAGGCTGGAGCCTGACGGAGCTTTCCAAGAACATGAAGACTCTCGGCATGGCCTTTGAAATCCGCGCGCCTGAAGGCTTCTAACCCCCCTTCGACCCTTTCATGCGACGCCTGCTTTTCCTCCTGCTGACCCCGCTGTGCCAAGCCACCGAATCCGTGCGCACGGAGCATGATGTCGACTACCTCGGCGGCGGACGACAGGAGAGGGCGGATCTTTATCTGCCCGCGACTCCGCAGCCGGGACAAAAATTTCCCGCCGTGGTCATCATTCATGGCGGCGGCTGGTCAGGCGGTGAAAAACGCGCGACTCGCGAGATCAACATCGGCACGACGCTCGCGTTGAATGGCTACGTCGGCATGAGCATCGACTATGTCCTCGCCAACAGTGAGCAGCCTGGCCCGACATGGCCGCAGAACCTTCACGACTGCAAAACGGCCGTGCGCTGGCTGCGGGCAAATGCGGAGCGCCTGCACGTTGACCCCGCGCACATCGGGGTCATCGGCGGCAGCGCGGGCGGTCATCTCGCCGCGATGCTCGGTCTGTGCGGTGGTGAGCTGGACCCTCCTGGTGAAGGTGACAGCCGGGTTCAATGCGCCGTCGACCTTTACGGACCCGTGCTCTGGTTTGAGCAGCGCAATCTCGCCATGTTCCGCAAGGCTCGTGCCGAGGCGCCGGAGCTCTACAAGCAGGCCGACCCACGTTCCCACATCGACAAAAATGACCCGCCGCTGCTCATCCTGCACGGCACGGCGGACAAAACCGTGGCCGTGGCCGACTCCGAGGCGCTCGCCGCCGCCATGAAGTCCGCAGGCGCGGCTTTTCAGCTCGAAATCATCCCCGACGCACCGCACAGCTTCCACCTGCAGCCACGGCAACGCGACCTGCGACCGCTCGTGCTCGGTTTCTTTGACAAGCACCTGAAGCCAGCTCCATGAAACATCTTCTTCTTTGTCCGCTCATCGTTCTTTCGATCTGCGCCCATGCCGCCGAGCCGGCGCCGGCGGCGCCACCGGCTCCGCTGGACTTCATCGACACCAGCTTCGAAAACGCCTCGCCGCTGTGGTATGAGTTTGCGCCGGACGGCACGGTGATCGTGAACCTGAACTATGACCAGGAGCGCCTCTCGCCCAACCGCGCGGCGGGGCATTTCCACTTTCGCCTGCAGGCCGCCAAGGGGCGCAAGATCACGCTGGAGCTCAGGAACCTCGCCAATGTCTGGAACAGCAAGGCCGGCTCGGTCGCCAAGGAGATCAAGCAGGTCGTCATCTCGGAAGATGGCAGGAACTGGACGCCCGTGCCCACGGTGTTTCCGGAGCCGGACCGCGTGCTCGTCACGCTGGAAATGCCCGGCCCCTCCCTCTACGTCGCCCGTGCGGAGCCGTATCGCGTCTCGGACCTCAACCGCTTTCTGGAGGAGATCCGGGCGAACCCGCGCGTGAAGATCACCCCGATCGGCAAAACGGTGCAGGGCCGTGAAATCGAGATCATCCGCGTGGGCAATGATGACGCGCCTAACCATGTTTTCATCCGTGCCCGCGCCCACCCATGGGAGCCGGTGGGCAACTGGGTGACCGAGGGCCTGGTGCGGCGTCTCCTGAAAGGCGACGCGGACGCCGAGAGGTTCCTCGAGCGATACAATGTGTGCATCCTGCCGATGGCGAACAAGGACGGCGTCGAACGCGGCGGCACCCGTTTCAACCTTGGCGGCTGGGATTTGAACCGCAAATGGGACAAACCCGCCGACCCGAAGCTCGCCCCTGAAAACGCCGCGCTTGAGCGCTGGCTCGAAGACGAGATCAAGGCGGGCAGGCGTCCAACCTTTGCGATGGACCTGCACAACGACGGCAACGGCATGCTGCACATCAGCCGTCCGGACACTCCCGACATCGACGCTTATCTCGCACGCATGGCCCGCTTCGAGCAGTGCCTGCGCGACCACACGTGGTTCACCGTCGGCTCGACAAAACCGGGCTTTCACAACCCCGGCACGCTGGGAGAAGGCTGGTTCTCACGCTTCGGCGTCGACGCCGTCATCCTCGAGTTCAACTGCAACTACATCGAGGGGCTCAAGCAGCCCGCCATGGGCAGGCACTGGCTGACCTTTGGCGAAGGGCTCACAAAGACGTTTGAGGCTTACTTCGCGGCCAAGTAGTGCTCTCGCACTGCGAGAGAGACATTGGGAATGGATGGCGCGGAAGATGTGTCTTTAGCGCAGACTTTCTTTGCAGCGAAGTCGGCCAGCTCATCTCGCAAGGCAAGATGGCTGCTTTGCTTCGCGCAATCGGCTGCTTTGTGGCCGTATGAAATCATCCCATGATCTCGCGCCTCTTTTTGCTCACGCTGACAGCCTTCACTTTCTCGATGCACGCCCGGCCAGTCGGCGACGGCAAGGCGGACGACACGGCGGCGGTGCAGGCAATGGTCGATGAAGGCGGCGCCCTGCGTTTCGGGCGCGGCAGCCATCGGCTGACGAAAACGATCGTCGTCGACCTCGACAAAACGGGCTTCATTTCGCTCAGCGGCGACGGGGTGGCGCGGTTTGTGATGGAGGGCGCGGGACCAGCCTTTCATTTCAAAGGCACGCACGGCGGCACGGCGGATCCGGAGAGCCTGAAGCCGGAGATCTTCGCCCGGCAGCGCACGCCAATGATCGAGGGTCTGGAGATCACCGGCGCCCATGCCGAGGCGGATGGCATCGAGGCCACTGGCACGATGCAGCTCACGATCAGCCGTGTGTCCGTGCACGAGGCACGGCATGGAGTGCGCCTCAGCGTCCGAAACCGCAACGTCATCATCAGCGACTGCCATCTGTATCACAACAGCGGCGCGGGTGTGCTTTACGACCAGGTCGATCTGCACCAGTCGAACATCATCGGCAGCCACATCAGCTACAATGCCGGAGGAGGCGTGGTGACACGTGGCGGCGCGGTGAGAAACCTGCACATCGGCACCTGCGACATCGAGAGCAACATGGCCCCGGAGGCCCCGCCGACCGCGAACGTGCTGATCGACTGCACGGACGGCTCCACGGCCGAGGTGAGCATCACCGGCTGCACCCTTCAGCACAACAGCAGGTCACCTGGCTCGGCGAATGTGCGCTTCATCGGCAAGGGCAGGCCGTATGGCAACGATGAAAGCGCGCGCTGGGGTCATCTCAGCATCTGCGACAACGTGCTGAGCGACGTCGACGTGAACATCGACCTTCAGGAGGTGCGCGGCGCGGTCATCAACGGCAACACCTTCGGCGTCGGCTTCCAGCACGATCTGCTCGCAGTGGGTTGCAGCCACATCGCCGTCGGCCCGAACACCTTCGACCGCAACCCGCCCTACTACCGCGGCAAGGCCGCCGAGGCAAAGGGCGGCCTCGTCTTCCGCAACTGCCGTGACACGACGCTGACCGGCCTGCAGATTGACGGCGTGCGTTCACATCCGGCGGCCCTGCAGGTTCTCAACGGCGACACCTTCAACATCTCCGGCTGCACGATCCTCGACAGCGACGGTGCGGGCCTGCTGCTGCAAAACACACGCAACAGCCTCGTGACCGGCTGCCTGATCGCCGATCGCCGCCAAGACCGCCCGCCCGCTCCTTCCCTTCGAGTCGAAGGCGGCGGGGACAACACCTTTGCCAACAACAAGCTCGCGCACGGCGAAGCCAAGTAGCCCTCTTGCTCCGCGAGATGAGCTGTGCGCATGGCAAACACAAGGCGCGTCGAGCTTTCGTCCCGCATTTCTGGCAGGGAAGGCCTTGAGATTGCATTGCCCAGCAAGATGGCTGCCTTGCCGTCGCGTATTCGAAGCCTGCTTTCCATGCGTTTGCTTCTCATCCTCACCTGCCTCGTGCTTCAACCGCTGCACGCGGCGGATTTTCATGCCGCCACCTGCGAAGGCGTCTATCCACGCCACCTCCAGGGATTCTGCACCAATGACAAGGACGCCATCTACTGGTGCTGGACGGATGTTCTCGTCAAAACCGACACGGAGGGCCGGGTGCTGAAAAAGGTGCCGGTGGCCAACCACCATGGCGACCTCTGTTTTCACGACGGTCGCGTGTATGTCGCCACCAACCTGGGCAAGTTCAACCGGCCGGCGGGCGAGGCGGACTCGTGGGTCTATGTCTATGATGCGGACAGCCTTGCCGAACTGACCAGGCATCGCCTGCCTGAGCTTGTGCATGGAGCGGGCGGCATGACCTGGCGTGACGGACGCTTCTTCATCGTCGGCGGCCTGCCTCCCGGGGTGGAGGAAAACTACGTGTATGAGTATGACAGCGCCTTCCGCTTCCAGAAGCGTCACGTGCTCGCCAGCGGCTACACGCTCATGGGCATTCAGACGGTGGCGCAGGCGGACGGCACCTGGTGGTTCGGCTGTTACGGCAAGCCGGCCGTGCTGCTGCGTGCGGATGAAAACCTGCGCTTCAACGGCAAATGGGAGTTCAACGCCTCCGTCGGCCTCGCCCCGATCAGCGGCGGGCGTTTCCTCGTCGCGCAAAACACGTCCATGAAAGGCGAGGACGGCAAGACCAAGGTCAACAAGGCCCGGGTGCTGGTGGCGCGGCCCGATGAGAAAGCCGGGTTGGTGATTGAAACGCCATGACCCCGCTCTGCCGAAGCCTCCTTGTCAGTCTTGTCTGCACCTGGGCGCATGCCGAGGTCACACGGGTCGAAATCACGCACCGCGCCCCCTTTGCGGAAGGCCGGTCCTTCGGGGCCGCAGGCGCCTACGAATGCATCCGGGGCAGGCTGCACCTGGAAACGGATCCGCAAAACCCGGCCAACGAACGCATCAGCGACCTCCGGCGCGCCCCGCGCAATGCCAGGGGGCTGGTGCACAGCTGGTCCGACTTCTTCCTTCTGAAGCCGGTCGATGCGGCAAAAGGCAACGGCGTTCTGCTTTATGACGTCCACAACCGCGGCAACATGCTCGCTCTGTGGACCTTCAATGATGGCGAGCGCACCAACGATCCGAAGACAGAGGCGCATGCGGGCCACGGCTTCCTGATGAAGCACGGCTTTTCCGTGCTTTGGTGCGGCTGGAACGGCGAGGTTCAGGCCGATGACACGCATCGTTTGTTATGCGGCCTGCCCATCGCGACGGAAAACGGGCGGACAATCACCGGCAGGGCGCATCTGGAGATCAGCAGCACCGAGAAGGTCTTCAGCCGTGCTTTTTCCTGGAGCCCCTGGGGCATCGGCGCGGCTTTTCCGGCCGTAAGCCTCGACAATGCCGACGCCACGCTCACCATGCGTCCACATCGCACTGCGGAAGGCATCGAAGTGCCGCGGGCGGAGTGGGCATTCGGCCGCTGGGAGAATGAGAAGCTCATCCCCGACGCCACGAATCTTCACGTGAAGGCGGGTTTTCGTCCGGGCTGGCTCTACGACCTCGTTTACACGGCGAAGGAACCACGAGTGACCGGGCTCGGCCTCACCGCCCTGAGGGACTGCGTGACATATTTCAGACACGGGGAGGCGAAGGAAAATCCGCTGTCGGGTGCGATTCAGAAAGCCTGCGTCTTCGGCATCTCGCAGTCCGGCCGCGTCATCCATCACTTTCTTTATGAAGGCCTGAACAGCGATGAGCAGGGACGCAGGGTCTTTGACGGCGCCCTGATCCATGTCGCGGGCTCCGGCAAGGGCATGTTCAACCACCGCTTCCGCATGAGCACGGAGTACGGCACGCAGCACGAGGGCCATCTGTCGGGCAGCGAGTTCTTCCCGCTCGCGCCGCTGCCGCAAACCGATGCCGTCACCGGCGAATCCGGCGACTCGCTCGCACGTTCGCGGAAGTCCGGCCACACGCCGCGCATTCTCTTCACGCAAAGCTCCACCGAATACTGGAGCCGCGCCGCCTCGCTGCTGCACACGGATGTGGAGGGAAAAACCGACCTCAGCCTGCCGGAGGATATGCGCGTTTATCTCGTGGCCGGAGCACAGCATCTCGGCAGGAGCGACGGCACGCCAGGCATCTGCCAGCAGCCGCGCAACACGCTCGATGATCGCGGTCCCGTGCTGCGGGCGATGCTGATGCATCTGGTGGATTGGGTGAAGCATGACAAAGCTCCGCCGCCAAGCCGTCATCCACGGCTGAAAGATCACACGCTGGTGAGCTTCGAAGAATGGAAGGCGCAGCATCCGAAGATTCCAGGCCATCATCTCCCCACCCATGCCTATCAGCCGCTGCGCCTTGATTTTGGACCGCGTTTTCACAGCGAAGGCATCGCCGACATCGTTCCACCGAAGGCCGGAAAACCCTTCCGCACGCTCGTGCCTGCCGTGAATGCCGATGGCAATGAAACCAGCGGCATCGTGCTGCCGGAGGTCACCGTGCCGCTCGGCACCTACACCGGCTGGAACCTCCGCTCGCCCCAGGTCGGTGCCGCAACAATGCTCTCGCCGCTCGACGGCATGTTCATCCCCTTTGCGAAGACCAAGGCCGAACGCGACAAGACCGGCGACCCTCGCCTCTCTCTCGAAGAACGCTACCCGACACGGGCGGAGTATCTGTCACGCTTCAGGGCCGCAGCCCAAAAGCTCCACGAAGACGGGTTTCTGCTGGAGGAGGATGTGACACGGCTCATCGAGCGTGAGTCAGCAAAGTAACCATCTTGCCCCGCAAGATGAGCCGGGGCGTTCGGACAAAAACGTCCCGCAAAGGTCCGTTGCGCCGGGTTGCATGCGCCTTATCGGATGAACATGGGTGACATCGTGATTGAGACCGGGCGGCTGCATCTGCGGCCTATGACATCGGATGATGTTCCAGACTTGCTGGAGGTTTTTGGCGATGCGGAGGCCATGCGCTTTTATCCAGCCCCGTTTGATGAAGCCCGGATGCGAGCGTGGGTCGATTGGAACCGACGGAGCTATGAGACGCAAGGTCATGGGCTTTGGGCTCTAGTCCAGCGCTCCACGGGCGAGGTGATTGGCGATTGCGGTCTCGTCAGCCAGGAGGTCGATGGCTCACCCGAGATCGAGGTGGGGTACCATGTGCGGCGTGATCTGTGGGGCAAGGGACTGGCCACGGAGGCGGCGCTGGCTTGCCTGGAGCATGGATTCACCCGCTTCGGCTTCAGGCGGTTCGTTTCGCTTATCCATCCTCAAAATGCGCCCTCGCGACGGGTGGCGGCAAAGATCGGAATGACGCTACGGCGGGAGACCGAATGGAAGGGCAAAGCCACCTGCATTTATGGGATTGAGAGAGGCCGAATCCTCGCCCATGCATCGCCATGAAGATGGAAGGAATCCAAGGCTGTTTTGAGAAAACCCGCGGCATGTTCTATTTCGCGAGGATGTGCTCCAAGATTCGTCTGCATGACCAGGGCCGATTGCCAGACGAATATCACGACATGCTCGGCCAGGGCTTTGATGGGCGGACGTGTCGTTACTTGCATGTCGCCTACGAGGAGGTGAGATCGCAGGTGCTGGCCGGCAGGTCGGATGGGGAGGTGCTCGACTGGTGCTTCGCCAATGGTCGCCCGCTCACTGAGGAAGAAGTGCTCATCTACAACAGCTTCATGAGCAAGCGCGGCTGGCACGATGACGAGACCGACGAGTTCATCCCCGAAATGATCCGGCAGTATGGCCTGCCAGACAACGGCACCGTTTTAACCGACTTTGACCTCATCGAGATGGATGAGGGCCGCTGGTATCCCGACATGTGGCGGGATGCCTGGAAATGAACCCAACTCCCGATCATGCCTGATTTTCCGTCCCCCGAGTCCGTCGTCCAGCGGCAGCTTGATGCCTACAACGCACGCGACGTGGATGCGCTGCTGGCAACGTATGCCGAGGACGTGCAGCAGTTTGAATTTCCAGGCACCTTGCTGTGCAACGGCGCGTCGCAGTTGCGGGAGCGAATGACGGCACGCTTGAGCGATCCGCTGCTCCATGCGCGGCTGATCAACCGCGTCGTGATGGGTAATACGGTTATCGACCACGAGGAGGTGACGCGCTCCTTCCCGGAAGGCCCTGGCAAAATCGAATTGGTGGCGATTTACGAGGTGCGCGATGGGAAAATCACCGCCGCGCGGTTCATCTCCGGGAAGATCACTCTCGACTCCACGACTCACACCCAATGACCCCAACGATCTGCCCCTTCAACGACAGCACCCATCGCGATCAAGTCATCGCCTTGTGGGAGGCTGTGTTCGGCTATGAAACAGCCCACAACCGCCCTGGGCTTGCCATCGACAAGAAGTTGGCCGTCGAGGACGGGCTGTTCTTCGTCGCCATGCGGGGTGCCGAGGTCATCGGCACCCTCATGGCCGGATACGACGGGCACCGCGGCTGGATCTACTCCGTCGCGGTGCATCCTGAACATCGAAAGCAGGGCGTCGGCTCCAAGCTTGTCGTTCATGCGGAGCGTGCACTGGCCGGGCGTGGCTGCATGAAGATCAATCTTCAGATCGTGGCAGGCAACGCGTCCGTGGCAGCCTTCTACGAGTCACTCGGCTATGCTGTTGAGCCGCGCGTAAGCATGGGCAAACAGATTCAGGCCAACATTGCATCGAATGATCTCTGAGCATGGGATCAGCAGCGGCCCGCTGGCCGCGCCGCGCAAGGCCCGGATTCACCACGGGGAGAAGGCCAGGGCTTTTCTGCCTGCATCTTCCAAGTCAACATGGAGAACCAGATGCATCAGGTTGATTTTGGCCTCAGCCATTGGCTTCAAAAAAGCTGACTCACATGCATGACCACACATCCACCGACACCCGTCGCGGCCCGCGAACCACGATCATCTTCGATGCGGACGGCACGCTGATTGGTGGCGAGCCAACTGACTGGGTGAGCTTTGAGGCGGCGTTTCTTGAGGTCGCTGGCTTCGCTTTGACCGGCGACTTCTTCGACTCCATCGAAGAAGTCACGGCCAGGGCGCTCGTGCATCAGGCGCTGGCTGATCTCGATCACACGGAGCGTCAGCTCAAAGAACAGGCTGTTGCCGACGGGTTCCTGCGCCGGCTGCAAGCCGCGCACCAGAAAGATCGTGAATGCTTTCCAGCCACCCATGGAGCGGTGGCGCTGCTGCACGAGCTGAAAGCAGCCGGATTGCGCATCGCCATCGCCACCGGTGACTGGCGAGAATCGATCACCTTCAAGCTCGGCGCCGCCGGCATCCCGATTGACGACATTCCCATCGTGACCTCCTCGGAGCACTACGCCCGCGCCGACATCATCCGTGCTGCGGTGTCCCAGGCAGGCGGACGGCTCGATGAAGCCGTCTATGTGGGCGACGGCCTGTGGGATCTGCGAGCCTGCGAACGCCTGGGCATTTCCTTCATTGGCGTCGGACACCGGAAGGAGCGGCTGCGAAATGCAGGCGCGCTGCACGTCGTCGATGATCTGCATCCGCCGCTGTTCTGGCGCGTTCACGGCGCCATCCATACGACCCGCTAACCTGCCCTTCACGACATGCTCCATCACCTCTCCTTCGCCGTCACTGATCTCAATCAGTCTGCCGCATTCTACGATGCGGCGCTTGCCACGCTCGGGTATCGCCGCGTGTGGCACGATGCGACATTCATCGGATACGGCGTGAAGGATGGAGAGGACATCTTCGCGCTCAAGTTTCGTCCGCGAAACACGGGCGTGCCCGGAGATGGATTTCATGTGGCTTTCACAGCGCCATCACGGGACGCTGTTCTGCGTTTTCATGAGGCCGCGCTCGTTCACGGCGGCGCTGACAACGGCGGAGCCGGGCTGCATCCTGAATACGGCCCGGACTACTTCGCCGCGTTTGTCATTGATCCTGACGGCTACCGGATCGAAGCCGTGTTCATCGACAATCCGTCAGCATCTATGTCCGCATGATTCAGCCGCGCTTCGTGTGAATGTCCCTATGATGTGACATCGAAGAATGCCAGAACATGCCCGTCAGGGTCGCTGACGTAAAACTCGCGACCGCAGGGCATCACACGCAGAGGTTGGACGATCTCCAGCGCCTGCGAGCACACCTGCTCATACAGACCGTCGAGGTCCTTCACTCCAAAGATCAGATCGACATCCTGATTCTCCCGCCTGCGCTGCCACTCGCTGCTGGATGGAGTGCCTGCCTTGAGGTGGATCGAGTGGGGCCCGATGCCGAGGCCCGCGTAGAAGCCCCCATGCTCGAAGTTGAGTTCGAACCCCAATCGCCCGGTGTAAAACCGGTTCGACCGTTTCAAGTCGGACAGCACGAGCAGAGGACTCATGCAGTGGAGAATCGCGGGAAGCATGGTTTTCATAAGGAACCACTCCTGCCATGCTCATGCGATCAGGCCAACTGGGTCGTATGCAACGAAGTCTGCCGTCTCTCGGCTCCTCTCGGCTCCTCTCGCGGAGCGAGAGGGCTGCTTTGCTCTCGGAACAAGTCACACCCGCCGCAGCGGCTGCGAGAAGATCATGTCCACGATGGGAATTGGCGTACGCAAAGCCGGTTCAGTGCTCGCGAAGGCGGGGCCGCGCAGGGCTTTTTGATCATGGATCTGCGAGATGTCATGCACGTTCATGCCGCGCAGCATTTCAGCGGACAGCGGCCGGCCTTGTTGATGCGTGTTCGGATACGCAAAAGCCTCCACGCGCACGAAGGCGGCCTCGAGACGGCCGCCGGCATCGCGTTTGAGCGGAAACTCGCCCTGGGCAGCATCGACGATGCTGGCGACGCCTTGATCGGTGATGAAGCGAATCTGCACGTTGGCACGGTTGGCGTCGTTGCCAGCCACGGCAACGTGCAGCGTGTCGTTTTGCACGGTGATGCGGCTGAAACGGAAACTGCTGCGGTCATAGGGCGCGACGACCTCGCCCGTCTCGCTGGATGCCAGCGAGGCCACCGAGCCAAAGAAGGCCCCCTGGCGGTAGGCGCGCAAGGCCGCAGCCTCGCGCTCACCCGCTGACAGGGCGTCCAGCTTCGGCACAAGCAGCACGTTGCGTCCGCGGCCGTAGGTGTTGTGATCCTTGACGAAGAAACCCCAGCAACGACGTCCCGTGCGCAGGATGTCATCCCAGAGCTGGTAGAAATGCAGGTTAGGCTTTCCGCTGTGGTCGTAGAAGCCGCGGCTGGAGCCAAAGCCGGAGGTGAGCTGGTTCCACACCTCGATGCCGAGCACGCGCGGATCAAAGTCGAGCATCGGCAGGTAGTCTGTGATCTTTCCGGTCGGATGATTGAGCGTCATGCCGCCTCCATCCGGGTGTTGCAGCGCGCCAAAGGCTTCACGGAAGACATCGCGCCATGGGCGGTTCGTGCCCTGCATGAGTCGATATTGCGTCAGGGACATCGCTTGGGCGTCAAACTCAAGATCGGTGTCGATGCTGGCCGTCGTGGCACGCAGATAGATCGTGTGATTTCCGGGCGCGAGCTCGCGCACCTGCACAGGCCCCTTGTCCGCAAAACCCTTGCGGAAATCGCACTCGTTCGCGCCTTTGATGCTGAGCCTGGCGACCGGTTTGCCAGCCTTGGCATCGAGCCGAACATCCAGCCGATAAACACCGAGCCAGGGCTTTTGTGCATCGAACACCTTCAGGTTTTCAAAGCGATGCACCACAGGCGACACGGCACATTCCCTGGCACTCACCGAGCTGCCGTAACCGGTGGCGAGCAGGCTGCCAAGCGCATTGGCATGCAGGCCTGTGTCCGTGAACGAATGATGCTCCGCATTCGGAGAGGCGACCAGGCGCGGATGCTTCGCCGCATACTCTGCAGGCAAGGGGTAGGTCGGCGCCGAAGGATAGTAGTTGCTGAAGGCAAAGTGCCCGTAGCCCATCTCCAGGAAGCCGTCACGGGAGGCATCCGTCTGCCCCTGATGCTGATGCGACATGGAATGCAGGTGCTCACAGGCGTCCCAGTCCACCTCCGCATACGGGTTTTCAATCCTGCCGCCACCGGCCGCGCCCCAGCTTGCCTGAACGGGCAGGGCGGCCAAGGAGGCGATCAGCTTTCGGCGATTCATCCAACGCAGTCGCTCCGCCGCAGACCATCCTTTCAGCGAAGAAGCCGGAGAGTTCCCTGCCCGGCGAAAACTCGCTCCGCCTGGCGCGTATCGTCTCTCCTTCATGAAGCCCGCCACGTCCTCCCGCCGCCACTTCCTCAAAACAGCCGCCGCCACGGCCGCCACCTTCAACATCGTCCCGCGTCATGTCCTGGGAGGCCCGCGCTTTGTGCCGCCGAGCGAGAAGGTGAACGTGGCCATCATCGGCACCGGCGGACAGGGCCGCACCAATGTCCGCAACCTTCTGCCGCTCGACGACTGCCAGATCATCGCCGTGGCCGATCCGGCCGAGTCGTTCAGCCTCGAAAACTTCTACTTCAAGGGCATGGGAGGCCGCCTGCCCGTGAAGGCGGAGATCGAGAAGCACTACGCGGAGAAGACGCCGAACTTCCGCTGCGCCGACTACGTCGACTTCCGCGAGATGCTGGAGAAGGAAAAGTCCATCGATGCCGTGCTCGTCGCCACGCCGGACCACCTGCACGCCTACTGCTCCGTGGTCGCCATGCGGGCCGGCAAGCATGTCTACTGCGAAAAGCCGCTCACTCACAACATCTGGGAGGCGCGTCATGTCGCCAAGGTGGCTGCTGAAACCGGCGTCGCCACGCAGCTCGGCAGCCAGGGGCATTCTTCGTTAGGCACGCGCGAAACCATCGAGTACATCCAGGATGGCGCCATCGGCGCGGTGAAGGAGATTCATGTCTGGGTGGGTGCAAAACGGTGGAACCCCACGCTCACCGGCAGGCCTTCCGAAACGCCGCCCGTGCCCGCAGGCCTGAACTGGGACCTCTGGCTCGGCCCTCGTCAGGAGCGCCCCTTCAACCCGGCCTACTTCCCCGTGGCCTGGCGTGACTTCTGGGACTTCGGCTGCACGGGCATCGGCGACTTCGCCTGCCACGACATGAACACCGCCGTGCGCGCCTTTGACCTGCCCGTGCCCTCCCGGATCGAAGCCCATGCCGCCGGCCTGACCAACACTGAGATCGCCCCCTACGGATCCCTCATCTACTACACCTTCCCCGCCGCCGGCGCGCGTCCGGAAATCCGCATGACCTGGTACGACGGCGGCCTGATGCCCCAGAAACCCGAGGCGCTCGGCAGCTTCCCGCTTCCAGGCCGCGGCTGCCTGTTCATCGGGGAAAAGGGCGTGATCCAGTGCGATGGCGGCGGCGGCGCGCCTCGTCTTTTCCCCGACAGGCTGCGCGCCGAATACCAGAAACCTGCGCCGAGGCTCAAGCGCTCCAACGGCCATCACCGCGACTGGATCGACGCCTGCAAGGGCGGCGAACCCGCCACCAGCCCCTTCGCCTACGCCGCCCATCTCACCGAGATCGCGCTGCTCGGCGTGCTGTCTCTGCGCACCCAGAAGGCCGTCGACTGGGACGCCGCCGCCCTGAAGGCGCGCGGCCTGCCCGCCGCCGACGCCTTCATCAAGGAAGAATACCGCAAGGGCTGGGAGGTGGTCTAACCATGAGCGAAATCATTGCCTTCACCCCCCTCTCTGCCGACGACCGCAGGCCAGTCGCGGAGCTGCTGCACCGCTCGCTGGTCCAGTGGTATGAGTCCCGCCTGGGCCAGGGCGCGCGCTTTGGCAACAGCCATGATCCCTTCCTTCTCTTCCCCGAGGTCTATGAGGCGCTCGATCCCGGCGAGTGCGTCACGGCACGGGACGCGGACGGCAGGATCCTCGGCGTCTGCTTCTCCCACGAACGTGAAACGCATGTGGCCATCGGCATCGTCTCCACGGCCCCCGAGGCGGGCGGCCGCGGCATTGCGAAAAAGATGATGTCCCTGGTGCTCGACAAGGCGCGCAGGCTCGGCAAGCCGGCGCGGCTGGTGTCCAGCCTGCTGAACCTGGACTCCTTCTCGCTCTACACCCGGCTGGGGTTCGTGCCTGGAGCCACCTTCCAGGACCTGCTCATCACCGTGCCTGAAACCGGCATGATGTCCCCGCCTCCCCTGGGTGTGGACCAGGTGCGCGACGCCAGAACGGATGAAGCCGCACGCATCGCCGACTTTGAATTCTCCCAGCAGGGCATCCGTCGCGAAAAGGACTTCCACTTCTTTCTGCGGAACGATGTCGGCTCCTGGCGCGTGCTGGTTTCCGAGGATGGCGAAGGCCGCATGAACGGATTCCTCGGCATGAGCACCCATGCATCCTGCACCATGATCGGCCCAGGCGTCGCAGCCGATGAGCAGGCCTCCATCGCCCTGTTGTGGAAAGCGCTCGACGGCCTGCGCGGGCGCAGCCTGGTTTTCCTGGCGCCCTGTTCCGCCACCGGCCTCGTGCGCACCGCCTACGACTGGGGCGCCCGCAACGTTGAGCTGCATGTCGCCCAGTCCACGGCGCCTAACCATTCCGCCAAAGGCATTGTCTTCCCCACCTTCATGCCCGAGACGGCCTGAAGCCAGGATTGACGCAGACAACCTTGTTTCCGACACTGATCTCATGACCTCGTGGAATCGACGCCAGTTTCTCGGCACCGCCGCCATCACCTTGGCAGCAGCCGCCTCCCGCGCCGCCACGGCCGCGCCCGCGGCCTGCGGCCTCG
Organism: uncultured Prosthecobacter sp.; assembly: GCA_964642905.1. Classification (GTDB taxonomy): domain Bacteria; phylum Verrucomicrobiota; class Verrucomicrobiia; order Verrucomicrobiales; family Verrucomicrobiaceae; genus Prosthecobacter. The sequence continues at coordinate 97,523 of CAZXPU010000002.1, forward strand.
GAATCAGCACCTACGGCCTGCAGTCCATGGACCTGGAGTCCGCCGTCAGCCTGATTGCTGAAACAGGTTATGACTGCCTGGAAATCGCCGCCATGGAGAAGCTCACGGGCGAGCCTGGACGGGTCTCCACGGAGCAACGCCGCAGCCTCCGGCAGCGGATTGGCGACAAGAGGCTTCGCCTCTGCGCCCTGATGGCGGACCTGCATCCAAACACGGATGATGCAGTTCACCAAAAACAGACGGAGTCCCTGAAAAGGCTGGCCGAACTCGGGCATGACCTGTCGCCGGATCATCCGCCGCTGATTCAGACGGTGTTCGCCGGCAAGGACTGGGAGACGTCGAAAACCCTGTTTCTGAAACGCCTGACTGACTGGGTGAAGGTGGCCGACGAGATGAAGTTCACGTTTTGCATCAAGCCGCATCGGATGCAGGCCATGAGCCGCCCGGAGGACGCCATCTGGCTGTTTCAGCAGCTCGGCGAGCCGACGCGGCTGCGCATGGTCTATGACTACAGCCACTTTCACCGCCGCGAGCCGGAGATGACGATCGCGGACACGGTGGCAAAGTCCCTTCCATGGACGGCCTACGTGGCCTCCAAGGATGCGGTCATGAAGGATGGCAAGCCGGCCTTCGCCCTCACGGGTGAAGGAGGCGAGTTTGACCATGCGCAGATCATCCAGGCCTTCGTCGCCGGCGGCTACCAGGGCGATTTCTGCTGCGAGGTCAGCAGCCAGATCTGGAAGGCGAAAGGTTATGACGCGGTGGCGGCGACCCGGACCTGCTACAAGAACCTCGCCGACGCCTTCAAGCGCGCAGGGGTGAAGCAACGTCGTTGAACAACCCCAGGCTTTTCCTCCATGCCCGTCATCACCGCCGAGAAGCTGCAGAAGCAATATGATGTCGTCATCGTGGGTTCGGGTGCGGGCGGCGGCCAGACGGCCTACACGCTGACGATGGAGGGCGTGAAGGTGCTCGTGATGGAGGCCGGGCGCTCGTTTGACGTGACGACCGAGTCGGCGATGCTGCAATGGCCGAGCCATGCACCGCTGCGCGGTGAAAAGACGCCGGACAAGCAGTACGGCTTCCATGACTGCTCCATCCACAGCGGCTGGGAGATTCCGGGCGAGCCCTACACAAACGCGCATCCGGAGACGCAGAACCAGTTCAAGTGGTGGCGGCAGCGCATGATGGGCGGCCGCACGAATCACTGGGGACGCATCTCGCTGCGCAACGGGCCGCTCGACTTCAAGCCGCGTTCGCTCTGGGGCATGGGCTTCGACTGGCCGATCGGCTACGATGACCTCGCCCCCTACTACGACAAGGTGGAGATGCTCATCGGCGTCTTTGGCACGAACGAGGGCCTGGAGAACTCGCCCGACTCGTCGCCCGGCGTGCTGCTGCCCGCGCCGAAGCTGCGCGTGGGTGAACTCTACATGCGAAAGCACGGCCCGAAGGTCGGTGCGCGTGTCGTTTCCATCCATCGCGCCGTGCTGACGAAGCCGCAGGACGCGGACACGATCCCCGCGAAGCTGCATCCGGGCAACGCCAGAGCGCAGCGCATCCTGGCCCAGTCGATGCGCACCCGATCCCCCTGCTTCTGGGCGACCGACTGCCATCGCGGCTGCGCAATCCGCGCCAACTACGACTCGCAAACTGTGCATCTGCGACCGGCGCTTGAAACGGGCAATCTGGACATCCTTCCCAACGCCATGGCCCGCGAGGTGACGGTCGGCAAGGACGGCAAGGCCACCGGCGTGACCTTCATCGACAAGACCACCGGCCGCGAAGGCCATGCCAGAGGCCGTGTCGTGGTGCTGGCGGCGAGTTCGCAGGAGTCCGTGCGCCTGCTGCTGAACTCAAAGTCCAGCCTCTTCCCCGACGGCCTCGCGAACTCGAGCGGCAAGGTCGGCAAATACATCACCGACTCCGTGCAATCGAGTCTGAGCGCCCACATCCCGGCCTTTGAAAACATGCCGTCGCACAACGAGGACGGCGCGGGCGGGCCGCACGCCTATGTGCCCTGGACGCGGCACGCGCAGAACCGCCGGGCCGAGCTCGGATTCCCAGGCGGCTACCATCTGGAGTTCACCACCGGCCGGCAGATGCCCACGATGAACGCGGCCGGCGGTGTCGAGGCAAGGTCCGGCAGCACAAGCGTGCTCTATGGCCCAAGGCTCAAGGAGGAGGCGCGGCGCCACTATGGCAGCCAGCTGGGCATCGGCGCCCAGGGCACCATGCTGCCGAATGACGGCTGCTTTGCCGAGCTCGACCCGGACGTGAAGGACCAGTGGGGCATCCCGGTGCTGCACTTTCATTGGAAGTGGACCGAGGCCGAGCTCAATTTGGTGAAGCACCAGCAGCAGCACATTCGCGATCTGCTCGAAGCCATGGGTGGCAAGGTGTCGAAGGCCGAGACCGACCCCGCCAAGGTCATCCGCCAGGGCGGCACCGTCATCCACGAGGTCGGGGGAGCGATCATGGGCGCGGAGGCGGCGACTTCCGTGACCAATTCATGGAGCCAGACCTGGGACGTAAAAAATCTCTTCCTCGCCGACGGCGCTCCGTTTGCGAGCACTGCAGACAAGAATCCCACGCTCACCATCATGGCCCTCGCCTGGCGCATGGCGGACCATCTCATCGGCGAACTCAAGAAGCAGAACCTCTGATGACCGCGCCTGCCTCCCTTCCCCGCATCAGCCGACGTGCGTCCCTCCAGTGGGTGCTCGGAGCCGCCGCCGCACTTGCCACTCGTGACAGGCAGCTCCACGCCGCCGATCCCGTCGTCGCCGCGAAAGGCTACGGCCCTGACCCGAGCATGGTGAAAATCTACCAACCCGGCGACGTGTGGCCTCTCACGTTCACCGAGCCGCAGCGCCGCACCGCTCACGCTTTGTGTGACCTCATCATTCCCGCGGACGACACCTCACCCAGCGCCTCCGCCGTCGGCGTGCCGGACTTCATCGACGAATGGATCAGCTCGCCCTATCCCGCGCAGGCCGGTGACCGCCGCACGATCCTCGACGGCCTCACATGGATCGACGAGGAGTCGCAGCGGCGTTTTCAGAAGTCCTTCGCCGATCTCACGCCCGGGCAGCAGACGGGGATCTGCGATGACCTCGCCAGCCTGAAACCGAAGCCCGCGCTCAAAAAAGCCGCTGCTTTCTTCAAACGCTTCCGCGACCTCACCGCCGGCGGCTACTACACCACGCCTGAAGGAGCCAAGGCCATCGGCTACACCGGCAACCTGCCCTCCGGCACGTTTGAAGGCCCTCCGATCGAGGCCCTGAAGCATGTGGGGTTGATGGAACCGTGAGCTTCAGCTCGTGACAGCGCGGGAGACCACCGCGCCCTCTTATCTCTCATTGCGGCGGTGACGGGCTGAAGCCCCTCACGACTTTGTTTTGACGTTGCCAAAACCTGCTCCCATTGGCGTAGTGACGCCATGCCCTGGATTCCGCGCCTGCTTCTCGCCAGCCTTTGCCTAACCATTGTCACTCCAACCACCCAAGCCGCCGTGGTGCAGATGGAGATTGGCGTACGCACCGACGTTCCCAAGTCCGACTACGAGATCCTCACCGGCAAACTGCATTTCGAAATCGATCCCAGGCTGCCGCAGAACGCGGTCATCGCGGACGTGGATCTGGCGCCGGTGAATGCGGCGGGAAAAGTGAGCTTCACGGCTGACCTGCGGCTCTGGAAGCCGAAGGATGATTCACGCAGCAACGGCGCCGCCTGGGTGGAGATTCCCAACCGCGGCGGCCGGGCGAGCCTGCCTGCGGCGCTGATGGAGCAAGGCTTCACGATGCTGAATGTCGGCTGGGAGTTCGACGTGCCGGCGAAGAAAGATCAGATGCGTCTGAATGCACCTCGCGCACGCGGCAAAGACGGCAGCCCGATCCGCGGGGTGGTGAGCGCGTTGTTCACCCCTGACAAACCCGTGCAGGAAAAGGAGCTGACCGATCTCGCGGACTACCCGCCGGCGGACATCCATGGCAAGGACAGCCGTCTGATCATCCGCGACCAGGCGGCCTATCCGGCCGGCAAGGAGGTGCCGCGAACCAAGTGGAGCCTGCAAGACGGCCGCCTGCAGCTCGACGGCGGCTTTGAGCCCGGCAGAACCTACGAGGTGTTTTATCTTTCGGAGGCTCCACCCATTGCAGGACTGGGCTACGCGGCGATTCGTGATGCGGTGGCCTGGCTGAAGCACGACTCCGGTTCGCCCGTGAAAGTGAAGCATGCGTATGCCTTCGGCGCATCGCAGTGCGGACGCTTCCTGCGCGACTTTGTCTATCTCGGCTTCAACACCGACGAGCAGGACCGAATGGCGCTCGACGGCATTCTGTCGCACGTCGCCGGGGCAGGCAGGCTGGTGCTGAACGAACGAGGGTCCACACCGCGCGCCATCTCCGGCTACTCCACGGCCTCGTATCCCTTCGCGGACACCGCACAGCCGGATTCGGTGAGCGGTCAAAGCGAGGGCGTGCTCGCCAACCCGCGCGTGAAGCATGCGCCGAGGATTTTCTACACCAACATGGCCGCCGAATACTGGGGCGCAGGCCGCGTGGCGGCGCTCACGCACACGACTCCGGACGGTGGCAAGGACATCGCTTTTCCGGAGAACGTGCGCTCCTACTTCTTCGCCAGCACCTCGCATGGCCCCTCGCCATTTCCACCGACCGCCCAGGTCAAAGGTGCGCCTCTCGCAAACCCCGTGAGCGCCAATCCTGCCATCCTCGCGCTGCGCCAGGCGATGCATCGCTGGGTCAGCGAGGGCGTCGAGCCGCCGCCGAGCGTGCATCCGAAGCTCGCCGATGGCACGCTCGTTCCGGCGCGTGAGGTGAAATGGCCTCAGGTGCCCGGCATGGCGGCGCCGAACGCGGTGAAGGCCGGAGGCCGGGTGCGCAACCCGCAGCTTCCCGGTGGCGCGGGCGAAGGCGCGGAGCTGCCGCTGCTCGTGCCGCAGTGCGATGCCGATGGCAACGATCTCGGCGGCATCCGCATGCCGGAGGTGGACGTGCCGCTCGGCACCGGCACGGGCTGGGTGTTCCGCCCGGCGGCCTTTGGCTCGCCCCATGAGTTTTACCTGCTGCGCGGCGCCTGGGTGCCGTTTGCCAGAACGAAAGCCGAACGCGTATCCGCGAACGACCCGCGATTGTCGCTGGAGGAGCGCTACAGCGGCAGGAGCACCTACCTTGAGCAGATCAAAAGCGCCGTGGGAAAACTCATCGAGCAGCGTTTTCTGTCAAACGCTGATCTTGAACCGCAGCTCAAGCAGGCCGGCGAACGCTGGGACTGGCTCATGCAAAACCAATAACCTCCCTTGTTCATGAAACACCTCGCCCTCCTCTGCCTCCTCGCGACCAGCCTCAGCCTCCCGGCCGCCGCACAGACCTCGTTTAAAAAGGTCCTCTTCCTCGGCAACAGCATCACCAAGCACGGCCCGAAGGCCGACATCGACTGGTCGGGCAACTGGGGCATGGCGGCGAGCGCGGAATCCAAGGACTATGTGCATGTGTTCACGAAGGCGCTGGCGCAGAAGCAGGGCTCCACGCCGGAGATTCACGTCAAAAACATCGCTGACTTCGAGCGCGCGCATCGGGGCTACGACTTTGCAACCAAGCTGAAGGAGGCCATCGACTTCCAGGCGGACCTGATCGTGCTCGCCATCGGTGAGAACGTGCCCGGGCTGAGAAATGCGGACGAAAAGGCGCAGCTTCAGGCCGATGTGACCGCGTTGCTGAAAGCCGTTCAGGGCGGCCGCCAGCCAACAATCCTGGTGCGCAGCTGCTTCTGGGCGAACAAGGCCAAGGACGAGGCCCTGCTGGGCGCCTGCAAGGCCGTCAACGGCATCCCTGCGGACATCAGCTCGCTCGGCAAGGACAAGAGCCTCTACGGCCGTGCGGAACGCGAGTTCAAGAACGCCGGAGTCGCCAACCATCCCGGTGACAAGGGCATGGCGGCCATTGCAGACGCCCTGATGAAGGCACTGGCAAAGTAGTCATCCTGCCCGGCAAAATGAGCGGGCAGCTCGGCAGACTCAGCCGTCCACGAACTCCGGAAGTCCTTCCTGCCGGCGCAAGCCTCTCGCTCATCTCGGCGGAGCGAGATGGCCACTTTGCTGCCGCCACCCTCGCTGCCCTCGAAGATGCGCAGATCCATGACAGGGCCCCGCCGCGTCGGCGCCGAAGAGGACCTGCCAGGTGCTTAGAATGCGATTCTGTGTTTGCTCCTGCGTGAGCGTGCTTTTAGCGTGCCGCCACGCATGAGCCAGTCCTCCCCAACCTCCCGCACGCCTGAGACCTCCTTCGCCCCGTTTCGTGAAAAGATGCAGGCCGCAGGGCTCAGCGATGCCGCCATCCGGGCCTTTCGCGGCAGCTACGCCGCCCTGCTCGCCGGGGAGACCGGCATGATTCCCGAGGATTCCATCCAGCCTGCCCAGGACCTGCCGAAAGCGGATGCGCTCACGGCTCCGGAGACGGCACGGGCTTCGGCGCTGCTCAGACAAACGGTGCTCATCAAGCTCAACGGGGGGCTTGGCACCGGCATGGGCCTGGAAAAGGCCAAGTCGCTGCTGCCTGTGCGCGGTGAGGACACCTTCCTGGATTTGATCGCCCGGCAGATCCTGCGGCTGCGCGCGCAGACCGGCGGCGAGGTGCCGGTTTTCATGCTGATGAACAGCTTCAGCACCACGGCCGACACCGCCGCCCACCTGCAGGCACGCTTCCCGGAGCTCGGCGGCCCGGAGGTCTGGGAGCTGATGCAGAACAAGGTGCCCAAGGTGCTCGCGGACACGCTGGAACCGGCGGCATGGCCGGCGAATCCCGAACAGGAATGGTGCCCGCCGGGCCATGGCGACATCTACGCCTGCCTGGCAGGCTCCGGCTGGCTGGAGCGGCTGCTTGGAAGCGGAGTTCGTTATGCCTTTGTGTCCAACTCCGACAACCTCGGCGCCACGCTTGACCCGGCCATCCTGGCCTGGTTTGCGGACAGCGGCATGCCCTTTGCCATGGAGGTCACCCGACGCACGGAGTCCGACAAGAAGGGCGGCCACCTGGCCGTTCGGCTCAGGGACGGACGCTTCCTGCTCCGGGAATCGGCCCAATGCCCGAAGGACGACGAGAAGCACTTCCAGGACATCGACCAACATCGCTACTTCAACACAAACAACCTCTGGATCGACCTCCAGGCGCTGAAGGACGAGCTCGCCGCCAATGACGGCCTCATCCCGCTGCCGCCCATCATGAACAAGAAGACCGTCGATCCCCGCGACGCCGCTTCACCGGCGGTCATCCAGCTGGAATCGGCCATGGGCGCGGCCATCGAGTGCTTTGCGGGAGCGGGGGCCATCGAGGTCTCGCGCCTGCGCTTCGCCCCGGTGAAAACCACCAGCGATCTGCTTGCCGTGCGCTCCGACGCCTATGAGCTCACCGAGGACTTCTGCCTGCGGCTGCATCCCAGCCGCAACGGCCAGCCGCCGCATCTCCATCTCGACCAGAAGCTCTGCAAGCTCGTGGACGGCCTGGAGCAGAACTTCCCCCACACCCCCAGCCTGCTCCACTGCCGCAGCCTGCTCGTCCACGGCCCCGTCGAGTGCGGCGAAGGCGTCATCTTCAAGGGCGATGCCATCATTCACAATCACACATCCTCACCCGTGAAGCTGAAGGCCGGCACCCACGAGGGTGCGCTGAGCGTGGGCGGGTGAGAAAAATGCTGTTGGCAAACCTCGATGGACGCCAGAGAGGCCGTTGCCACAAGATCCTGCCATGACTTCCTTCAAGAAGTGGATCCTCGCCATCCTGCTGGCTGGATTCCTGGCTTTGACCCTCTTTGCCGCAACGGGCGCACATCAGAGTCGTGTCGAACTTCAGCAGGCCCAGGATGTGATTCTTGGAACGTTGATTTGCAGAAAGATGGGCGAGAACACCTGGACGGGCACAACCCGGCTGAACCAGCCGCATGCCTTGGCCCATGGGATCACCTTGATTCAGCCGGCAAACCATGGTGAACCCTGGAAAGGCACAAGGGTCCGAACCACTTTTCTGACCAAGGACGCGAATGATCCCGTGTTGTTCGAGCAGTCGGGCGATTTTGAGGCAATGGAGGGCCGAAATGCGTTCTTCCTGTCCCATCCGACGATGCAACAAGGTGGCACGTTGGACGTCGAGCTTTCCAACCTGAAGGCCGTTGGAACAGAGAACGAGCTCAAGCTCGAGGTGGCCAACTGGCTTTGCGGCTGCGAAAGCGTGGTGGGTGACTTGTTGTCCATCGTTGCCTGGGGTGCCGGCTTCGTCTCCCTGATGCTCGCCGTTGTTGCCGCGAGGACTTTTGCCCTGAGGCGGATTGAAGGGCGTGTTTAGCTCCGCTCAGCCCCATTTTCGCCAATTTTCGCGTCCAAAACCGGGCGGCTGGCTCCTTATATAGGGTGCAATGAACCGGTTCCGACTTTTCTCAACCTTTGTTTGGCTCACAGGCCTCGTCACGCTGCCAGCCCCGGCTTCGGCGGTGGATGATGACGCGCAGCGCGCCGCGATGACCTTTTTCGAGAAGGAGGTGCGGCCGATCCTGGTGAACCGCTGCTACGAATGCCACAGCAACACCAAGCAGAAGGGCGGCCTGCGCGTGGATCACATCGGCTACCTCAAAACCGGGGGTGACACCGGCCCGGCGGTGGTGCCCGGCGAGCCGGCGAAGTCCCCCCTGCTGGAGGCGGTCCGCTGGACCAACGAGGACTTTCAAATGCCGCCGAAAAACAACGGCGGGAAGATTCCGGACGCGGAGATCGCCATCCTGGAAAAATGGATCCAGATCGGCGCACCCTGGCCGGAGGACGGCACGAAGAAGGTGGTCGTGACCGAGGGCGGCTTCACGGAGGAGCAGCGAAACTACTGGTTTTTCCAGCCGGTGAAGAAGGTCACGCCGCCCGACGCCGGAGGCGCCTGGGTGCGCAATGACATCGACCGCTTCATCGCGGCGAAACAGGCGGAGATGAAGCTGAAACCGGCTCCGGAGGCCAACCGGCATGAACTGGTGCGCCGGGTGTACTTCGACCTGCACGGCCTGCCGCCGACCAAGGAGCAGATCGACGCCTTTGTGAACGACCAGGACCCCAAGGCCTATGAAAAGCTCGTCGACGAGCTCCTGGCCTCGCCGCGCTACGGCGAACGCTGGGCGCAGCACTGGCTGGACCTCGTGCGCTATGCCGAGAGCGATGGCTACAACGCGGACGCCTACCGCCCCTCGGTCTGGCCCTACCGCGACTACGTCATCAAGTCGCTCAACGACGACAAGCCCTACGACCGGTTCGTGAAGGAGCAGCTCGCGGGCGACGAGATCGCCCCGGAGGATCCGAACGTGCTCATCGCCACCGCCTTTCTGCGCCATCCCGTGTATGAGTGGAACCAGCGCGACGCCCGCGGCCAGTGGGACATCATCCTCACCGACATGACGGACACCACGGGCGAGCTCTTCCTCGGCCTGAGCATGGGCTGCGCGCACTGCCATAACCACAAGTTCGACCCCATCCTGCAGAAGGACTACTACCGTCTGCGCGCCTTCCTGGCCCCGGTGCAGTGGCGCGACGACCTGACGCTGGCGACGGCGGCGGAGAAGAAGGCCTACAACGAGCAGCAGGCGAAGTGGGAGGCCGCCACGGCGGAGATCCGTGCGAAGATGGACGCCCTGACGAAGCCGATCCTGGAGCCGCGTGTGGAGCGGGCCTTGACGCGCTTCACCGACGACCTGCAGGTCATGACACGCAAGCCCGCCGAAGAGCGCGACGCCCTGGAGAAGCAGCTCGCCGGACTGGTCGAGCGCCAGATGGTGCATGAACGCAAAACCTTTGACCCGATGAAGAGCCTCAAAACCGACGAGGCGAAGGCGGAATACAAGGCGCTGGAGGCTGAGCTGAAGAAGTTCGACGCCCTGAAGCCGAAGCCGCTGATGGAGGCCTTTGTGGCGACCGACGCAGGGCCGGCGGCCCCGGCCGTGGCGATCAAGACACGCAAGGGCGAGCAGCAGATCGAACCCGGCTTCCTCTCGATCATCGACACCCGCCTGCCGAAGATCCAGGCCACCAAGAATTCCACCGGCCGCCGCACCGCCCTGGCGGAATGGATCACGCGCCCGGACAACCAGCTCTCCACCCGCGTCATCGTCAACCGGGTCTGGCAGTATCATTTCGGCCGCGGTATCGTGGCCACCGCCAGCGACTTCGGCAAGCTGGGAGAGGCGCCCACGCATCCCGAGCTTCTCGACCACCTCACGACGAAGTTTGTGAAGGGCGGCTGGCATCTGAAGCCGCTGCATCGCGAGATCATGCTCTCCGCCGCCTACCGCCAGACCGCCCGCCAGGAGCCGGACGCCATCGCGGCCAAGGTCGATCCGTCCAACCGCTACCTCTGGCGCTTCAATCCGCGTCGTCTCGATGCCGAGCAGGTGCGTGATGCGCTGCTTGCGGTCAGCGGCGAGCTCGATCCCGAGGCCGGCGGCCCCGCCGGCGACGGCAACAGCACGCGCCGCTCGGTTTACACGATGAAGAAGCGTAACAACCCGAACGAGCTGCTGCGCGCTCTCGACATGCCCGCCGGCTTCGCCAGCAC
>CAZXPU010000003.1:0-10580 GCA_964642905.1 uncultured Prosthecobacter sp.
GCTGCTGCTCGACCGATCCGCACCCGAACCACCCTCCGACAGCGATCAGGCAAAGCAAAGTGGCCATCTCGCGGAGCGAGATGGCCACTTTGCTGGCGCGGTCCTCGTTGCCGCTTGATGGTGTCTCATCGAAAAAGCCCCGTCCTCCAGAAGCCTTCTCCCCTCAGTCCTCCTGGCGCAGCTTTTCCTCGGCCTCCAGGTCGAAGAGGAACTCGAAGTCGCTCTTCTCCAGGCTGCGGGCGAAGCCGCCCTCGCCCAGGATGTTGGCGGACATGACCTGCTTCTTCTGCTGCAGCAGCATGATCTTCTCCTCGATGCTGTTCTTCGTGATCATTCGATAGGCCATGACGGGCTGCGTCTGGCCGATGCGGTGGGCGCGGTCGATCGCCTGGGCCTCGACCGCCGGGTTCCACCAGGGGTCGTAAAGGATGACGTAGCTGGCGGCGGTGAGGTTCAGGCCGCTGCCGCCGGCCTTGAGGCTGAGCAGGAAGACGCAGGCGTCCTCGTCCTTCTGGAACTGGTCCACCACCTCGCTGCGGTTCTGGGTGCTGCCGGTGAGCCAGTAATACGGAATGCTGAGCCCCTGGAGCCGGTCGCGCAGGATCTCCAGCATGGAGACGAACTGGCTGAACAGCAGCACCTTGTGACCCTCGGCGTGCAGCTCCTCGATGAGCTCCAGGGTGGCGGTGAGCTTGGCGCTCTCGGCCGCATGGTTCTCGGCGTTGGCGAGCTGCGGGTGGCAGCAGATCTGACGCAGGCGGGTCAGGGCCTGAAGCACGGCGAAGCGCTTGCGCGTCAGCACCTCGAAGCTGCTGCTGGTGAGCAGCAGGTGCTGGGCGCGGGCCAGTTCATCCTTGTAAAGCCGCGCCTGCTCCGGGCTCATCTCGCACAGCAGCGCCTCCTCGCTGCGCGACGGCAGGTCACGGGCAACCTGACTTTTGGTTCGGCGCAGCAGGAAGGGCCGCAGGCGGGCGCCGAGGCGCTCGCTGGCCTTCTCGTCCTTCCGGCGGTCGAAGTTGCGGGTGAAATAGGCGCGGTCGCCCAGCGCCCCGGGCATTGCGAAGGTCATCAGGCTCCAGAGATCAAGCAGGCGGTTCTCCAGCGGCGTGCCGGTGAGGGCAAGGCGGTTTTCCGCCTTCAACCGGCGGGCGGCGCGGGCGGCCTGGGAGTCCGGGTTCTTGATCTGCTGGGCCTCGTCGATGATGACGGCCAGCCACTTCACGGTCTCCAGGTAGTCGATGCAGCCGCGCATCTGGGCGTAGTTCATGACCAGCACCTGCACCTCGGACTTCAGGCGGTCGAGGTCCAGTTCCTCCTTGTCACGCAGGATCTGCACCCGCAGCCCGGGCGCAGCCTTGGCAAACTCGTTCGCCCAGACGTCGAGCACGGACTTCGGACACACCACGAGGCAGGGCCAGGCGTTGCGGAATCGGCCACGCAGCCAGAGGACCCAGCTGATGCTTTGAATGGTCTTCCCGAGGCCCATGTCGTCGGCCAGGACGCCGCCAAACTTGTTCACGCTCAGGTAGGCGAGGAAATGATAGCCCTCGACCTGATAGGGCCTCAGCGTGACATTGAGGCCCTCGGGGGACGGCGGCTTCTCCTCCAGGCGCGCCTGCTCCATCCGCTGGGTGATGTTCTGCCAGGCCCGGGGATTGATCACCTCCTTGGCCTTGTCGCCCGCCAGCTGGCGCCAGTGAAGCTGATGCAGCTCATCTGTGGGCGAGTCGAGGTCGATGCCAAGCTGGTCCATGAGGGCGATCTGATCCTCGGTGAGCTCAATTTTCACCCGCCGCCAGGTGCCGTCGGCGAGCTGCACAAAGCCGCCTTTGGCAGCCACGAGCTTGCGAATTTCCGCCGCCTTCAGGTCCGCGCCTTCGATTTCAAAGATCATGCGCAGGTCAAACCAGTCGATGATGGCCGTCTGCGTGGCCTCCAGCCGGACGCGGGCGATCAACGGGTCGGCCAGGATGGTCTGCAGACGGTCGTCGGTCGTCAGACTGACACCGCCGGGCAGGCTGAAGGCCCAGGAGTTGAACTGGTCGGGGAAAGCCTTGGTAAGGCGCACACGATAACCCTGCGCCTCGATGTCCCAGGTGGGATGCAGGTTGCGAATGTTCGCCTCCGCCACCTCGAGCGCCGCACGATCGCGGCAGACAATCGAATCATCCTCCGGAGCGCTGTGATCGAGCACCGGCGCCCAGCCGGCCGGCCCCAGGCGTTCACGCAGCCGGCCGTCCGGGCTCACCGCCTCGGCCTGGAAGGTCGCGTATTCGATGTTGGAACCCGGAGCCTTCTTCTGGCAGGCGGCGCGGATCTTCACCTCCAGGGACTCATGCTTCACTCGGCCGGCGATGCTTGGCGGCAGGGGCAGGCCGATCTTGCCCAGAAACTCGATGCCCTCCTGGGAGGTCAGCGCCGCCAGCGGAATGCTCAGGGCACAGTCGATCTTCGAATCATCATGCATCCAGCGCGGCCCGGGGAAAACGGTGTCCTCGCCCAGATAGAGCGTCTCGGAACCGTGCAGCACGCGGAGCGGTCCCTTCGGCACTTCGCCGGCTTCGGTGACCAGGCTGAGCTTCAACTGATTGACCTCCAGGTCCTCCTCGGCCCGCCACTTCAACATGGTGGAGGAATGCTTGAAGGCATGCTCGTCGAGGGTGACCAGGCGGCTGGCCAGCGCCGGCTGCTGAAACAGGCTGCCCAGCCACTGCCCATGGGCGTCGAGGTCAAAACGGCAGACGTCCGCCGCCGCAGCCGACGATTGCCCGAGGGCGGACAGCAGCAGCAGCTCGGCCTCGGGCGTGACCAGAAGCCCCCCCTTGGACTGGGCTTCCTCCAGTTCGCGCAGTTCCGCCCCGGTGACGGAGTGGTAGCGCTCCTGGTCGTCAAAACAGCCCTGCAAGCGGGCCTCGGCAGGCGTGATCAAAAGGCGAAGGTCACCCTTTTTACGCAGGCCGTCGCCCAGCCCTGAGTCATCGCGCAGCAGGCGGCGGATGCGCTCCTTCCAAAGAGGCACGGTGCGCTCCTGGCGCCACTCACGCAGGCGTTCACGGACGGCGGTCAGATCGGCCACGTTGCGCAGAAAGCCGGGGATGGGCAAACCGCGGTCGGTCAAGGCCAGGGCCACGTAGTCCCAGAACTCCCTCAGCGTCGCCGGCGCCTCAGGCCAGAGTGCCAGCGGATCAACACTCTGAATGGTCCACTTGGGGTGCAGGCGGACCATGTCATGGTCATAGATCGTGCCTGTCTGCTGCACACGTTGGAAGCGCTTCTCGACCTTGCTCAGGTAGGCGTCCTCCTCGGGCGTCAGCTGACGGGCGAGACGTTTTTCGATGACCTCCTGAAAGGGCGTCTCGAGGTCGGAAGGCTTGAAGGCGGTCGGGTCCCGGCGAGCCTTGCGCTCGATGGCGATCAGCACCGCCGCCAGGGCCAGGTTGTGGAGAACTCGGTCCTCGATGTCTGACTCGCCCTGCCAGGCGCCATCTTCAAAAATCCAGCGTGCGTTGACGCTGTGCTCATCCATCCGCACCTCGGCGAGGGCCTCATTGGCGGTGACGTCGAGCCCCCGTACGGAATCCGCCTCCACAAGCTGCTCCGCCTCGGCGCGCAAGCGGGGTTCACAGCCGGAAAGAAGCAGGGGAATCTGGGAAAGGATGTCAGACATGCGTGTCAAAATCCCCCGGACACCGCATGGCATTGGAGGAATCGGAACACCTAGCACAGAGCCCAGCTGGCTGCCAGTCTTGTGTGATGAAATCTGGCCCAAGGCATAGGATCCATCCCTGGTTAGGCGACATCCCCCCTGCCAGCCGTCCCTGGAGCCCTTCCACCATCGCCCCTTGACTTCCCCGGGGAGAGCCGCCAATCTCCCTCCCCCTTTTCACCCCCTAACCATGGCCCAAGAAATTTCCCTGCTCCTGCTCAAGCCCGACTGTGTCGACAAAGGTCTCAACGGGGAGGTTCTGCGTCGTCTGGAGGCTGAAGGTTTCCGTGTGCGTGGCATCAAGATGATCCAGCTCACCGACGCGATCCTCAAGGAGCATTACGCCCACATCGCCGACAAGCCCTTCTTCCCCGACGTGGCCGGCTTCATGAAGAGCAAGCCCGTCATCGCCGTGGCCCTCGCCGGTGAAAACGTCATCGCCCACGTTCGCGACCTTCTCGGCCCGACGGACTCCAAGGCCGCCCCCAAGGGCACCATCCGTGGAGACTATGGCAGCGACAAGATGACCAACGTCGTTCACGCCTCCGATTCCCCCGAGGCAGCCGCTGTCGAACTCAAGCGCTTCTTCAAGGAGGGCGAAATTTTCAGCTACTGATCCCCCGGGTCTCCCCGGATAGACGATTTCACCGGTTGACGAACCGGGACAGTCGGTTAATCTCGCGACCCTTTTCCCCCGAAACCTACAGCCCAAGCACCTTATGGCCAAAGTTTGTCAAGTCACCGGAGTCACCGTCACACGTGGCCATCACATCCATCGCAGCGGTAAAGCCAAGAAAGAAGGCGGTATCGGTAAGCACATCACCAAGCGCGTGAAGCGCGTCATCCTGCCGAACCTCCGCACCAAACGCATCTGGGTTCCTGAGCTGGGCAAGTTTGTCACCGTGAAGCTCACCGCCCGCGCCCTGAAGACCGTCAACAAGAACGGCGCCTTCAAGGTTCTCAAGGAAGCCGGCCTGCTCTGATCGGCCCTCCCACCTTTCATCCCCCAAAACCACCTGAAGGCAGGCCGCAAGGCCTGCCTTTGGCGTTTCTTGGGGAGAACAGCCCGCATCCTGCGAGGCTCCACCCGGGGCTTGCGTTTCCTGTCCTCGCTGGCAAAGAAGCCTTCCCTTTTTCCAACCCCTTTTCCCGACCGACTATGAACCTGACTCGAACCGCCTACGGCACCTGGAGTGGTGGCCGCTTCATGCACTACGGTGAACAGCTTTCCGAAGAGCACTACATGCAGCTCATGCGCGACTCCTTCCACAAGGGCGTCCGCACCTTCGTCACAGCGGATGTTTATGGCGTGGGCCGGGCCGATGCCCTGCTTGGCGAGGCCCTGAAGGGCATCCCTCGCGAGGAGTACTGCCTCGTCGGCATCGTCGGGCATGACATTTATGAAGGCATCCGCCAGGGCTCCCGGGGCTACCCACGCTTCACCGACCCCTCCCTGCGTGGTCCCGACAAGTATTACGACTACCTCAAGATGGCGACGGAGAAGAGCCTCGAGCGCTGCCAGAGCTCCAAGTTTGACCTGCTCATGCTGCACAACCCCGACAGCATCAGCTACACCAGCGAAAAGGTCTGGGACGCCTTCACCCGCATCCGTGACGAAGGCATGACGGACCGCCTCGGCATCGCCCCCGGCCCCGCCAACGGCTTCACCCTCGACATGATCGAATGCTTCGAGCGCTACGGCGACCGCATGGACTGGGCGATGATCATCCTCAATCCCTTCGAACCCTGGCCCGGCCAGCATGTGCTTGCGGCTGCCGAGAAGAACAAGGTCGACATCCTCGCCCGCGTGGTCGACTACGGCGGACTCTTCCATGATGATGTGAAGCCCGGCCACAAGTTCCGTGACGGCGACCACCGCACCCACCGCCCGGGCGAATGGATTGAGCATGGCGTGGAGCGCCTGGAAAAAGTCCGACCCATCGCCGAGAAGCACGGCCTCAGCATGCTGCAGCTCGCCTGCCTCTGGACCCTGGGCAACACCGCCGTGAAGAGCGTCGTCCCCACCCTCATCCAGGAGCATGGCGAAGGCGCGCGCAGCATTGAAAGCAAGCTCGACGATCTCGCCGCCCTGCCCGAGCAATGCCTGAGCCGCGAGGAGATCGAAACGATCCGCCAGATCGGCGACAACACCGGCTGCATGGCTCTCAAGGGGGCCAGCAACCGCCACCCCGCCGACATGGAGCCCCGCGCCGATGAGTGGGCCATGCGCCATGAACTCGTCTCCCTCGCCGGCAACTACGGCCTGGAGTGGGCCTGGTGAGGTTCGCGAGGCTTGGCCATTCCCATGTTTTCCGAGGCGCCCGCCAGGGCGTCTGAGGAATCGCTGTGGCAGGCGGCCATGAAAATGACCAAGGCCCAGGGAGCCAATGCCCAAGGAAGGCCCAATTTCCCATCATCAAAACCGGGCGGCAAGATCCTTCGATGCGGTCATGAGATGAAGCTCAAGCTTGCTTGGGTGCCGTCGCGCCGACCCGCTTGAACCTTGGTGTCTTGGGGCATTTCCTTGATCATTGAGGCTTGGTCATTGGCCCTTCCCCATCCCGACCTGTTTGAACCTTGGTTCATTGGCTCATTCCACGCCCGTCTCAGGACTTCGGCTCAAACTTGATCGAGTAAAGATCCGCATCCTTCAGCACAAAACGCAGCTTCACAACCTTGCCGGCCAGCGGGCTGACGTCACTGCCGTTTTTCCACACGACCGAGCGCTGCAGCGAGTCGCCAAACTGCTCTTCACAATCCGCCAGGCTGAAGCCCGGAAAGGCCGCTCCATTCGCATCCTGGATTTCCACCCGCACCCCGCCGGCAACCGAGCTGGCAAAGTTCATCGTCAGCGTCTTGCCGCTGAAGGTCAGGGGTTGGGTGATCAGCTCGCCGCCGCTCATCGGTGCATGGATGGACACAAAACCATCCTGCCGAAGGGTGTAGCGGCGCAGCACGCTGCTTTTCCCCGTCCAGTAGCTCTCGGTCGCATACAGGCTCAGTTCATCGGGGGCCCCCTCCAGCGCCGACTTCGTCTCCACCAGATGCCAGGCGATGTATTGATGGCCGTAGTTCCAGGTGCCCGGACGCTCGATGCCCGGCGGCAGGAAGGCCTCGTTCCAGCGCTTGAAATTCACCCCGTCACGGCTGGCCATGAACAGGCCCTCCGTCACCGCCATGCCATAGCGGTCACTGGCCTTCGAGCGCCACTCGCGGTGCTCACGCTCCGGCAGGGCGCGCAGGCTCTCCGACCAGCCACGCTCCACATAGCGTGTCGGGAAACCCAGCAGCAGGTGCGGAGCACGGGCATATGGCTTCACCTGGTTGGTGTAGAGCTGCTCGCTGGGGGAATCCACATAGGCCAGATCGCGTGGGTTTTCCCAGTGCAGGAAGTCCTTTGAAGTGGCCGTGCGGATGGCACGATCACCTGACGGCTTCCAGTTTTTCTCATCCGTCACACCGCCCGTGAAATAGCGCCAGTAGGCCCTGTAGAGCCCGGCGCTGGCATCCCAGAACGCCAGGTTTTGCGAATCAAAGGCCCCGTCGGTGATCACCGGCGTCTCCTGCATCGGCGACCAGCGGAGGCCGTCCGGCGAATGGAAGGCCAGCAGGCCCTTGGGCGAATCCGAGCGCACGATGGCCTTGTAGCGCGACTCCGGCTTCGCGGCGGGATTGTCATCCTTGAACACGGCGATGTGCCCCGGGTCAGGCCTGGCACCCCCCATCTTCCCGGGCACCAGGACGATGTTGTTGGCCTTGGACCCCTTGTATTCAAACAGGCCCAGCTCCGGCTTGCGCCAGTGGATGCCGTCATCGCTTTCCGCATAGCAGGTGAACAGCGGATGCTCGCCCGTGTTCACCTTGCCGGGAGTCACCGTGAGCTGCCAGGCCTTGTAGTACATCCGATATTTGCCGCCGTCGCGGAAGACGCTGTGGTAGCCGGTGCCGCTGCCCTCCCAGGGGGCGTCGTGGGTGAGGGCGGCCTCCCGCGGCTGCGGTTGATGCAAACGTTGTTCGGCCTTGCCGGTCAGGCCGCCGATCAGGTGATCGTCCACAAAAAGCTCACGCCGGGAGCCCATCGGGATGACATCAGCGGCGAGGAGCGAAGTGGCGGACGCAAGCAGGATCAGGGCGCGTTTCATGGGCGGAACTACGCAGCCGGACACTCAAGGCTTGCCGGCTCCAGCCTGGTCCCAGAACGGGACTTCCAGGCCTGCCCGCCCAACCGGACCTTGTCGGACAGATGGCTGGCGGCCTTGTTTTGCCCTTGCGCCCCAACGGGCCAGCGGCATCCTCCGCGCCCCCTTCCTTCCCATGTCTGATCCCCAGCGCACCACCGTCGGCATCGATTTCGGCGGCACCTTTGTGAAAATCGGCGTCTGCCGCGGCGGCGAACTCCTGTTCACCGACGAGCCCATCCCGACCTCCAGCTTCGCCGGCCCCGCCGCCCTGATCACCGAAATGGCGGCACGTGTGGAAAAGCTCCGCATGGCCTACCCTGACATCTGCGCCATTGGCGTCGGCGTGCCCGGACTGGTGGACTTCGAGCACGGCTTCATCCACATCCTCACCAACGTTCCCGGCTGGAAGCATGTGCCGCTGAAGGCCATCCTGGGTGAGAAGACCGGGCTTCCCGTGGTCGTGGAAAACGACGCCAACGCCATGGCCTGGGCCGAGTTCCGCTACGGCGCCGGACAGGGTCTGAACAATGTTGTCGCGCTCACCATGGGCACCGGCATCGGCGGCGCGCTCGTGCTCAACGGCCAGATGTATCGCGGCAGCGGCTGCGCGGCCGGAGAGGTCGGTCAGATGAGCATCGACTGCGACGGCAGGGCCGGCCACTACGGCAACCTGGGCGCCCTGGAAAAATACACCGGCAACAAGGAGATCGCCGAACACGCCGTGCAGCGCTACGCCGAGGCCCACATCACCAAGAGCGTGGAGGAGTGCACCCCCAAGAACATCGCCGAGGCCGCCAAGGCCGGCGACGACATCGCCCGCCAGGTCTGGGATGAAATCGCCGACTGGCTCGGCACCGCCATCTCCAGCATCGCCTGGCTGCTCAATCCGGACGCCTTCATCATCGGCGGCGGCGTGGCCCAGGCCGGTGACCTGATTTTTGACCCGCTGAAACGCAAGGTGCAGTCCATGCTCAGCACCGTCGTCTGGGAACGCCTGCAGATCCTGCCCGCCAAGTTCAGCAACGAGGCCGGCATCATCGGCAACGCCGCCCTGGCCGCCGACGCCGTGTCGTCGTAAGCTTAGAGCCCATGGACCTCGCCACCGAATCCCTCATCCAGGCCGCCCTCGCGGAGGACGTCGGCCCTGGCGATGTCACCTCGACCTACTTCGTCCCGGAAACCCTCAGCTCCTCGGCGGTCATCGTCGCCCGCGAGCCAGGTGTCATGTCCGGCATGGACGTCGCACGCCGTGTCTTTGAAATCGTCGACGAGCGCCTGCGGACGACACCTCTGAAGCAGGACGGCGAGGCCTTCGCAAAGGGCGATGTCGTCCTGGAGATCCAGGGCCCCACCCGCGGCATCCTGACCGGAGAACGCACGGCCCTGAACTTTCTCCAGCACCTCTGCGGCATTGCCGCCCAGACGCGCCGTTATGTGGAGGCCGTCCGCCCGCATCCCGTCCAGATCTGGGACACCCGCAAGACCACCCCCGGATGGCGTCTGCTGGAAAAAGCCGCCGTGAAGGCAGGCGGCGGCACGAACCATCGCCTGGGCCTTTACGACCATGTGATGGTGAAGGACAACCACATCGCCGCCAATGGCTCCAATGAAGCCCTGCAGGCCGCGATTGACCGCGTGCGCATCGATCGCCCGGGAACCCGCATCCAGCTTGAATGCGACACCCTGGAGCAGATGCAGCGTTTCCTGACCCTGCACGGGGTCGACATGCTCCTGCTCGACAACATGGGCTGTGAACGCCTGCGCCAGGCGGTCACCCTGAATGCAGGAAGGCTCTGGCTGGAGGCCAGCGGTGGCATCACCCTGGAGACCATCCGCGATGTCGCCGCGACCGGCGTGAACGCCATCTCTGTCGGCGCCCTCACCCACACCGTGCGTGCCCTGGACCTCGGGCTCGACTTCCTCGACTGACCCCTCAGCCTGATTTGACCACTGGCTCGGCGGCCGGGTCCGTTGCCGGACAAAGGGCGGCTCTGGCCCGCTGTCCTGACTCTCTCATGAACCTGCTCTACCCCCGCCTGACCCTGCGTCAGTTCCTTTGGATGACCGTCTTCGGCTTTGGCGGAGCCCTGGTTGCGGGGGCTTACGGCATCCTCCATGACCAGGTCACCTTCACCCTCGGGCCGGAATACTTCACCGAATTCAAGTTCCAGCAGTTTCATTACCTTCCCAAAACACCGCCCGAACGGGTTGTCGTGGCTGAAATCGGGTTCCTGGCCACCTGGTGGGTCGGCTTCTTCGCCGGCTGGTTCATGGGCCGGATTTCACTGCCCCATCTGAATCCAGGGCGAGCCGCGCGGCTGAGCTTGAAAGGTGTCGCCGTGATGATGCTGACCGCCCTGGTCTTCGCCACCGCCTCCTACCTCATCGCCCCAGCCAGTCCCGACGATCCCCGGATGGACACCTGGGAACGCATGCTGGCCGGGCGGGACGTCATCGACCCGGTGGCCTTCGTCCAGGTGGCCTACATTCACAACGCCAGCTACCTAGGCGGGCTAGTCGGACTGATCATCGCCCTGCTCTGGATGCGAAAAGCCCGAAAAACGGCCTGACCCCGCCTGAATCCGCTCTTCCCTGGGGCAGGTCCAAAGCCCGACCTGCCGAGCTTGTGAAATTTTTCACAAATTCGCCTTGCTGGTAAATTTGCCGCGTAGAATACTGCCAAATCCCCCCAA
>CAZXPU010000003.1:10590-71478 GCA_964642905.1 uncultured Prosthecobacter sp.
CTGATGCCCACAGTCACGCGAGAGTACGAAGCCCCTGATGTCGCCGCCAAGGCTGCGATGCAGGCCGAGGGCATGGACGCCGCCGCCAAGGACATTGTCGGCGAAAAGCTGGTGCTCAACATGGGCCCCTCCCACCCGGCCACCCATGGGGTGCTGCGCCTGATCCTGGAGCTGGACGGTGAAGTCGTGAGCAAGGCCGAGCCCGATGTCGGCTTCCTGCATCGCGGCGACGAGAAGATCGCCGAGAACATGCACTACAACCAGTTCGTGCCCTACACGGACCGGCTGGATTACCTCGCCCCCCTGGCCAACAACGTCGCCTACGCGCTCGCTGTCGAGAAGCTGATGGGATGGGAGGTTCCTGAACGCGGCCAGGCCATCCGCGTGATCTGCTGCGAGCTGGCCCGCATTTCCGCCCACCTGCTCGGCGTCGGCGTGTTCGCCATGGACGTCGGTGCGATGACCGTCTTCCTCTACACTTTCACGGAACGCGAGAAGATCTACAACCTCAGCGAGCAGCTCACCGGAGCCCGTTTCACCACCAGCTACACCCGTGTCGGCGGTCAGGTGCGTGACCTGCCTTCGGGCTTCGTGGAAGCCGTCCGCACCTTCCTCACGGAACTGGAGCCGGTCATCGACGAGGTGGACAAGCTGCTCACCCGCAACGCCATCTTCATGGCGCGCACCCAGGGCCTCGGCATCATCACCAAGGAAGACGCCGTCGCCTGGGGCATCAGCGGCCCCAACCTGCGCGGCTCCGGCGTGGAGCACGATCTGCGCAAGGCCAACCCCTACCTCGGCTACGAGAAATACGACTTCGACATCCCGATCGGCACCACGGGTGACTGCTTTGACCGCTACCTCGTCCGCATGGAGGAGATGCGCCAGAGCATCCGCATCCTGCGCCAGGTGCTCGACACGCTTCCCGGCGGCCCCATCAACGTCAGCGAGGCCAAAGGCCTGCTGCCTGCCAAGGAAAAGGTGCTCATGAAGATGGAGGAGCTCATCCACCACTTCATCATCGCCACCCAGGGCATCGACGCCCCGGCCGGTGAAGTGTACTTCGGGGCGGAAAACCCCAAGGGCGAGCTCGGCTTCTACATCCACAGCAAAGGAGGTGGCGTTCCCTACCGCCTGAAGATCCGCAGCCCCTCCTTCATCAACCTGAGCATCCTGCCGAAAATGCTGCCCGGCCACCTGCTCAGCGACATTCCTTCGGTGCTCGGCAGCCTCGACTTCGTGATGGGTGAGTGTGACCGCTGATCCCCATCACCCCAACCAATCCTCCCCCCCGCGCATCCCGATGGCCCTCGAAATCCCCGCCGAACTCGAACGCAAGATCGACGAGGTCATCACGCACTATCCGGTGTCCAAACGGAGCGCCGTGCTGCCGCTGCTGCACCTTCTGCAGCATCACTTCCGCTACATCACCGATGAAGCTGTCAACTGGGTCGCCGCCAAGCTTGGTCTGGAACCCATCCAGGTGCTGGAAGTCGTCACCTTCTACCCCGGATTCCGCCAGTCCGCCCCGGGCCGTTTCCACATCCGCGTCTGCCGCACCCTTTCCTGCGCGATGGCCGGCAGCTACGAGCTGATGGACTCCCTCTGCGCCGCCGCCAAAATCGACCGCAGCCACACCGACCATCACCACCCCATCGCAGTCAGCGAAGACGGCAAGTACAGCATTGAGTTTGCCGAATGCCTGGCCAGCTGCGGCTTCGGCCCCGTCTGCATGGTCGAGGACGACTTCTACGAAAAGGTCGATCCCGCCAAGGCTGCCGAACTCCTGGCGCGCTACAACGCCTGATCCAAAAGCGGGCCGGAGGTTTCCCCCCGGCCCGCTTTCGTTGATCATTGAGACGGCGTTCGCCGCCCTGGTTATTTGATCAGGCTCAGAGCCTTCTTCACGCTGGCACCGTCATGCACCATGGCCATGAGCGCCTGGGTGATGCCCTTGGGCTTCGGATGCTGGATGACGTTGCGTCCATAGACGATGCCCGCCGCGCCCTGCTCCAGCAGGCCCTGGGTGCGTTCCAGGATCTCCTTGTCGCTCACCCGGCCGCCGCCGCGCACCAGCACGGGGATGCCGCCGGCGGTCTCCACCACCTTGTGATAGACGCTCACATCATCGGTGGGGTCGGCCTTGACGATGTCGGCTCCGAGCTCCACGGCCTGGCGGACCAGGTGCATGATGGCGGTCAGGTCACCGTTCACCATGTAGCCGCCCGCCTTTTCGTTAGGCTGGAAGACCAGCGGCTCCACCATCATCGGCATGCCGTAATAGTCGGCCTGGGGCTTGAGGCGGAGGATGTTGTCCACGCACTGCTCATGCACCTCGGGGGCTCCGGGGATCTGGAACAGGTTCACGCACACGCAGGCGGCGTCGTAGCGCACGGCCTGGAGCATGGTCTCCTCGATCATCAGGCTGAAGCGCGAGGAAGGCAGCTCCTTGCCATAGATGTTCGCCACATCGGTGCGCAGCACCAGGCTGGGCTTGAAGCGGCCGGGGATTTCCTGGAGATGACGCGCCTGGCCCAGCGTGAGCTGGATGGCGTCAGGCGCGGCGTCCACGAGGGTCTTCACGACCTTGCGCATGTCCTCGATGCCCTGGAGGAAGCCGGGCTGGTTGAAGAAGCCGTGGTCCACGGCCACGTCGAAGCAGCGGCCGGACTTGGCGTTGAAGAGACGGTTGAGACGATACTGTTTCATCGGAGTGGTCTGGGGGGTGGGAGGTTGGGATCAGCGAACGCCCATGATGTGTTTCATCACGGCAAGTTCCAGCGCTTCGTAATCACGGGCGTCGATCAGCTGCTGCTCAAGCTTGCGGTCCCAGGAGCGGACCTTGGCGACCAGGTGATTGAAGATCTCGAGGCTGCCGGTGAGGTGGGAGGTGACACCCTTGCCCTTCTGCGTGCGCATGGCCTTCACGTCCAGGCCGATGAACTCGCCGCGGCGGCCGTAGCCCGCCTCCTCCAGCACACGCACCTGGTTGAAGGCGGCGCGCAGGTTGGCGGAGCCGAAGTTCTTGTCCTGGTCGTACTTGAGGCCGTTCTGGTCGTTCAGGTGCACGCTGCCCAGCTTGTCATGGGCGAGGGCGAAGGCCATCTCGTCACTCGGATCCAGGCCGGCGAGCTGGGCGTGGGCGGTCTCAATGAGGCCTTTGACGCGCTTCGGATCACTGGAGGCGTAGGCCAGGGCCACGGCATGACCGATGGTCGGCACATAGGCGGCGTCGGTGGGCTCGTTCGGCTTCGGCTCGATCCAGATCTCGATGTCCTTGTCATGGGCAAGCATGGCGTTGAGGGTTTCCAGGATGCGCTGGTAGGCCAGGCGGGCGTTCTTGCTCTCGCGGATGTAGCTGCCTTCACGGGCCAGCCAGAGCACCATCGCGCCGCAGCCGATCTCGCGGGCCACGTCAATGCTGCGCAGGGTGCGCTCGAGGGCGTATCGGCGGTCCTTGGCGCTGTTCGCCGTGTAGCCGCCGTCGATGGTCTGGGGCGCGAACCAAAGGCGTGGCGCGACGAACTCGGGAACCAGCCCCTGGTTGTCGAGCATCTTCTTCACCTTGGCGCACTGCTTGGAAATCTGCGCGGGCGTCAGGCCGTCGATGCCGGGCACGACGTCGTCGTCATGAAACTGCACGCCCTCAAAGCCCATCGGGCGGTAGAGCGCGAACTTCTTCTCGTGCGGGAACACGGGACGCACTTCAGGGCCGAAGGGATCGGCGCCCTCGCTGATGTTCCAGGGGCCGAAGGAAAAACGATACTTGGTGGGTTTGCTCATGGCGGCTTCATTAAAGCAGGACCGCCGGCCTCGGCGCTACGTCTCCAGTCTCCACAACTTCGACTATCGTCTCAATGAATCCTGGCTCAGAGCGGGATTCGTGTCACGATAGTGCCCATGCGTGTCGAGCGTGAAAAAATCCAGATGCCGGGCGGACACTCCTTCCGGGTGCTGCGCTGGTCACGCACGCTGCGTGAGGTGGAATGCCTGCTGGCTCCCGGCCGGGTCGAGAAGCTGACGGGCGAGGGAACGCACTGGCACTTTCACACGGAGATGGAGCTGACGCTTTTCCGCGAAGGCCAGGGCACACGCTTTGTCGGCGACCACATCGGCGCCTTTGAGGCGGGCGATCTCGTCCTGCTCGGTGGCAAGCTGCCTCATTACTGGCACACCCGGGCTCATTCGAGCGGCCTGTCCGTGCAGTGGCATTTTCCTGAAGGCCACCCGTTCTGGGCCTTCCCGGAGACCCTTCCCATGCGCGCCCTCTTTGAGCAGAGCGGACACGGATTGCGCCTGAGCGGCCTGACCGCGGCCCGTGTCGCCTCCCACATGCAGGAAATGACCACGGCCCAGGGGGTCGAACAGCTTGCCCTGCTGCTGAGGGTGCTGGCGGTCATTCACGGCGCTCCGGCCAGGGAGCGGGCCCGGCTTTCGGCACGCTCCTTCGCCCTGGCCGCCGAATCCCACTACCAGCAGGCCATCTCCCGGGCGCTGCGCCATGTGATCGCCCGCTTCCGGGAGCCTGTCCGGCTTGAAGAGGTGCTGGCCGTCAGCGGGCTCAGCCGACCCACCTTTGCACGCCAGTTCAAAAAGCACGCCGGCAGGACTCTGAGCGAATTTCTCAACCACCTCCGCCTCCAGGCCGCCTGCCGGGAGCTGGTGGAGAGCGACCGGGGCGTGCTGGAAATCGCCCTGGGCTGCGGGTTCACCCAGGTCTCCTTTTTCAACCGCCTCTTCCGCCGCCTGCAAAAGTGCAGTCCGACGGAATACCGAGCACGCAGACGGAACGGAGAGTGATCCTCAGTCCATCGTGCTTGGAGACAGGCGGATCCAGCCTGTTTCAGGGGGAGGCGACGAGGGAGTGCGAGTGAAGATGAAATTGCCCACCCCGCTGCGGAGGTGCGGGATCCACAGTGCCTGTCCAGTCAGGGAGCCGACCGGCTTAAGAAGAGTGGTTCCAGGTTTCTGGCTGCTTGCCGATCCATGGATCGTGAACAAGCCTGTGGCTGCGCTCCACGTGGCCCGCAGACTCGCCATTGGCGCAGGCTGGGGGCTTGGCGCGGTAATGGTTCCCTTGCTGTCAAGCTTGAGGATGCCGGCCGTGTCCGAGATTGGCGCAGCCCCCTGGAGCCTGCAGATGGCGTTGGCACCGGGAAGGGTGAAGTCAAACGCCTGCTGCCACGGCCCGCTCGCGGCGCCGGCCTGATAATGACTGCCTTCACCCTCCAGGGAGATGGCGTGGATCGAGGGGAAAAGAGCTCCCATCAGATTCGTCACCGGGGAGGCCTTGTACCAGTCGAGTTCCACCTGCGAGAGTGTCTCGTCATCCGGGAAGAGCAGACGGCCGGTGACAGCCCCCTTTTTGGAATACCCCACCTGATGCAGGGGAACCATCCAGGCTGAAGTGTCAGAACGCCTGCCGATGCCTGTGGACGCTGTAAACCCCACTCCGTCAGGCATTCTGAAGACGAGATTGCAGGCTCCGTTTCGAAGCAGGCTGGCGGCCAGGAAGCCGCTGTTCCCAGGCTCCACACCGGCAGGATTGCCCAGCATCTTCAGCGCGAAATGATGCCGTGCCACAGGATCGGCCTTGATGAGATGCGCAGGGGCTGGGCGGACCTTGCAGCCCCGGACAACCTGCCCTTGAACAAGCCCCAGACTGCCATCCACATCGTCACCACGGAAGGTCATCAGGAGCATTCTCAAAGGATCTGCCCGGGTCGAATAGGATGGATCGAAAATCATCACATCTTCCAGGTCATTCAACAAAGGGTCCTGTGCCTGGGCGGGTTCTGCCGGGACAGGCTTGACGTTCCTGATCTTGCCCGTCTTCCGGTAGGTCACGCCATGAATGGTCGTCTGGGAAGAGTAGCTGCCCGTCGTGGAGATGGTGGTGGTCGTGAATCCCGAGAGCTGCCCCAGAGGCTCCCAGTCATGCCGGCTGATCGTGGCATGATAAGTGCCGCTGACCTGTGGCTGGTAAGGCAGGATGCGCCACGTGACCTCATGCACGGGTCCAGCCCCCACCGCATTTGAAGCCTGCACCTTGACCCGATAGTCCCTGGGAGCCTTGGGGGCCGCCGAAGGCTGAACATGCCCGCCCACACGGTGCGTGGTTGCATTGTAAGTGATGCCTGGAGGCAGACCTGAAACCCGGAACTTGGTGGGCGTGGCATGATTGTCCGTGGCCTTGAGCTCCCAGGAGACAGATTCCAGGACCGAAGCCGGGCGAAGAGTGAAGGGAATGACCTGTGGAGCGCCGATCACATTCAGGATCACGGGGCCAAGCAGAACGGACGTGTGACCGCCTCCGATCAAGGGCACCGACACCCGGCAGGTGTAGCTGCCCTCATCTGCCGCAGAGGCCTTCGGAAATTGGATGCCAGCCCCTGAGATCCCCAGAGACGTCGCGTCCCTGAACCATTCGAATACCGCCCTGCTGACCCCAGTCACCATGAAGCCGGGATAGGATGGCACAAACTTGGGCCACTTGCTGGCGGGCAGTGTGTCCACCTGAGTCGGGGGGAGGGTCACATGAATCCTGCGAAAAACAGGCGAACGCGCGGTGCCGTGGCTGTTCCTGACCTCAATGGCCAGATCCTTGTTCTGATCCTGCGTGGACAGGTTCATCGTGACAGCATTTTCGTAGTAGGCGGACTTCCAATCGCCTGGCATGTCAGCGGCGCCGTCCTTCACAACCCGGTACAGCATCGGGCTGGCCCCCGTGAGGCGGAAGACGGCTTTCTGCAACGTCAGCGTGTTGATCTCTGAATCAGGTGAGGAGACAAACACCGGCGCGCCTCTGGCGACTCCTTCACCCATGAGCCTGATCTCCAGAGGCTCGACAAAGTGGCCAGGGTTGTCGATGACAAGGCTGGCCTCCCGGCTCAGCAGGTTCTTCGGATTGAAGCTGAGGTGAACCTGCAGCCTGGATCCTGCCTTGATGGTGCGGGAGTCGTTGACTCCAGGCAAGAACACGGTGCTCGGCGTGCTGATGTATTCTCCTGAAGCGGCTCCCGTCAGCCGGAAGGTGAACCCCTCCAGGTCTTCAGTTCCTGAATTGTGCAGGTAGAAGCTCCGCCCGGCATAGATGTCATTGTTGATGGAGGCCTGGCCAAACAGCAGCGGCTCTTCCGGAAGGTTCAGCGGCAGGCCTGCTTCGTCCTCAATTTCAAGCATCTTCGGAGCGTATGCGTGAACGGTGACGTCCATCGTTTCCACGTTGGCTCCCGGAGTCGCACTGGTCACCTGGATCTGACAGTGCTTGATACCGGCGCTCCTTGGCGTGCAGCGCACCGTCAAGGTTGTGGACGTGTCCAGATTTTCAACCGGGGCGCTGACGATGCTGAACTCGCCCTCAGAATCATCCACGATTTCAGGAACAACCTGGGTGGCGGCTCGGTTCCCGAGGTTGCTCAGAACGACCGATGCCTCCACCTCACGACCCACGGCTGCGGCAAACACCAGAGGACCGGCGGACGAGGAACGCTCGAGAGTGAGGCTCAGCACAGGCGCAGGTCCTTGGGCTTCGATGGGAATCACCAGCACCGGGGCCGCAGGGTCATTGCTGTAAATCCGCATCGTGGCCGTGTCAGTCTCCGGGCCGGTCGCCGTGTAATGGATGCCAAGCCCCTGCTTGCCACCGACCGGAACCGTCGGAAAATCCTCGGTGAGGCTGCAGGTGAACTTGGCGGCGGAGGGGCCGTCGATCACGATGTTGGTGATCTCCAGCGGTGCATCTCCCGTGTTGACCAGAGACACGGAAACGCTGCCGGTGAAGTAGTCTTTGAGGAGCGGATCAAATTTCACCGGCAGCTCGGTATTGTGGGCGCCCTTCCACCACATGGCCCACATTTTCGGGATGCCCGGTTTCCATGGCAGCGGAGTCGGCAGCGTGATCAGATGGAAGACACTTCGCCCAGCCTGGTTCGGAGAGGCGCCTGAGACCAGGATCTGCGTGCCATCGGGGGATGCCCCCACCACCCCTTGCAGCTGGGTTTCCTCCATGGAAATGCCGAAGTGCTCCTGAAGCGCATCCTTCAGACGCACTCGGGCTCCGTTCGCATGCCAGACACAGACCGTCCTCAGATCACTGTAGCCCGGCCCGGTGCCCTGCACCGTTCCCAGAATCGTGCCATCATTGAGGACGCTGGACACGGACAATTCACCATGACCCGCTGGAGAAGAGGAAAACCTGGGCAGCTGGCTCAAACGCCTCAGGACCGGCGTGGCTGCCCCCAGGTCAATGAGGTCGCCCACGTTGTCTCCTATCCGAGGTTCACCCAGCCCCCGGCTGTCACACACCGCCCAAAGCCCATTGGCCGAGATGACGGCATTTTGCAGTATCGCATAATTCGGGTAAGGGCCGACCTCTTTGGAGAACCCCTCGTCATCCGTGAACCAAAGGCTGCTGAATCCCCGGCCCATGATACGACGGGTGGTGCCGCTGCTGAAAAAAATGCCGTGTCCAACCAGCGTGTAGGCTGTGCCTGCGGGAGAACTTGCGGGAACCTCCACCTCCGTCATGTCATTCGGGTTCAGGATCCACGCCTGGACCTTGTTGCCAAATCCGGCCAGAGGCCTGGACTCAGACAGCCTCAGCAGCCGCCCATTGCCCAGAAATCCGTGAGCCACCGTGCTGATGGCGCTGTAGCCCTCAGGAGGTGGTCGTGCTGCCAACGGATCCACCTGACCCGTCGCCACATTCACCAGGCTTTGAATGGAGGGACTGCCGGACGCCACGACGATTCGCTCACCGTCAGGACTCACCAGCCGCAGTGTCTTGCCAGCGCTGCCAGGCACGACATGCAGCCCATCGCCCGGAGTCCAGGTGACCACTTCCGACGTGCTTTGATTCGTGCCAAAAACAGTCAGCGAACCTTCATTCACCACCAGCCTGCTCCAGTGAACGTAGGAGTCGTTTGAAAGGGTCTCGGGCAGCTGCAGGATCGAGGCTTCCTGGGCGACCATCACGCCGCATCCAAGCATGACAACCATCCAGGAGAAAAGTGCGCGGGGGAAGGGCATGAAGCTTGCCTTGTCTTATCCGCATCCTAACAACAGTTCAATCTGGTGACGCCTAAAAAAACACCCGCCAACGCCACAAAAAATTTTGACAACCGGAGGGCAAAATCTGGACTTGGGCAGGATGGAACGCCGGCTCAAAAATGACCTCAGGCGGATTGGCGCTGATTCTGAACAAGGGCCGGTTGAATCACCGCGATCTGCGGCCACATGCCCGGCCGTCTGCAAGCCCTGGCGACGGCAGGGAAATGCCGAAACCCATCCGGCGGGGCATGACGCCCGTAGTTTGACAAGGCTCCCTGACACCTCTTGATTCACCTTATGTCCCACCACCCCGCCGATTTTCCCTCCTCGACCCTCACGCCGCCCTCGAACTTCATCGTGCCGACGGTGATTGAAAACGAAGGCCGTGTCGAACGCGCCTACGACATCTACTCCCGCCTGCTGAAGGATCGCATCATCTTCCTCGGCACGGACGTGAACGACCAGGTCGCCAACGTCATCATCGCCCAGTTCCTTTTCCTGCAGATGCAGGACCCGAAGAAGGACATTCATTTCTACATCAACAGCCCGGGCGGCTCCGTGACCGCCGGCCTGGCCATCTATGACACCATGCAGTTCGTCACCTGCGACGTGAACACCTACTGCATCGGCATCTGCGCCAGCATGGGCGCGGTGCTGCTCTCCGCAGGCACCAAGGGCAAGCGCTACGCCCTGCCGAACAGCGACATCATGATCCACCAGGTCTCCGGCGGCGCACGCGGCACGGCCAGCGACGTCGAGCGCACGGTGGATTTCATGTACAAGCTGAAGCGCCGCCTGAACCGCATCCTCGCCCACCACTGCGGCAAGACCCCGGAGATCATCGAGAAGGACGCCGACCGCGACAACTACATGACCGCCGAGGAGGCCTGCGCCTACGGCCTGGTGGACAAGGTGCTGCAGAGCAATCGTGAGCTCCAGCCCGTCGCGTAACCTGCTTCCGAACCTTCAGGAAGGGCGGCCTCGTCGGCCGCCCTTTTTGTTTGCCGCCAGCCCCGCGTGCATCGGCGGCAAAATGTGTCAGAATTCACATCCCATGCGAATCCCCCTCCTCGCTCTCGCCCTCGGTCTAGGCTTCTGCCCGACCCACGCCCAGACGCTGGACCTGCGCCTGCCCACGGACAACGACTCGCTG
This sequence comes from uncultured Prosthecobacter sp., assembly GCA_964642905.1. GTDB lineage: Bacteria > Verrucomicrobiota > Verrucomicrobiia > Verrucomicrobiales > Verrucomicrobiaceae > Prosthecobacter. The sequence continues at coordinate 20,795 of CAZXPU010000003.1, forward strand.
CTCAAGGGCGACGGCCCGGGATACTTCCAGTTTGTCGACCGCAACTTCGAGGGCCAGATCAGCTATCCCTGGGAAGGCGGTCAGTTCGGCTTCTGGCGGGACCCACGCCGCATCGGGTCTGACATTGCCTATGCCCGGTTTCATGAAGGCATGGACGTGAAGCCCCTGCAACGTGACGCCCGGGGTGAACCTCTGGATGAGGTGCGCGCCATCCTCGCCGGCGAAGTCGTGCATGTCGCCCCACCAGGCAAAAGCAACTACGGCAGCTACCTCGTCATCCGCCACGACTGGGGCGAGGGGCCGTTTTATTCGCTCTACGCCCATCTCAAGGAATACCGCGCGGAAGCCGGGCAGAAAGTGAGCGCAGGACAGGCCATCGCCCTCATGGGCCACACCGGCAGCGGCATCGACCAACGCCGCGCCCATGTGCACGTGGAGCTGAACCTCATGCTCTCGACCGAGTTCGATCTCTGGCACAGCACAGGCTTCCGCTCGCCCAACCATCATGGGATCTACAACGGCATGAACCTCCTGGGGCTGGACATCCAGGGCCTTTACCTGGCCCATGCAAAAAACCCGGCCCTCTCGGTGGCCTCCTACGTGAAGCAATCCGAGGCCCGGTTTGAAATCACCGTGCCCGGCACGGCGCAGATGGAAATCCTCAAGCGCTACCCCTGGCTGCGCGAAGCCGGCGGCAGCCCGGGCAGGCCCGCCTCCTGGAAGATCCGCTGCAACCGCTGGGGCCTTCCCCTCTCCGTGACCGCCTCTTCGGAACCCACCGGCGGAACCGCGCTGACCTGGCTGGCCAAAAGCAGCACGCCCCACTACTACCAGACGCGAGGCCTGATCAGCAACAGCGGCAAGCTCACCGTCGAAGGCCTGCGTTTTGTCCAGCTCATGGCGGGCCTGTGAGAATCTGCTGGCGGGACGGCCCGGTTGCCTGAATGAATCCGCCCCTGGAAGACACCCTCCTTCCGTCCATGCATCATGCTTCTTGCCCTGGAGTCCTCCTGTGATGAAACCGCCGCCGCCATCTGCACGGCGGAGGGCGAGATCCTGGCATCTGCCGTGGCCTCACAGGTGGAAATCCATCGTCGCTACGGCGGGGTCGTGCCCGAGGTCGCCTCGCGCAACCACATCCTTCATGTCCGCCCCCTGGTGGAGCAGGTGCTTGCGGAAGCCAGGGTGAGGCTGGCCGACATCGAGGCCTTTGCCGCCACCAGCGGCCCGGGCCTGGTCAGCAGCCTGCTGATCGGCACCAGCATGGCCAAGGCTCTGGCCGTCGCCGAACGCAAGCCCTTCCTGGCCGTCAACCACATGGAGGGCCACCTGCTCTCCCCCTTCATGGCCGGCAACGGGCCGCCCCGGCGGAGCGTGGCCCTGATCGTCAGCGGCGGGCACACGATGCTGGTCCACATGACCAAAGTTGGCGGCTATCGTTTGTTAGGCAGGACGCGAGACGACGCCGCCGGCGAGGCCTTTGACAAGATCGCCAAGATGATCGGCCTGCCCTACCCCGGCGGCCCCGAGATCGACAAGCTGGCGCGCCTGGGCCGGGGGGACGCCCATGCCTTTCCGCGCAGCTTCCTCGACGGACGCAGCCTCGAGTTCAGCTTCAGCGGCCTGAAGACCGCCGTGCTCTACGAGCTGCCGCACCTCAAGCTCGAGGACCCCGCCGTGCTGGCCCATGTCTGCGCCAGCGTGCAGGAGGCCATCTGCGAGGTGCTGGTCGAGAAGCTGGTGCTTGCCGCCAGACAGGCCGGAGAAAAGCTCGTGACCGTCAGCGGCGGCGTCAGCTGCAACCGTGGCCTGAGGACCAAGCTGGCCGCACGCTGCGAGCAGGAAGGACTCACCCTGCTGCTTGCCCGGCCGGATCTGAGCACGGACAACGCGGCGATGATCGCCTACGCCGCCGCACAGCGCTTCAGGCTGGGACAGACGTCCGCCCTGGAGGCGGACGTGGATCCCAACCTGCCGCTGGTGGCCTGACAATCGACCTCAGACCACCTTCTCGCCCTTGAGCACATCCTCAAGCGTCTGGCGCTCGCGAACCACATGCGCCTGACCGCCGTCGACGAGAATTTCGGCGGGCATCGGACGGGTGTTGTAATTGGAGGCCATGCTAAAACCGTAGGCGCCCGCGCTCATGGCCGCGATGTAATCACCGGCCTTCACCGGCGCCACCTCACGGTTCTGGGCCAGATAGTCACCGGTCTCGCAGATGGGACCGACGATGTCCGCCAGTTCGGCGGCACCCGGGGTCTCCTTGAGCGGCACGATCTGATGCCAGCCTTCGTAAAGCGTCGGCCGGATGAGGTCGTTCATGCCCGCATCCACAATCTTGAAGGTCTTGGCCGCACCGCGCTTTTCGTAAAGGACCTGGGTGATCAGGGCGCCAGCGTTGCCCACCATGAAACGTCCGGGCTCGCACAGGATGCGCAGGCCGAGCGGCTTCAGCAGAGGCACCACGGACTCGGCGTACTTCTGGATGGTCAGCGGATGCTGCTCGGCGCTGTTCTTCTCCCACCAGGAGGCGTCGCCGGAATCCAGGCACTGACGGTAGTTGATGCCGATGCCGCCGCCGATGCTGAAGAATTCGAGGCCGTACTTCGCCTTCATCTCCGCAACGAGAGGGGCGACCTTCTTCACGGCCTCGACGAAGGGGTCCACGCTGGTGAGCTGGCTGCCGATGTGCATCTGCAGACCCTTGATGACCAGATTGGGCATTTCCGCAGCGATGCGTGCATAGACGGCCTGGATGCGGTCGAAGTCGATGCCGAACTTGTTCTCACTCTTGCCCGTGGTGATCTTCGCATGGGTCTTGGCATCCACGTTGGGATTCACGCGAACGGCCACCGGGGCCTTCTTGCCCAGGCTTCCGGCGACTTCATTGATGAACTCCAGCTCGGCCTCGGACTCGGCGTTGAAGCAGTAGATGCCCTGGTTCAGCGCGTAGGCGATCTCGTCGCGGGTCTTGCCCACCCCGGCGAAGGTGCACTTGCCGGCATCGCCACCGGCCTGGATCACCCGGTAGAGTTCGCCCGCTGAGACGATGTCAAACCCGCCGCCCAGGCGGGCGATCGTGGCCAGCACGGAGAGATTGGAATTGGCCTTCACCGCGTAGCAGATCAGGTGGTTCAGCTCGCCGAGCGCGGCGTCCAGACGCTGGAAATGGTCCGTGATGGTGCCCTTGGAATAGACATACAGCGGCGTGCCGTGCTTTTCCGCCAGCGACTGAAGGCTGACATTTTCACAGAAGAGCTGACCCTGGTTGTAATGGAAACGGTGCATGAGAGGGCGCGCTTGATAGGCGGAAAACCGGCAAGCGCAAGGGGCGGAGGCGTGGCTGTCAGTCTCCTGGAAGCCGCAAACGGTCTTCAAGCTCCCCTGGGGTGCTTCAAAGACCGCTTTGCCTCGGGCCTGTGCCTATGGATTCACCCCTGCCAGTTGCCGTCGATCACCGGACCCGGCTCCACCTTCATCACCCCGTTGACACCCGTGACCTTCCACGTGCGGCGCTGAAAGGTCTTCTTGTAGGACCAGGCGGCTTCATATTCCCAGGCATCCCCCGCTGTCTGGCGCATGGACCGAATCTGGATGACGTAGACCGGCACCCGGTAGTCCGGGTCAATCGCGACATTGTCCGGTGGTGCCGTGGACAGGACGGTCGGGCTGATGATGCGCAGTTTCAGGTCATCAAAACGCTTCATGAACGGCACGCTGGCCGGCGTGAAATCCCTGCCGCGAATGATCTCGCCCAGGGCGATCGAATGACTCTTCTGCACTCCGGCATTCAAATCTGGCAGGATCTTCAGGATCTCACGCACGAGGGCCTCGGTGGGGGCGGATTCATACTCGGCCAGAGACATGCCCTCGCGATCCACCGGACCGCAGGAGGGGAGCAGGAAAGCCGGAAGGCAGATGGCAAGAATCAAGGTTCGACGGGTCACGTCGCTTCTCTGGCACGAAACAGCATGACTTGCAAAACAAACGGCCCGCCGGTGAGGCGGGCCGTTGCGATGATTGAACAAGACAGTCCAGAACAGGGTTCTGGATGCCAGGAGCCGTGGTCAGCGGTTGCTGCTGATGCGGAAATCCTTGAAGAGGATGGAGGCGCCGCTGGCTTTGGCGTCCGTTCCCAGGTCCCAGACACCAAAGATCTCGCCATAGCTGCCGCCCTTTTCCAAAGGCACGGGCTTCGTGAGGGTCACGCCATCCATGGAAACCGTCCAGCTGGAGGATGCACCATCCACATCAATCACAAAGTAATGAGCGCCGCCACCGGGAGTCATGCGCTGCGTCGTGGCATGCACCGTGCCGTTGGGTTCGACCAGACGAATGCCTCCGCTGGCGGTGTCCACCCACAGGGCTCCCAGTGAATTGCCCGCCGGGTCGTTGATCTGCCAGGAGAATTGATCGTCCCCGTCCGCAGCACCCTCTTCAAGGCTCATCGTGAAACCAGCCGTGACATGGCCGCTGGCATCCAGCGCCTCAGCCGCCTTGTCACTCCAGATCACCACAGGCTCGGATCCTGAGTTCCCGCTGCCGCCAAAACGCAGGGCCGTGCCGCCAGAGGCATCAAGCTCGGCCTTCAGAGCATCCGATGAGGCATCCCAAACCACCGCCGAAGCTTTGGCGGATGAAGAAGAGGCAGATGCACTTGCGATCGTGGAACTCGATCCGGTCAGGGACAAAATGGTCAAATGCAGGGTGAAGCTTCCGATTCCTGTCAGGCCGATCCCGGGCGGATTGCTGGAACGGACCATGATCATGATGTACTGGCCATCATAATCCGTGTTAAAGCCCACTGATTCCGAGATGTTTCCGACAAAGGCTGACGCATGCTGGGAAGAAGTCGGGAAAGTCACAACGCCTTCAGGCCCCACATTCGGCCCTGACGCCTGACGCCACACCTCCAGGGATGGATCCATGTAGGTGCCTGCCGTCGGAATGTAATCGCCGTCACAGCCGATGATCACGGACGAACGCTTGTCCACCCGGATGTAATAGTAAACTCGCCCCAATGCATCTGCCACGGCGGAGAAAGTGTTGTCCCCCAGCTTGATGATTGATGTCCCCGAAGCACCCGGCAGAATCGTGGCGTTGGCAAAGGTGTTGGCATAAGTCAGGGTTCGCTCAAACAGTGTGGTGGTCAGGGTTTCTCCGCCCCCCACCGAGGTGGGCTCCTTGCCCTTGGTCACCACTTTGATGGCGCTCGGTGTCGTCGGTGCGTCGGTCGGAACCGTCAGCAGCAAGGAGTCGTTCGATTCCTGCACAAAAGTCGCCTTCTTGTCTCCAAAATAAGCCTCGAAGACATAATTCAAATTCGACCCGAAGAGCCTGACCTTCTCGCCAGCTATCGCCCTGCGCGGGTAGAATTCCACGGTAGAAACACCGGGCTTGGGTCCCAGCGTTGCCGAAGGAATGGGCAGGACCGATACCACCACATCGGCGGAAGGCGTCTCACCAAAGACGTTGTAAGCGACACAGCGGTAGGTGCCGTTATCCGTGAGCCTGACCTTGGCGAACGTCAGCTTCTGGGTCGTTTTGCCTGCGACGTCGGTCCAGATGGATCCCAAAAACCTCTGCCACTTGTATTTGACCGGCGTCGGATGCGTGGCGGTGAATCCCACGGCAGTTTCAACCTTGGACTCCTCAATGCCGGAGGCGGTGGCGCTGGGTTGTGTCGTAGCGACAGGAGGACCGCTGACGACGATCGAGAGGCTGTTGCTGATGGCGATCCCGGAAAAGTTGGTGACGATGCAGCGATATTTGCCCGTGTCGGCGACCAAGGCGTTGTTGATGATGAAGTCGGGCGAGGTCGCGCCGGTGATGTCCGCGTTGTTTTTCTGCCACTGATACTTGAGCGGGTTGGCGGGCGCATCCGGAGTGGCCGCCGGACGATGGGTGCCGGACGCCACCACAAGCAGGTGCAGCTTGTTGTTGAGCATGATGCTGGTCGAGGGGGTGTCGACACCGTCAACCTTGGTCTGGGTGACGATCTTCGGTGCGTCATCGACCTGGACCAGGATGGGCAGGGAGGTCGCAGGGGTGCCCAGCGCGGGTTTGGCAGTGCTGGTGACGACGCACTTGTATTCGCCGGTCTGGGTGGTCTTCAGGGCGGACAGGGACAGCGTGGCGGTCTTGCCCACCACATTCGCGCCGTAATCCGGGGCGCCGACAGGCTTGAAGAACCATTCAAATTTCAACGGAGCGGTGCCTCCGCCAACAACGTTGATCTTGACGCTTCCCTTGGTGGCCCCAAAGACCGGGCCCGTGCTCTGGCTGATGATCAGCGGAGCGGAAATGACATTCAGAACCGCAGGGGTGCTGGTGACGGAGCCCACCTCGTTTCTGATCAGCACCTTGTAGCTGCCACGGTCCTGCCAGGTCAGGGCGGGGAAATTGATGGTGTTGGTCGCCGATCCCGGGCCCACATAAGGCTTGTTGTCCTTGAACCACTGGTAGGTGAAGGTGCCAACGTCGTTGCCCGTGGTGTTCATGAGCACGCTGATGCTGTGGGCGGCAGGCCCACTGACGATGCTGATGTCCTTCTTTTTCTCAGGCTGGGTGGCAATGCTGGGCTTCCGGATCACGCGAATCACTGCGTCCACGCTCTCGGTGTAAACAGGGTCGGGGGTCGCCACATCAGGAGTGAATGTGTTTGTGATGCGAACCCGATACTGCCCAGGTCCTTCGGCCACGCCGTTGTTGAGATTGTCATTGCCCTTGATGGTCAGGCTCGGCTTGTTGGACTTCGGAATCGGCACATTGTTCTTGAGCCATTCGAAGGTCATCGGGTTGTTGCCCGATGCCACCACCTTCAAGGTTCCGGTGGCACCGAAGGTAACGTTCAGGGATGGAGCGTGCGAAGACGTGATCACCGGCCTGGAGTTGAGCTTCAGAACGATGTCCTTGCTGATGGCCACAACTGTAGAAAGGGTGGAGGAGATCCGAACCCGGTAGGTGCCAGCATCCGCAAGCGTCAGGTTGTTGATGGTGAACGTGTCCGTGAGTCCGGCCTTGGCGACCGGCGTGCCCTGGGTGACATAAGTGGAGCCAACCTTTTTCTGCCAGGCATAAATGAAGTCAGGCGTGCTTGTCGGGTCCAGAGTGACCGTGAAGTCAACGCTGTCTCCGTCACGTTTCATCACCGTAGGCGCCACAGGCTGCTGGATGATCTTGGGACTCGTGATCACCGTCACCATGACCGTATTAGAAGTGACCGTGACAACTGGATTAACATTGGTTTCCGAAATCTCCACACGATAGTTCCCTGCATTGGCGGCCATCACCTTGGGGATCACCAGCTTGTTGCTCGTCCCCGGAGAGGTCACCGGGTCGAAGTTAAGACCATTTTGCTTGAACCACTGATAAAGCAGCGGATTGGCCGGGGTTGAGGTGCTGTTTGCCGTCACCTGAAGGGTCAAGGTCGTCCCATCAGTGACCGTCGTGTTGACAGGTTGGTTTAACACCGTGATTCCCGCATAAGCTGCGGACGTATGCAGAATCAGTAGGCCGAGGCACGTCAAAATACGCTGCAAAAAAGACTGCTTCATGGGGAGGGCTGGATTTTGGGTTTTAAAGTTTCTATTCTCACGGATGGCAAATACAAAGACAATACAAATCTTCCAATCACAGCAAACAGTTTATGCTGTATCGGAATTATCCTGAACTTACTCAAATGAATTCCTCAAACGTCTCCATCAACCAAGGACTTTTTTGCGCACAATTTCGGTGACGATCTTCGGGTTCGCCTTGCCCTGGCTAGCCTTCATCGCCTGTCCGGTAAACCAGTTCATGGCCTTCTCGTTGCCATTCCTGACTTCAGCAACCTTGTCCGGGTTGGCCGCCAAGATCTGGTCGACCATGGCCTCAAGGGCCCCCGTGTCACTGACCTGCTCAAAGCCCTTGGCCTGGACGATTTCGGCCGCGCTGCCGCCGGTGCCGAACATTTCGGCAAAGACCTCCTTGGCTTGATTGTTGGAGATTTTGCCAGCCTCAACGATGGCCACGAGGGCGGTGAGCGCCTCCGGCTTCACAGGACACGCGCCAATGCCGGCCTCGCTGTCCTTGAGCAGGCCGAGAAGGTCGTTGATGACCCAGTTGGCGATCTTTTTGGCAGGCACGGCGGGATCGGCGGCAACGGCGGTCTCGTAATAGGCGGCAAGCTCCTTTTCACTGGCCAGCACCCCGGCATCGTAGGCGCTGCAGCCGTAATCGCGCTCAAAACGAGCACGCTTTTCATGAGGCAGTTCCGGGACCTGCGGGCGGACCCGCTCAAGAAGCGGGGCGGTGCGCAGCGGAATCAGGTCGGGATCCGGGAAATAGCGGTAGTCGTGCGCATCCTCCTTGGTGCGCATGAGGGTGGTTTCACCCCGGTCATCATCCCAGCGGCGGGTGCTCTGGATGATCTTTTCCCCGCGATCCAGGCAGTCGATCTGGCGCTCGGTCTCAAACTTGATGGCCCGGCGCACGGCGGACATGGAGTTGAGGTTCTTCAGCTCAACCTTGGAGCCCAGCTCCGCCTGGCCTTCGGGTCGGACGGAAATGTTCACATCACAGCGCATGTTGCCCTTTTCCATGTCGGCATCGCTGACGCCGCCATAGACAAGGATCTGACGAAGGCTGCTCAGATAGGCAAAAGCCTCCTCGGCGCTGTCAATGTCGGGATCGGAGACGATCTCCATGAGCGGGGTGCCGGCGCGGTTGAAGTCGATCGTGGTGAACTTGTCGTGGTGGGTGCTTTTGGCGACGTCCTCCTCCAGATGGATGCGGGTGAGTTTCACGACCTTGCCGGGATTGGCGATGTTCTGCTGGGCGTCCTTGGGATAGGCCAGGTCATAGAGCGGCACGCCGCCACCGATGCACAGAGGCAGGTCAAACTGCGTGATCTGGTAGTTTTTGGGCATGTCCGGGTAGAAGTAGTTCTTGCGGTCCCACTTCACGACCGGCGGGGTTTCGCAGCCGAGCATCAGGCCGGTGAGGAGCGTCTTTTCGATGGCGCCTTCATTCAGCACCGGCAACGCCCCCGGCAGCCCCAGGCAGGTGGGGCAGGTGTGCGAGTTCGGCTCGGCGCCGAACTCAACCGGACAGCCGCAGAACATCTTGCTGCGTGTGGTGAGCTGCGCGTGAACTTCGAGGCCGATGGTGACGATGTACTTGGGCATGACGGGCGGCGATAGTGGAATCCATCCCGCCCGATGGCAAGCGTCAGGTCAGTGCCCGTTTGAGATCATGCCCAGCCCCGGCGCCGCTCCGTCCGCACGCACGGGGTGCCGCCTTCACTGCTTCACCATGTCCAGGAGGCTGGGCAGGTTCTTGAGGGGGTCTGAAACCACCGTTCCCTGCCTGTCGGCCCCGCCCTCGTCATCGGCAGACTTCAGGTAGCGGAGAAACCGGCTGTCCGTGCTCAGGATGAGGCTGGTGTCGGGCGTGATGACGGCCTTGTAGGCCTCCATGGTCTTGAGGAACTCAAACAGCCCGGCGGACTCGGCGTCCTGGTTGTAGGCCTTGGCATAGATCTCCGTCGCCTTGGCATCGGCCGCGCCCTCGATCTCCTGCACTTTTCGATAGGCCTCGGACTCGATCTGCTTCAGCTCGCGTTCACGCTGGCCGAGGATCTTCGCCGCCTCGCCCGCCCCCTCGGACTTGAAGCGCTCGGCGATCTGGGTGCGCTCGCTGACCATGCGCTGGTAGATGGTCTGGCTGACGGCGGGGGTGTAGTTGATCCTCTTGAAGCGGATGTCGATGAGCTCGATGCCAAAGCCCTTCACCTTCGGGGCGGCATTGGCATAGATCTCCTTCTCCAGCTCGGATCGGCCTTTCATGATGGGAGGCAGGGTGCCGATGCGGGAATCGGCCAGCGACGAGCCCACGCCGGCCGCCACCTCCTTCGCCACCTTGCGGTCCTTGGTGTTGCGGATGGCCTCGATGAAGTCGTGCCGGGCGATGACGTTGCGGGTCTCGCTGCCGACGATGTCGGTCAGACGCGACTCGGCACCGCGTTCATCCCGCAGATTTTCAAAGAACACCCGGGGATCGCTGATCCTCCAGCGGGCGAAGCTGTCGACCACGATGTAAAGCTTGTCGCGGGTGGGCATGTTCACCGGCGGGCCGTCCCACTCCAGGATGCGCTTGTCGAAGCGGTTCACATGCTGGATGAAGGGCGTCTTGAAGTGCAGGCCGGCGTCCTTGATGGTGTCGCCCACGGGCTTGCCAAACTGGGTGATGATCACCTGCTCGGTCTCGCTGACCGAGTAAAAGCTGGCGCTTCCCAGGATGTAGAGCGCGAAGCCAATGACGAGAATGAGGAGCGAAAGTCCGGCTTTCATCGGGTGGCGGGGGCGGTGGGGGTGGAGGACTGGGGCTGCTGCAGGTGCATGAGGGGCAGGAACTGCGGCACCTTGTCATCGACAATGATCTTGCCCGGCACCGTCGGGAGCACTTCACCCAGCGTTTCGAGGTAAATGCGCTTTTTCGTCACTTCGGGAGCCTTCTTGTATTCCGTCAGCAGGGCGGTGAAGCGGGTGGCATCGCCCTCGGCGCGGTTGATGCGCTCGGTGGCATAGCCTTCAGCCTGGCTGATGCTCTGCTCCGCCTTGCCGCGCGCCTCGGGAATGACACGGTTGTATTCGCCGTTGGCGGCGTTGATGGCGGCCTCGCGCTGCTGCTGGGCCCGGTTGACCTCGTCAAAGCTGTCCTTCACCTGGGAGGGTGGGTTGACATTGCCGAGCTGCACCTGGTCGATGTGAACGCCCATGTTCAGCGTGCTGGCGATCAATTGCAGCCTTTCCAGCGCCTTCACCTCCATCTCCTGGCGGCCCACGGTGAGCACCTCGTCGATCGTCCGGTCGCCGACCACCTCGCGCATCACCGACTCGGAAAGGTCGCGCAGCGTGGCCTGGGGCTCGATGAAATTGAAGACGTAGGCGCGGGCGTCGCTGATGTGAAACTGCACCACCCACTCCACCACGGCCGCATTGAGATCGCCGGTGACCATGTTCTTCTCCAGCTCCATGTCCTCGAAGTCATGATTGAACTGGTGTTCGTTGGTGGCCCCCCGGGAGGCGTAGCCAAACTCGAGCTTCAGCTGCCGCTTGGTCTCGACCAGCGTCACCTCGTCGATGCCCCAGGGCAGCTTGAAGTGCAGGCCGGGCTGGGTGATCTGCTGGAACTTGCCAAAGCGCTGGACGATGGCCTCCGAGTTGATCGGCACCTGGTAGAAGCTGGAAAAAAGCCCCATGGCCAGGACCAGGGCGACAACGCCACCCAGGATTTTGACGGGGTTGAACCTGAACCGGCCCGGTTCAGGAAAAGGCAGCGTGGCTCTCACAGACATGGCCGGAGGCTACTCGCGCGGGCGTGAGTTGTCCAAACCCAATGTCAAAGCCTGAGTCGCCTGCTTCTTGCCGGTGCGAACAGGCGGGACGCCTGCTCTACCTGCCGGGGTCAGTCGTTGAAGAAGTGGCGGCCGGTCTGGCCTGCCTCGGTCTTGTTGTCGACCTCCCAGTAGACGTCGTCGAAGATGGACTCCGGCTCGGGATACGGGCTGGCCTTGGCAAATTCGCCGGAGGCCTCGGCCTCGGCCTGGGCTTCACGATCGATCTTTTTGAGCTGCTCCTCGGTGGCCACGCCCTCGCTGATCAGGACGCCTTTCCAGACCTGGAGGGGGTCGTGCTCGCGCTGAAAGCGCTCGACCTCCTCCTTGGTGCGGTACTTGAGCTTGTTGGCATCAGCGACGGAATGCCCTTCCCAACGGTAGGTGGCAATTTCCAGAATGCTGGGCTTGCTCTCCTCATGGGCGCGCTGGATGGCGGCGCCGACACGGGCGCGGACTTCGTAGAGGTTTTCGCCGAGGAAATGATCCCAGGCCATGCCGTAGCCCTCGGCGCGTTTGGCGAGGCATTCGTCAAAGGCCGAGCTGCGGGCCTGGCTGGTGCCCATCGAGTAGCCGTTGTTTTCGATCACATAAATGACCGGCAGATCCCAGAGGGCGGCGATGTTGAGGGATTCATGGAAGGCGCCCTGGTTGACGGCACCATCTCCCAGGAAGCAGAGGGCCGCCCCCTTCAGGCCACGATATTTGAGCCCGTAGGCGAGACCGAGGCCAAGCGGGGTCTGGCCGGCGACGATGCCGTGGCCGCCCCAGTAGTTCTTTTCAGGAGCGAAGTAGTGCATGGAGCCGCCCTTGCCTTTGGAGCAGCCGGTGGCCTTGCCAAAAAGCTCGGCCATGCACTCGTTCATGCCCATGCCGACGGCGAGGGCATGGCCATGGTCACGGTAGGCGGTGATGACGTGGTCATTTTCCCCCATGAGGGAGACGCAGCCCACGGCCACGGATTCCTGGCCGATGTAAAGGTGCAGGAAGCCGCCCATGCGCCCGGCCTGGTAGTGCTGGAGGGAGACCTGCTCGAACCGACGGATGCGGACCATCTTGCGATAAAGCTCGATCTTGTCGTCAGCGGTGAGCTTCTGATTGATCGGAGCGGCGGCGGGGTTCGGCGTGGGGGCTTTTGCGAGGGCCATAGAGAGGGCGGCGAGAGTAACGGCAGATGCCGGGTGCGCAAGCGGGGAGGCGAAGACAAACCGCTTGTCCAGCGCCCCGCCCTGTTGTTCACATGACCGGGAAAAGCAGCACACATACCATGACCGAGTGGGATCGCCGCATTGTGGCCGCGCAGGGCTATGTCGAACTCGACCTCCATGACGAGGCCCGGAGGGAACTCCTGCACCTGCCTCCCGACCAGCAAAACCGGGTGGATGTCATCGAGATCCGGGTTCTCTGCCACATGCATGAGCAGCAGTGGGCGGAGGCCTTGAAGCTGTCCCAGAAGCTCTGCCGCCTTCAGCCCGACGAGCCAGGAGGCTTCATCCATGCCGCCTTCTGCCTTCACGAACTCGGCCGCACCGAGGAAGCACTGGACCTGCTCTCCCGCGGCCCCTCCTCCCTGAGGACCAAGCCGGTGTACTATTACAACCTTGGCTGCTACCTGGCACGTCTTGGCCAGGAGGAAAAGGCTCTCCAGCTTCTGAAACAGTCCTTTGAAATGGACGGCGACCTGCGACGCGACGCACGCCGTGACCCTGACCTCCACAACCTCCGTCAGCAGTTGGAAAACATCTGACCGCTCCAGGCCGCCGCCCTCCCTCATGTTCCGCCCCTCCCCAGGCCATCTCGATGCCGTCACCCGCTGGTTTGACGACAATTTCCGCAGCCGGGGAGAGCTGGGCGCCTCGGTGTCCGTCTGGCAATCCGGGGTGGAAATCCTCCGCCTGGCCCAGGGTCATGCCGACCGATCCCAGTCGCGGCCGTGGACTTCAGAAACCCTGGTGCCGGTCTGGTCGGCCACCAAGGGACCCGCCGCCGTCTGCGCCCTGATGGCCATGACGGAAGCCTCCCTGCCCATCGACGCCCTGGTGACCGAAATCTGGCCGGAATTCGTCGCCGGCGGCAAGGCAAACGTCTCCTTCGCCCATCTCTTCTCCCACACCGCCGGGCTCTGCGCGCTGGATGACCGCGTCTCCATCCTGGACTACGAGGCCGTCATCCAGGCGCTGGAACACCAGCCACCGCTCTGGGAACCGGGGACGAAGCAGGGCTACCATGCCCGCACCTTCGGCTTTCTGATGGATGAGATCGTCCGTCGCGTCATCGGCGCTGACTCCCTGGGCGAATTTTTTCGCGAGGCGCTCGGCAGTCCGCTGGGGCTCGACTTCTGGATCGGCCTGCCCAGCGCCCAGCATGACCGCGTGGCCACGGTCTACCCTGGCAAAATCAGCATTGCCGACGGCGACCGCCCTTTCCTGAAGGCCTTCAGCACCTCCGGCAGCCTCACCCAGCGCACCTTCAGCTCGCCGCTTGGACTGAACGCCGTTCAGGATTTCAACCAGCCTGAAACCTGGCAGCGCGGTTTTGCCAGCATGGGCGGAGTCGGCAGCGCCAGCGGTCTCGGCAAGTTCTACGCCATGCTCGCGCAGGGTGGCGTCTGGGGCGGGCGCCAGATCGTTCCGGCCGGCGTCCTTCGCCTGCTGAGCGAGACGCTCTCCGATCAGGAAGATCTCGTGCTCTGCACCCCCATCGCGTTTGGCGCCGGGGTCATGAAGGACCCGCTGCAAACCGACCCTGCGCTTCCGCCCGGCAAGCTCAGGCGGCATTACGGCCCTTCCCTCCAGGCTTTTGGCCATCCCGGTGCAGGCGGCTGCCTCGCCTTTGCCGATCCGGAAAACCAGATCAGCTTTGCCTACACCATGAACCAGATGGAAACCGGTGCTCTGCCCGGCCCCAAGTCGATCGGGCTCATCGACCGCCTCTACGGACTCGAAAGCTGAACCCCGGGCGGCGGAGGCGCGTTCAATGCTTCGCGCTCAGCTCACGCATCCAGGCGCTGGGAGAACAGCCTTTTTCCGCGCGAAAAGCCTGACTGAAATGACTCAGGCTGCGGTAGCCCACCTCCAGGGCCGCCTCGCTGACGTTCATGCGTCCGAATGAAATCCGTTCAGCCGCCCTCTCAATGCGCAGTCGGCGCAGAAACAGGCTGATCGTCATGCCGGCGGCCTCCGAAAAGGTGCGGGAGAGATAATGCGGATGACAGCCGCAGAGACGCGCCAGCTCCTCCAGCGACGGCGGGTTTTCCAGATCCTGCAGCAGCACCTCACGCACCTTGGCCACGCGATCGAGCGCCAGACGCTGGGTGCGGGTGCACACCGGGTCCCCCAGATGCGTCTCCGCGAACACCTTGCGAAAGAAAAACTCGCTCATGCGGCTGCCTTCAAGCAGCCGCCTGGCCTCCGAGCACAGGGTGGAGGCCATCAGGCTGCGCGCCCACAACCGGTCCTCGGGCTCCAGGACGCGGCCGAGCATGGGCGTCGCGGTTTCCTGCCCCAGAAACAGGGCCCGTAAATCCGGGGAGAGCTGGTCCCTCAGACTGGCCAACATGCTCACGACCCAGGCTACAGGGTAGGAAAGCAGCAGCACCTCAGGATCAGCCGGGCCGATGACACCGCAGCGGTCGGGCTGACCGGACTCCAGGTTCAGCCAGACCAGCTGTCCGGGCCGCATTTCCTGAGCCAGCCTGCCCGGCCAGCCAAGCCGAAGCTCCCCTTCAAGCACCAGCAGGCCGAGGATGCTCCCCTCCTTGATATCCATCAGCCAGCTGCCGGCGTCCCACGAGTCACGACCTAACCAACGGCTTTGAAAATCCGGTGCCTGCATCATGGCGATCCGTGGCGGATTCAGGCGGGAAACAAGACCTGCTCCCCCTTCGTCGTGAGCAGCAGCGCCACGCTGTCACGCGTCGCCAGCACCTGGTTCCAGAGCTTCTGCGGAGCCAGCAGCACGGCCTTCGTCAGAGCATCCGCCTCGATGCAGGTGCGGGCAAAGACACTGACGCTCAGGTTGCTCTTCATCGGCCTGCCAGTGCGCGGATGCAGGATGGCGGCCGTTCTTTTCAAGCCTCCGGCGGCGCGCACAAAATAAGCCGCGCTCGTCGCCAGCGCCGGACGCAGCATGACACCTGGAACGGCGGCACGATGCGGGTCCCTCGGGTCACGGATCGCCACCCGGCTGTCCATCTGGCCCAGCACGCGCAGGTCGCCGCCCGCGTTCACGATGGCGCCTTCCAAGCCGAGGGTGCTCAGAAACTCCACCGCCTTGTCCACGGCGAACCCCTTGGCAATGCCTCCCAGGTCCACCTGAAGCGGCTGCCGGAAGGAAACCGCCCGACCTCCGTGAAGCACGATCTCCTCCCAGCGCCCCGCCTCGGCCAGTGAAGTCAGCGAGCCGTGCCTGGGAAGCAGGCCGCTGCGGATCAGCCGGGGTGCCACGGTGATGTCAAAGGCCCCCTCCGTCTCACGGCTCAGCTTCACCGCCTCGTCCAGCACATGGTACGTCCAGGGATGCACCTGAAGCGGGGCAAGATGACCGCAGCGGTTCAGCCGGCTGATGTCGCTGTCCGGATCATGGAAGCTCATCATGCGCTGCACACAGCGGATCATTTCAAAAGCCTTGCCGGCATGCTGGTGCAACCGGGCCTCCGGCGCTGCGCCGCTGAGAGTGATCTCCACAAAGGTGCCCAGGAGTGGCTGGCAGCGTTTGATCGTGTTCATGGCGGTCAGGCAAGGTGGCGGAGCACCTGCTCCCAGGTGTGCACAAGACGCTTCACGCCTCGCGTGATGCCTTGGCTGCTGAGGGTGGCTCCGGAGATGTTGTCGATGTCCTTGTGCAGCTTCAGCTTCGAGTCCGCCGTCTTGCCCTGGAACTGGCGACGCCACTTCGGGCTGCGGACTTCATAACCATACACCTCCCGGTAGGTCAGGATCTCAACCCCGCGCACCTCCCCCTCGGCGGTGATCGCCACGGCGATGTCGATGGCCTCATACCTGCCCATGACGGTGTCAAAAATCAGCCAGCTTCCATCGGCGCCCTTCCAGGCCTCCAGCTCGGCCTTTGCCACCTCGACCCCCGAAGCGGCCTCGATCTGCTTCCGGTCTTTTTTCCCCAGGGAAACCGTGCGCGGTTCCGCTGTCCCAGGCAGCAAAACCGCCCTGGCCTGCTCCCGGCTCAGATAGGCCTGCGCATGCAATCCTCCCGGGGCCAGAAGCAGGGCAGGCGCAAATTTTTGGATGAGGCAACGGCGACGCATGGTGGGTTAAACGAGAAATGTTCTCATTATATATGAAACTGAATCTCAATTACGAAGAATCAAGGGCTTTCTTTGACGGCATTTTGCGAATTCACGGCCTGCCTTCACCCTTACCCGGCTGGGCTTCCCGATCGGGGCCTGTCTCGTTCAGAACGTCACCGTCACCGCCACACGCCCGTTGATGCCAGGCTGCGTGAACTGGTCCAGACGGTCGCTGGTCGGTGCCTGGCCCCGCACATCCTGATAAAGCCACAGCTTCTGATTGGTCAGGTTGTAAAGGCCGGCGGTGAGGGAGACATGGCGCGAGATGTCCCAGCGCCCGATGAGGTCCACCACATAAGCGCTCGGGGTCTGAAACTGCGTCGTGCTGTCGGCGACCCGGCTCTGGTCGGCATAGTAGGTTCCTACCAGTTCCACCATCAGCTTGTCACGACGATAGCGCAGACCCGTCACCAGCTTGAGCGGGTCGATGGAATTGAGCGGCTGGTTGTTCTCCCCGTCCCAGCCCTGCTGCCAGCCCAGGTTGCCGAAAAGGCTGACGTCCCTCAGCGTCTCGTTCACGAAGTCGAGCGACGTCTCGCCCTTGAACTCCACGCCATAGATCTCGGCGGAGGCAAGGTTGCGGCTCTGGAAGATGAGCGGGTCGCCTGGAGCCCCCGTGCCGCCGACGTCAGCGAAGAGCTCGATGAAGTCCTCGTAGGAGTTGTAGAAGCCCGCGAAACTCCAGGAGCGCCGCTCATGGTTGCCGCGAAGGCCGAACTCAAAGCTGTGGCTGATCTCGTTCTGCAGCCCGGGATTCGGGAGGGTCTGGTAGTTGAAGGCCAGGTTGGTCACCGTGGCGTTCAGGTCCTCCGGCGTCGGATTGCGGAAGCCCATGCTGTATTGAAACCAGACGCTGTGATGGTCATCCAGCTTGGTCAGAAACCCCAGCTTCGGCGCCACGGCGATCTTGTCGTAATCCTGCGGACGAATGCCGCCGCTGGCGCGCAGATAAAGGTCATCCGCCTCCGTGGCCACCTTGTAGGAATCAAAACGGATGCCAGGCGTCAGCGTGCAGCGGTCATGGTCTCCCCAGGTGATCTGGTCCTGGAGGTAAAGGCCCGCACGTAGCGTGGTGCTGTCCGGCATGTCCTTCAGCGGAAAAGTGTCCGGGCTGATGACATTCGTGCTCGTGCCGGTGGTGAAGTTGAACTCACGCGCGTCGCGCACACGACGGCTGAAGCTGCGAATCAGCTCGCCGCCATAGCTGAGCTGATGCCTGAAACGTCCCATCTCTAACTCGCTCACCAGGTTCAGTGCCGCGCCCAGATGGTTCTGGGAGAACAGATGGTCGCGTACGCGAAACCGGTCCTGCGCCGTCGGCAGCACGCGGTCGCGGTTCTCGTCGATGTGCTCGGTCGTGCGGCTGTCCTGGTAATAGAGGTTCCAGTCGAGCCGGTCGAAAAAGAGACCGAGATCGCTGGCGTCAAGCTGATGCCCGAGACTGACACGGTGGCGGCTGACCTCGTCGTCGAGCAGCAGCTCGCGCACCCGGAAGGTGGAGGGACCGGACACCACGTTGCGGCGCGAGCTCACCAGGTCGCTCTCACTCGTGCGCTCAAAGAACTCGCCGGTGAGCTTGAAGGTGTTCCGATCGTCCGGACGCCAGACCAGCTTGCCCAGCCAGTTGTGACTTTCCCAGTCCATCGGATCCGGCGCATAACCGCCCCGGTTGTCCATCTCCTGCCCCTGGCGGTGCGTGTAGAGCAGCATCATCTCCACCGGCCCGCCACGCACGGCCCCGGCGATGGTCTGACCCAGGCTTTCATCCATGCTCTGATAGCGGCTGATGGATTCAAAACCCCAGTCGTTGCCGTCATCGCCGAGGATGTCGGAGGGATCCTTGGTGACAAAGGAAACCACGCCGCCCAGGGCGTCGCTGCCATACAGGGAGGAGGCCGAACCCTTGACGATCTCAACCCGCTTCAGCGCGTCCACATCCAGATAATCACGGCCGACGCTTGTCGTGCCGCCAAAGGTGAAGAGGTCGCCCTGGCGGATGCCGTCCACCTGCATGAGCACGCGGTTGCCGTCGAGACCGCGGATGTTGACGCCCTGCGTGCCGCTGCGGCTGTTGCGTCCAGGCCCCTGGCCGCCCACGCCGAAAGGCAGGCTCACACCGGGCTCGTAGCGCTGATAATCCCGCATCGAGGTGCCGAGGGTGAAGATGCTGTCATTGGCGTCCAGCACGGCCGTGGAAGCCGCGACATCCTGCGTCCTCCGCTCCGTGCGCGTCGCCACAACAATGATCTCCGGCATCACCTCTGCGGAAGCGCTGGCGGCGAGGGTTTCACGGTCAGGGTCGGTCTGGTTGGCGACATCCTGCTCGGCGAAGGCGGAACAGGTCAGCAGACAGAGGAGGGACAAAAGAGGCGGGTGCTTTTTCATGCGGCCCGATTCATCATCACCCGCCGCCGCGCCCGCTGCGGACCGATTGACATGGACTGTCGTTTGTTTGCCCGGAAGACACCGGCCCCTCATTCCACCGACACTTGCGCGCAATCGAACGACACTGCGGCAAGGCAGCACTCCCCCATCGTCCAGATCATCATTTCCTTCAGCGCAGCCTCTTCATCACCGCGCGATAGATCGTTCATGCCTGCGCGTTTCCGCGCCCCATGCGCCCCTTGGTTCTGCTTTCCCTTCTTGGTTTCATCTGCCACTCCGCTGCGGATGCGGCGACCGACCCGTCATCCCCTGCCCGCCCCAACATCGTGGTCTTTTACCTCGATGACATGGGCTGGGCCCAGCCCGGGGCCTATGGCGGCAGGCTGGCGCCGACACCGCACATGGACTCCATCGCCACCACCGGCGTGCGTTTCATCAATGGTTATTCCAGCGGCTGCGTCTGCTCGCCGGGCCGCGTCGGACTGATGACCGGACGCTACCAGGCGCGCACCGGCCATGACGCCAACCCCACCCGCGCCGGCCGCGAGCTGCTGCTGAGTGAAAAGACCCTGGCCCAGCACCTCAAGCCCGCAGGCTACACCACCGGCATCGTCGGCAAATGGCATCTCGGCGACACCGGCCCCGAGTTCATGCCGCTCTCGCGCGGCTTTGACTTCGCCATGGGAACCGTTGGCAACCTCGGCGAAGGCTCCGGCCCTTCGTTCTATCGGGGCAACGAGCTCATCAAGGAACTCCAGGGCGCCCCGGTCACCTCCCCGGTCTATGCCCGTGAGGCCTGTGCATTCATCGAGTCCAGCAAGGACAAACCCTTCTTCCTCTACCTGTCCTTCAACGCGGTGCACTCACCCGTCGTCGCCTCCCCGCACTGGCTGGAGAAGTTCAAGCATCTGCCCAAACGCGAGCAGGCCTATGCAGCCCTGATCGGCGAGGCGGATGAGGCCATCGGCACCGTCATGACCCGGCTGCGCGACCTAAAGCTGGAGGAGAACACCCTGATCTTCTGCATCAGCGACAACGGCGGCGCCTCCAGGGAGGCCGAACAACTGGGCCTGCGCGGCTCGAAATGGTTTGTCTGGGAGGGCGGCGTCCGCGTGACCTGGATGGCTCAGTGGAAAGGCCGGTTCCCCGGCGGCCGGGTGCTGAACGATCCCGTCATCCAGCTCGACGTGCTGCCCACCGCCCTCGCCGCCGCCGGCGCAGCGAAGCCGGAGGTGACGCTGGATGGCGTCAATCTTCTGCCGCTGCTGGAGGGCAAGACCGAGAGGCTTGAACCACGCGAACTCTATTTCCGCTTCGGCGTCCAGCACGCCGTGCGGCAGGGCGACTGGAAGCTGGTGAAGGCCTCGAAGGCGATGGAGCCCATGCTGGTGAACCTCGCCACCGACCCGGGCGAACAAAAAGACCTGAGCGCCGAAAACCCCGCCAAGAAGGCCGAGCTGACCGCCCTCTTCAACACCTGGAACGCCTCCATGCAGCCTCCGCGCTGGGAGGACCTGCGCTGGAACGGCGACCCCGACCGCAAGGCGGACAAAAAGAAGAAAAAAGGCAAAAAGCAGAAGTGACGACGGAGGCCACGCAGCCAATGCCGCTCATGCCCTGAATCCACCGCACCGGTGCCTGCCTGCGGCAGGATCAAGCTTCAAGAAGAGGCTTCCCTCGATTCCGCAAAACTGCCAGGATTTCATTCATGATCCCATTGTCCCGCCTGCTCGTTCTGACGCTTTCCTTCGCCGCGCTTCTGCCCTTGTCCGCCAACGCGCAGAGGTCGGCCGCCGTGGTTTCACCCGAGTTGGGGGACAAGGGCGCCGTTTCCTTCCGGCTGCGCGCCGGCAAGGCGAAGGAGGTGCTGCTGCGCGGCCAGTGGAACAAGGAGGCGGCACCGATGACCCGTGACGCCGAAGGTCTCTGGCAGGTCACCGTGCCCGTCATCCCGGCCGGAGTCTGGGAGTACAGCTTCGTCGTCGACGGCCTGACGATCACGGACCCGACCAATCCTGAGCAGAAGCCCCAGCGCACCTCGACCGCCAGCATCCTTCACATCCCCGGCAGCCCGCCCAACCCCTGGGATTTCCAGGATGTCCCCCACGGCACGGTGCATCAGCACAGCTACCTTTCCAAATCCCTCGGCCGCCGCCGCCAGGCCTGGGTTTACACCCCGCCCGGCTATGAAAAGGACAGCGCCGCCACCTACCCGCTGCTCGTCCTCCAGCACGGCTCCGGCGACCGCCACGACGGCTGGGTCACCCACGGCAGGGCGCACTGGATCCTCGACACCCTCATTGCCCAACAAAAAGCGCAACCCATGGTCGTGCTCATGATCGACGGTCATCCTCTCGGCATGGTGCCGCGTGACCTGGCCGACCGCCGAGCCGCCTCGCTCCAGGCCTTCAAGACCGAGCTGCTCGACGAGGCCCTGCCGCTGGTGCAGGAGCTTTACCGGGTGAAACCGGAGCCCGCCCAGCGCGCCATCGCCGGCCTAAGCATGGGCGGCTGGCAGTCCCTCAGCACCGGCATGACCCGCCTGGACCGCTTTGCCACCATCGGCTCGTTCAGCGGCGCCGTGGATGAAAAGGAGATCCAGCAGGCGCTCGACCAGCCCCAGCAGACCAACGACCGGCTGAAGCTGCTCTGGATCGCCTGCGGCGAGAAGGACTTCCTGCTCGACCGCAACCTGCAGCTCATCGAGATCCTCAAGGCACGGGGCATCCGCCATGAATGGCATCTCACCGCCGGCGACCATTCCTGGCCGGTGTGGCGCAGCTACCTCGTGGACTTCGCGCAGAAGCTGTTTCGTTAGGCGGCTGAAGCTCAATCCAGCGCCAGGAAGCGCACGCAGACGGCGCCGCCGACGGCGATCTTCCGCCCCGTGAAGGTCAGGCGGCCGCTTTCCGCGTCCACCTGGAAAAGGGCGGCGGTGTTGCCGTCCTGATGCGCCACGATCATCCAGCGACCGGAGGGATCGAGGCAGAAGTTCCTCGGAATCCTGCCCTCGGCAGACGCGTTCTGAATCCGCTTCAGGCGACCTGTGGCGGGATCGCAGGTGAACACGGCGATCGTGTCATGCGTGCGGTTGGAAACATAGACAAAACGCCCGTTCGGGTGCGCCACGGTCTCCGCCGTGCTGAGGCCTTCCTTGCCTTGGTCGGCCTCGGGCAACGTCGAGACGGTCTCCACCTCCTTCAGCGAACCGGCGTCGGCGTCATAGGCGAAGGAGGTCACGGTCATCAGCATCTCGTTGTTCACGAAGGCGAACCGGCCAGTCGGGTGGAAGGCGAAATGACGCGGGCCGCTGCCGGGCGGCACCGTGGCAAAACCCTGGCTGCTGATCGTGCCGGCGGCGGGGTTCGTCTTGTAGACCAGCACCTTGTCCAGGCCGAGGTCGCAGGCGAAGGCGAAGCGGTTGTCGGGGCTGAAGTTCATGCTGTGCGCATGAGGCCCCGCCTGGCGCTTCGGATTCACGCCCGAACCCTCATGCTGGATGAAGGACCGCGCCTCGCTCAGCGCGCCGTTTTCCAGGATGGAGTAGCTGGCCACGCTGCCGCCGCCGTAGTTGGCCACCACAGCCATGGTCCCGGTGCGGTCCACGGAGATGTGGCAGGGGCCCGAACCCACGGACGAGACCTGGTTGATCAGCGCAAGCCGGCCGTCGGAGGCCGAGATGCTGAAGGCGCTGACCGCGCCGCCCTTCCGCCCCGGCGCGCCCATCTCTCCGACGGCATAAAGCCACTTTTTGTTAGGGTGCAGCGCCAGGAAGCTCGGGCTGGCCGTCTCCACCGCGAGCTCAGCCTCGCCAAGCACGCCTTTCTCAGCATCGAAGCCCGACACATAAACGCCCTTGCTGCCGGACTTGGCGTTCGTGTAGCAGCCGAAATAGACACGATGGGTGTCACCGGCCTGAAGCAGGCAGGCGGTGAGAAGCAGGAGAAGCGGGGAGCGGATCATGGAAAGTTGCAAGGTTGTCAAAGTACGCCGGACATCGTCAATCCCATCACCACATTCGAGGCTGGCTCAGCCTTGCGAACTGGAAATGACCTCGGCCCCATGCGGGGCGCCGAGCCGTGGAGCAGCGCCCAGCTTCGGCAGAAGAACCTGACGCGAGGCATGAACCTGCCGCCGTCTGGCCATGCCGCCCACCAGCCAGGCGAGCACGGCACCCGCCAGCAGGAAGCCGGCAAAGGCCCGCAGCATGCGGCCGTAGTCGCGCGTAAAAAGGTTCGCGGTCAGGGTCTCGCGCGACTTCATGCCGGCAACGCCCTTGAGCAGGATCCCGGCCGCCTCGGCCAGACGCGTCTCCGCCGGCCTCTTCCGGTCGGTCATGACTTCGTGCAGGTTCGTGTGCAGCTGATAGATGCCGGCGGCGGGCAGCAGCTCCCAAAGACCGGGTGACAGGCTCGTGTACTCCCTGTCGGAGGAGCGGTCATAAAGGATGAGCACGGCATCCCTGTCACCACTCCAGGCCTGACGCAGCAGACGCGCCCGGTCCTTCAGGCCGCCGGCCTGCATTTGAAAGGTCTCGGCCACCACCCAGACATCCAAGCCGTGCCGCTCCTTGAAGGCCGCCATCTCCGCCGCCAGCTCCCGGCGCGCATCCGCCGCCAGGGCGCGCGTGTCATCCCGGATGCCGTCCACGGGCGCAGGCCCGGCCTCCTGGGCGGATAGACCGGCCAGGCCGCCAACCAACAATGCGAGCAGCAGACGAAGCATGAATCAACAACCTATCCTGCGAACCTTCCCGAGGCCAGTTCAATCCAGGGCGTGTTCGCCGGCCCGGCGGTCGCCCTGCCGAAGCCGGCCGTGCACATCGCTGCAAGTCCCCCGGCTGAGGACCGTTCCTGTCCGCCCATGAAACCGACCGTCCTTGCCGTCCTTCTGCTCGCCGTCCACGCCTTCGCAGGCCCGTCGGGCGAGATTTCCGCGGCGGCCTATCCAACGATTCAGGAAGCACTGGCGGCCAACCCCGGCAGGATGGTCTTCGTGCCGCCGGGCGATCATGTGATCACCGAGAAGATCCGCGTCCGCGGCGAACGTTCAGGGCTCTACGGCCCCGGCCGCATCATCCAGAAGACCCCCGGCCAGCCGGTCATCGAGATCGAAAACGCCGTCGACGCCGAGATCCGCGACCTCACCCTCACCCGCCCGGAAGGCGGCAGCGAAAACAGCAAGGAGGGCATCATTGCCCAGAAGTGCCGGAACCTGGTCATCGACAACGTGCGCGTCCATGAGAACCGCGGCAAGTCCGGCGCCATCCTGGTCACGGACAGCCAGGGCACGCGCATCAGCCGCTGCCAGGTGCGCAACTACATGTGCGTCTGCGTCGACGACCGCACGCAGGGCGATGTCTCCGGCTATGCCTTCAACTGCACGGACGGCACGGGCATCATGATCCGCTACTGCACCGGCACGCTGATTGAAGGCTGCCAGGTCGTCGAGGAAACCTTCCGGCCCACGCCGGAGATCAAGGAGCGGCACAAGCTGGGAAGCTTTGTCAAAAAGAACCCGCAGAAGGGTCCTCACCTCAGCCAGCAGGCCTGGGACGCCGGCTACACCGACAACTGGCGCCAGGGCAGCGCCATCCAGGTCACCGCGCCGGAGACCAGCGACTTCACCCGGCTCGTGAACAACCACCTTGAAAACGCCGCCCAGGGCATCGACCTGCACTGCGATCACGCCATCGTTTCAGGCAACATCGTCAACCATGCCCACATCGGCATGAAGGCCATGCACGGCAGCCGCAACGTGCTCATCACCGGCAACCAGTTCATCCGCAACGACCTCTGGGCCATCGGCCTCATGCCGGGCGCCGCCGCCCATCCCGCCATCGGCGGCAAGCCGGCGAACGCCGACGGCGGCTCCGTGATCAGCGGCAACATCATCTCCGACTTCGGCCATGGCGAGGCGCACTGGATGTGGGGCATGGAGCGCTCGCCCTTCAAGTTTGACGCCGGGCAGGACGCCGATGATCCGCCGCTCACCGACGTGCTCATTCAGGGCAACCTGATCCACAATCCCGGACCCGTGCGCTACAAGTACGCCGTCATCATCGCCAGCGAACCAAACCCTCCCAGGAACCTGCATTTCAGCGGCAACCAGTTTCCTCCCGGCACCGCGGGCGTGAGCAACAAGGAGCTCACCCCCTGATCCGGCCCGGATCGCCTCCGACCTCTCAGGACCGGAGGGATCTCACAGCGACTTCCGCCCCTTGACGATCTCGTCGTAGATCCAGGCGTAGGTCTTCTCCATGCCGTCACGCAGGCGGGTCGAGGGCTCCCAGTCGAAGACCTGCTTGATCAGCGTGTTGTCGCTGCTGCGCCCGTTGACACCCTTGGGCGCGTCCAGCTTGTAGCTGCGCTGCAGCTTCACCCCGGCGATCTCCTCGACGATGTCCACCAGCTGGTTGATGCTCACCATCTCGGCGCTGCCGATGTTGATCGGCTCCACGTAGTCGCTGTGGGTCAGCATCTGCGTGCCATGAACGCAGTCCGTGATGTACATGAAGCTGCGCGTCTGCTCGCCCGTGCCCCAGATGTCGATCTCATGACGGCCGCTCAGCCTGGCCATGGCCACCTTCCGGCAGACCGCCGCAGGCGCCTTTTCACGCCCGCCGTCCCAGGTGCCATAGGGTCCGTAGACGTTGTGGTAGCGGGCCACCCGCGTCTTCAGGCCGAAGTCCTCGCGGAAGTGGCGGCACATGCGCTCGGAGAACAGCTTCTCCCAGCCGTAGCCGTCTTCCGGCAAAGCTGGATAGGCATCCTCCTCCTTCAGCGGCTTCACGTCATACTGCTTCTGCTTGTCGCCGTTGTAGACGCAGGCGCTGGAGGCGTAAAAAAAGCGCTCCACGCCGCAGTCGCGCGCCGCCATGCACAGGTGGGTGTTGATCAGCACGCTGAGCATGCACAGGGCCTTGTTGTTCTCGATGAAGCCCATGCCGCCCATGTCCGCCGCCAGGTTGTAAACCGTGTGCGCCCCCTCGGCGGCCTTCACACAGGCCTCCCGGCCCTGAAGGTCCAGCACCAGGTTCTCCACGTCGTCAAAGCGCTGGTACCACTGGTCGAAGGGCTTCTGGTCCACCGCCCGGATGCGGGTGAAACCCTGGGCCCTCAGGTCCGCCACGAGCGCGCCGCCGATGAAACCGCCTGCTCCGCAGACGCTGATGAGTGAGTCTTTTGCCATGAAAATGAGGGACCTGGGTTGGGGAAGGGCCGCGATTATTGAATTCCCGCCGTTGAAAGCAAGCCGTGAATCTTGAAACCCAACCCCATGGGGCGGCCCGCCAAATATCCAAGGCACAAGTTGTGTTTCCTCGTACTTTCATCATTCTGAGGGTTTCGTCACCTCATGCTTCCCGTCCAAGAACAACTCGACATCCTCAAGCGCGGCACCGTCACCATTCACAGCGAGAAGGAACTCGCTGAAAAGCTCGCGCGCGGCAGGCCCCTGCGCATCAAGCTGGGCGTTGACCCCACCTCGCCGGACATCCACCTCGGCCATGCCGTCGGCCTGCGGAAGCTGAAGCAGTTCCAGGAACTGGGCCACCACATCGTCCTCATCATCGGCGACTTCACCGCGATGATCGGCGACCCCAGCGGCCGCTCCACCACCCGCCCGCCCCTGACGTATGACGAGGTCCTCGCCAACGCCAAGACCTACACCGAGCAGGCCTTCCTCGTCCTCGACCGCGACCGGACCGAGGTCGTCTTCAACGGCTCCTGGTTCAAGGAGATGCCGTTCATGGAGGTGATCAGGCTCAACGCCCGGGTCACCCTCCAGCAGATGCTCCAGCGTGAAGATTTCAAGAACCGCGTCGCCAACGGCACCGAGGTCCGCCTGCACGAGCTGCAGTACCCCATCATGCAGGGCTGGGACAGCGTGGTGGTGCGCGCCGATGTCGAGATCGGCGGCAGCGACCAGCTCTTCAACATCCTCGTCGGCCGCGACCTTCAGAAGGAGGAGGGCATGGAGCCCCAGGTCTGCATGACCCTGCCCCTCCTTGAAGGGCTCGACGGCGTGAAAAAGATGTCCAAGAGCCTCGGCAACTACGTCGGCCTCACCGACGCGCCCAAGGACATGTTCGGCAAGCTCATGAGCATCCCGGACGAGCTCATGGCCAAGTATTACCTGCTCGTGCTCGGCGAGGTCCTCGACACCGCCATGCACCCCATGGAGGCCAAGAAGCAGCTCGCCGGCAAATGCGTCGCCGTTTACCACAGCGAGGCCGCCGCCCAGGAATGCCGCGAGGACTGGGACACCCGCTTCAGCAAGCGCGACCTGGCCCAGGCCGAGCTGCCCGCCTTCACCCTCGGAGACCGACGCGACGTCGTCGGCGTCGTCCAGCACGCCTACCAGACCGTCTTCAACCAGACCGTGTCCGGCGGTGACGCGCGCCGCCTCATCCAGGGCGGCAGCATCCAGCTCAACGGCGAAAAGCTCTCCGACCCCAAGGCCGAGCCCGCCTGGGAAAGCGGCGCCGTGCTGAAGCTGGACAAGAAGCGCAGCGTGCGCCTGGCCTGAGCCGCCCGGCCGCATTGCCACCCGTTTGGTTAGGCGATCAGCTTGTCGATCACCTGCCCGCCGATCTGCGAGAGCTGCTTGAAGCGGCCCCCGTGGTAGAAGGTCAGCCGGTTGTCGTCCAGCCCGAGCATCCGCAGCAGGGTCACGTGCAGGTCGCGCACATGATGCACCTCCTCCACGGCCTCCATGCCGCGGTCGTCGGTCGAGCCGATGACATGCCCGGCCCGGCAGCCGCCTCCGGCCATCCAGATCGTCATCGCCTTCGGGTTGTGGTCGCGGCCATAGGCCGTGCCGCCGCGCACGCCGTTGTCAGGCGTCCGTCCGAACTCGCCGCACCAGACGATGAGCGTCTCCTCCAGCAGCCCGCGCTGCCTCAGATCCGCGATCAGCGCCGCGATGGGCTGGTCCACCTGCCGGATGAGGTTGCCGTGGGCGCGCTCGATGTAGTCATGGCTGTCCCAGGTTCCCGCATAAAGCTGCACGAAGCGCACGCCTTTTTCGACCAGCTTGCGCGCCAGCAGGCACTTGCGACCGAAGGCGTCCGTGGCCTCCTGGCCGATGCCATAGGCGGCCTTCGTCCCCGCATCCTCCTTCTCCAGATCGATCACCTCCGGCACCTGCATCTGCATGCGGAAGGCCAGCTCGTAGTTGTTCATGCGCGCCTTCAGCTCGTCATGCCAGGGATGCTCCCCGGCATGCCGCGCGTTCATCCGGCCTAACAAGTCCAGGTTCTCCCGCTGCTGATCCGGCGTGACGCCCCGGGGCGGCTGCAGGTCAAGGATCGGCGAGCCCTTGGAGCGCAGCGCGGTGCCCTGGAAATGCGCTGGCAGGTAGCCGTTGCCCCAGTTCGCGCTGCCGCCCTGCGGGTAGCTGATCTCCGGCAGCACGATGAAGCCCGGCAAATCCTGGTTCACCGAGCCCAGCCCGTAGGTCACCCAGGAGCCGATCGCCGGATCACCGCCAAAGCGGTTGCCGCAGTTCATCTGGTACATCGCCGTCGGGTGGTTCACCGAATCCACCTGGCAGCCCCGGTAGAAGCAGAGCTCGTCCGCCACCTTCGCCAGATGGCTCCACGGCTCGCTCATCCAGGCCCCGCTCCTGCCGTGCTGGGCGAACTTGAAGGGCGACCTCACATAATAGCGCCTGCCGCTCTCCATCGCCGACTTCATCCTGCCCTCCCGCACAAACTCCTTCAGGTGCAGCTTCTCAAGCGCCGGCTTGGGATCAAAGCAGTCAATGTGGCTCGGCCCGCCCTCCATCATCAGGAAGATGCAGTTCTTCGCCTTCGCCGGCAGCATCGGCGGCCTTGGCGCCAGCGGGCCCTTCGACTCCGCCGCCAGCAGCGACGTCAGCGCCACGCTCCCCAGCGAGGTGCCCAGGCCGTAGACAAACTCGCGCCGCGTCGGTGCATGGACGGCACGCGCACCGGCACAAGGAAAGAAGGAGGAACTCATGATGACGTCAGGATTTCCGATGAAAACGACCGCCGTGTCCAAATCTCACCCCTTCCTGCCGGGAAAGCCTCATCAAGGCATCTGAGTGCTTGCGACACCCGGCCCCGGCTGCTTTAAAACCCGGCGCCCGGCAAAAAATACGCTGGACGAGCGGCGGCAAATACGCCAAGTGTTCACCCGAACATAACCAACAACACTTCATCACCATGGCCAGAGCACCCAAGGAATCCTCCGCTGAACCCAACACCAGCAAGATCGCGGAAGCCCGCGCCCGCAACCTCGACCTGGCCATCCAGCAGATTCAGAAGGACTACGGCGAAGGCGCCATCCTGCGCATGGGCACCGGTGAAAAGGCCGAGGTCAGCGTCATCCCCACCGGCAACCTGCTGATCGACCAGGCCCTGGGCGTCGGCGGCTTCGCCCGCGGCCGAATCGTCGAGATCTACGGCCCGGAAAGCTCCGGTAAAACCACCCTCACCCTCACCGCCATCGCCCAGGCCCAGAAGGCCGGCGGCCTCGCCGCCTTCATCGACGTCGAACACGCCCTCGACCCGAACTACGCAAAGCGTCTCGGCGTGAAGATGGACGAACTGCTCGTCTCCCAGCCCAGCTCCGGGGAAGAGGCCCTGCGCATCTGCGAAACCCTGGTCCGCTCCAACGCCCTCGACGTCATCGTCATCGACTCCGTGGCCGCCCTTGTCACCCGTCAGGAACTCGACGGCGAGATCGGCGACAGCACCGTCGGCGCCCAGGCACGTCTCATGAGCGCCGCCCTGCGCAAGCTCACCGCCATCATCAGCAAGGCCCGCACCTGCTGCGTCTTCACCAACCAGATCCGTGAAAAGATCGGGGTCATGTTCGGCAACCCGGAAACCACCCCTGGCGGCAAGGCCCTCAAGTTCTATGCCTCCGTCCGCGTCGACATCCGCCGCATCGGTGCCATCAAGAGCAGCGACGGCACCGTCACCGGCAACCGAACCAAGGTGAAGGTCGTGAAAAACAAGCTCGCCCCTCCCTACACCGAGGCCGAGTTCGACATCATGTACAACGAGGGCATCTCCAATGTCGGCTCCATGCTCGACCTGGCGATGGAGTTCGACATCCTCCAGAAACGCGGCTCCTGGATCAGCTACAAGGGCACCCAGCTTGCCCAGGGCCGCGACGCCGCCAAGGAGACCCTCAAAAATGATTCCGGCCTCTATGCTGAAATCGAGGAGGCGGTGAAGGCCAAGCTGGCCGAAAAAGGCGGCAGCGCCTCCGGCTCCGCAGGCAGCAGCAGCGAAGAGTGATTCGTCACTCCAAAGCAGCACCGACCTACCTGCATCCCCTCTCAGTCAACGCACTCAGGCCCTGCCATGAGTGCGTTTTCTTTTTGACGCCCCACGATGAACAACCACGCTCGTTCATGCCTGTCTCAGGAGGATTTCCTGCGGCCAAAAAGCCGGGTAAAAAACCCTTCCTTCGGCTTGGGCGCCTCCTCCTCGGTGGGCGCGAGAGGCGTCGGAGTGCGTCGCGCTCCTGATGTTTCCGTGCCCGGCTTCGCGGCCACCTTGATCTTTTTCAACTGGGGCTGCCACCATGCCGCCATGAGCGTTCCCGCCTCCTCCCAGAGTTCCAGGCCGGAGCGCCAGATGAGGGTGCGCGCGTTGATCCTGCCCTCCTTGATCATGGCCTTCATGGCCTCTTCATCATGCGGGCCATCGGCGGCGCCTTCATTGTTGTAAAACCAGATCATGTGCCGACTTTATGGCATGGGAGCACACGCCTGGGAAGATTGTTTTGTGTCCGCTCAGGCCAGGCCGAGAGCCTCCACCTGCGCCTCATCCAAACCCAGGTAATGACCGATTTCATGCAGCAGCGTGATGCGCAGCTCCTCCCGAAACGCCCGCCTGTCACGCCCTGCCTGTTCCCAGATGTTGTCGAGAAACAGCCGGATCCTCGGCAGGCTGGCGGGATGCTCGTCATCCGGCTCACCGAAAGCCCGCCCCTCAAACAATCCCAGAAGATCCTCAGGCAATTCAGGATCCTCCGCCACAGCCTGCTCAATCCACTCCACCACGACCGGACAGCCCGCAGTCTTCTCCTGAATCGGAGCCGGAAGCCGGCCCAGCACCTGCCGGATCACCGTGTCAGCCACATTTTCCAGATGAGTCGGACTCATGCCCCCGGCTTTCAGTTGGAGTCATACAACGAACCCGCGCGACGGGTGTTGAAATTCGAGCCTCCGACATCACGCATGAAATTGCCCTGGATCTGGTTGCCCATGCCGTTGACCCGAGATGAGCTGTAAAGCGAACCATTGACCTGTCCGGCTGCCGGCGCATCCAGCTGCACAGGTCGGTCCGGGGTGGGGATACCCAGCGACTTCAGCTCGCTTTGCGCCAGGTTGTGGCGGCTCCACAGCATGGTGTCCACCTTGTTGCGCACCTTCTTGTCCAGCGAATGCAACGCCTCCGCATGCTGCTCGGAGGACATCTGGCCCGACGCCCGCAACGACGCCAACTCGGCATACTCAGGCTGATGCTCGGCACGGACCTTCTGCTCCAGGGCATCCATCTGCGCCGAAGTCGGCACGGTGGATTCACAGGCGGCCAGCATCAGCGCCAGCACCGGCAGGAGACCGCGAACAAAAAACAAGTTCATCGTCCCATCCTAACCCCAGCCTCCCCAGCCTGGCAATCCCATCCTTGCCTCTCCCTCCCACGACTTCGGACTTCGGACTTCGGACTTCGGACTTCGGACTTCGGACTTCGGACTTCGGACTTCGGACGCGCCCAAGCCCCTTGACCTCGCCCCCCTTCGCAGCAAACCTCCGCCTCCCATGTCCGAAACTGCGCCAGCCGCCCCCACCGCCTCCCTCGATTTCATCCGTGAAATGGTCGCCGCCGACGTCGCGGCAGGACGCAACGGCGGCCAGGTCGTCACCCGTTTCCCGCCGGAGCCCAACGGCTACCTCCACATCGGCCACGCCAAAAGCATCTGCCTCAACTTCGGCCTCAGCCAGGAATACGCCCCCCAATCACGCTGCCACCTGCGCTTTGACGACACCAACCCGACCAAGGAGGAGGTCGAATATGTCGAAAGCATCATGGAGGACGTGAAGTGGCTCGGCTTCGACTGGGGCTCCAACCTCTTCTACGCCAGCGACTACTTCGAGAAGCTCTTTGGCTTCGCCGTGCAGCTCATCGAAAAAGGCCTCGCTTATGTCGATGACCAGACGCCTGAACAGATCCGCGAAACCCGCGGCACCCTGACCGCGCCCGGCACGGCTAGCCCCTTCCGCGACCGCTCCCCGGCGGAAAACAAGGATCTCTTCGCCCGCATGAGGGCCGGTGAGTTTCAGAATGGCGAGAAGGTCCTGCGCGCGAAGATCGACATGGCGTCGCCCAACATGAACCT
Source organism: uncultured Prosthecobacter sp. (assembly GCA_964642905.1). Classification (GTDB taxonomy): domain Bacteria; phylum Verrucomicrobiota; class Verrucomicrobiia; order Verrucomicrobiales; family Verrucomicrobiaceae; genus Prosthecobacter. The sequence goes on from CAZXPU010000003.1 coordinate 53,247, forward strand.
GCGCGACCCGGTCATCTACCGCATCCTGCGCGCCCATCACCACCGCACTGGCGACGCCTGGTGCATCTACCCGATGTACGACTACGCGCATCCGCTCAGCGACGCGCTGGAAGGCATCACCCACAGCCTCTGCACGCTCGAGTTTGAGCACCACCGCCCGCTCTACGAGTGGCTTGTCAACAACGTGGACGGCCTGCCAGGCCAGCCCTACCAGCGCGAGTTCGCACGCCTGAACCTCACCTACACCGTGATGAGCAAGCGCAAGCTGCTCCGTCTTGTGAAGGAGGGCCTCGTCAACGGCTGGGACGACCCCCGCATGCCCACCCTCAGCGGCATCCGCCGCCGCGGCTGCACGCCCGCCGCCATCCGCGCCTTCTGCAAGGCCATCGGCCTGACCAAGTATCCGTCACTGACCGAGCTCAACCTGCTCGAGCACCACGTCCGCGAGGATCTCAACAAGATCGCCCAGCGAGTCTATGCCGTGCTGAAGCCCGTCAAGATCGTGCTCACCAACTACCCCGAGGGCCAGGTCGAGCACGTCGAGGTGCCTAACAACCCCGAGAACGAGGCCGACGGCAAACGTCAGGTGCCCCTGAGCCGCGAGCTTTACATCGACGCCGACGACTTCATGGAAACGCCCGTCCAGGGTTTCCACCGCCTTGTCCCCGGAGGCGAGGTGCGCCTCAAGTACGCCTTCTGCATCATCTGCCAGGAGGTGGTCAAGGATGCCGCCGGCAACATCCTCGAACTTCGCTGCACCTACGACGACGCCACGCGTCACGGCGCCAAGCCGGTCGGCCGTCCGAAGGTCAAGGGCACCATCCACTGGGTCAGCGCTGCGCAGGCCGCCGACATCGAGGTCCGTCTTTATGACAGGCTGTTCACCGTCGAGCAGCCGGACGAGCAGGCCGGCGAGGACGGCGACTTCACCCAGTTCCTCAACCCAGGCTCCCTGGAGACCGTCACCGCCAAGGTCGAGCCCTCCATCCTCAACGCCAAGCCCGGCAGCCACTACCAGTTTGAACGCGTCGGCTACTTCTTTGCCGACCCGAAGGACAGCAAGCCCGGCAGCCCCGTCTTCAACCGCACCGTTCAGCTCAAGGACGGCTTCGTGGTGAAGAAGTAGGCGCAGAGGCGGCGGCGGCAGCCGTCACTTCGACGCGCGTCCCGCGCCCAGCGTGATGCCAAGGTTTTTGGTAAAATAGCTCTGCAGGCTGGCGGCCAGAGCCTTGGCAAAACGCTGGCGGTTGGCAGGCGTGTCACGCAGCCGCGAACGGTTGGCCTCGATCTGCAGGCCGGTGACAGCAGCCTCGGCCTTGCAGTGACGGAAGATCGTATAGCCCCCGCGGAAGAAGGGCGTGCCGGGCACCGGCTTGCCAGGGCTCGGCGTCGCCGGAAACCCTTCCTGTTCCAGCAGCGCCCCGAGGCTGAACGGCCCCCTGAGCAGGTCGATGTGCGGAATGCCGCGCTTCTCGACCAGCCAGCGCAGGCTGCTTTTCTGGACAAACGCCGGGCTGTTCAGCGCCTGCTCGTCTTCAGCCAGCTCGGAGGCGTTGAACAAATAGCCCAGCTCCACGCGGGCATCCGGATGGCCGTGCCCGTGCAGGTCGATCAAAAAGGCCACGCCATGATCCTTCACCGCCTTCCGGCAGGCCTCCTCAATGAAGCTGTGATGCTCACGCCAGGCCTGGGAGGCCAGGGCATTGCCCTGCGCCGCCTCGGGCAGGTCACGATTCGCGTCCAGCTTGCTGCGATGCAGATGGCACACGATGAGGTGCGGCCAGCCTCCAGTGGCTTCATGAACAGCCTCCACCACCGCACGCGCCAGCTCCTGGGTGTTGGCGTCGATGTCCACGACCCCCAGGGTCCGGTCCGGCAGGTCGGCAGGCTTCTCACGCCCGCCATGAGGCGCGGCAATGACCAGCGGCAGCGTGCCCGGCTGGTATTCGATGAAACGGCGCGAACCAAAAGTGACATCCTCCGCAGGCAGGCCCCTGCTCCAGACAAGAACAGCCAGAAGCAGCAGGAGGGCGGAAAAGCGGCGTTGTCTCATGATTGGGCGGGTGAAGGCAGGATCTCGTAGGCGGTTCCGGAAAACTCCTCGACGAACAAGGTGAGCGGCATTTCAAACACGCCGTCTTTCATCGAAAAACCGTTCACCTGTCCCGACTCGCCACGCACCCGCCGGTCATCCCCGTGCGGGTTCCAGAGCCGGATCATGTCGGTGCCACGCTCATAACCCAGGATGGCGTAGGCATGGTTAGGCGTGATGCCGGGAATGCGGGTCCGAAGGGTGCCGCAGGTCATCAGCCATCCTTCACGCGTGGCGGACTCCAGCGCTCCGCGCAGCTCGGCCATGCACTTCTCGCGCTCCGCCGGAGCAAGGTCTTTCCGCTTGGCAAACTGGCAGGAGATCCGGAACATTTCATGGCCGGTGATGAAGGCCAGCTGGGCGCCTGCGCTGCCGCCACGGTTCAACGCATCCAGACCAAGAGCCTCGCGCCGATCCTCGGGCTTCCTGGCGTTATGCGCCAGACCGGCGGCCTTTTCATACACGCTCACCCACAGGCCTCCGTCCTCGTTGCCCGCCCCCAGGGCGATCTCTGTGTCGGTGGGCGGGCTGACCCGCACCACCTGCGTTCCAAAACGGACCTCGTAACCTCCGTCCGGCTGCGAACGGATCATCTGCTCGCGGATGTAGCCCGGTCGCTGCCTCGCCAGCGCGGCCAGCGGTGCGAGCGAAAAACAGTTGCCCATGCGGCCCTGACGAATCGTCTCCAGGCGTGGCCCTTCTTCGGCAAACAGCTCGCGGCGCATCTGCCGGATCCGCTTCAGGCTTCCGTCAAACATCGCCGGCAGGTCGGGCACGCCCTTTTCAGGCGGTTGCTTGGCGGCCATGGCCCGGAGGTTTTCCCGGGTCAGCGGAGGCAGTTTCACGCCACGGCTTCGCATCGCCCGCTTCAGCGCGGCCACCACCGCCGCCTGCTCCCCACGGACCTCCTGCTTGAGCACCAGACGGTTGATCTCCTCCGCTGACAGGCTGCCGTCCTGGTCTTCATCCCAGGAGGCAAAGCCGGCCTCCATGACCTGCAGCAGGCGCGCGTCGGCATCGGCAGACGCCTTCTCGACCTCACGCGCCGTCAAGCCCGCGCTGGCGGCCATCGCAAGGCATCCAAGACCACCCAAAACGTGTTTCATGACGCAGGCTCGCCTTCGGGAATGATGCGCAGCACATGGCTGGCCTGCTTGAAATACCAGGAGCCAGGCTTGAAGGGACGAAGGTACACGCCATCCGGAATCTTCACACCGCCCGCGTCCGTCGACCCGCTGCCCGTGCTGTCCAGCACCAGCGGCAGGCCGTCCGGCGAACGTCCGATTTTCCCAACCCAGAGGACAACGTGGGAGATCTCGCCCCGGGAGTTTTTCACGAAAAGAAGATCACCGGTTTGCAGCCGCGTGATGAAATCCTCATGACGTTCCGGCAGCTCGATGCGCCGCACCGGGATGCTGCGACCGGCACCGGGTCCCGGCCCGGGCATGCTCGTCAGCAAAGCCTGCTCTTTCACCGCACCGGTCGGCTTGATGCCGAGCGCGAGATTGTAAACAAAGGCGGTGAAGTTGCTGCAATCCACACCCTTGCCCACGGGACGCTTTTGCTCCGGATCCCGCGGCCAGTCCTCCGGCGGCTCCCAGTCAGGCACGTGATGATGCTGGTAGGAATAACCCGTGAAACGCAACGCGGTGGCGATCAGCCGCTCCCGCGACCACTGCGGACTTTTGGCGGCCAGCCCGGAAGGTGGGCTGAAGTGCCTGGCCGCCGGCCCCCAGTATCCCCAGCGTGCCTGATTCGCCGGCAGATACCATTCCTGGTGGGGCACCGAGGCATGCTCCTTCCAGTCACCACGCGGCCCGGCGGTCATGTCGCCGATCAGCTCCTGCTCAGGAAAGCTGAACTGCACCGAGTAAGGGGATTTGTAAGCCGATCGATCCTGGCCGGCGACGGACAGGGCCAGCAGGAAAAGAAGCGGCAGTTGGCGAAGCAGGACAGCGTTCATGGCACGGTTCCGGACACTGGCTGCTCCTCAAGCCTGCCCGCCGCCCAGAGAATGCCGCGCGGGATCAGGTGCTCCAGGCCGGGCGTGTTTTCAGGATGCGGACTGGAGATGAACACGCGCCCTTTGCCAAAGGTGGACACAGCCTGAGCCGGTGAATTCACCATCACCCCGACCGGTGTGCCGTTCTTCGCCACCTCGGTGCGAAAGAGCGTCAAAGGCCGGTAAGCGGGCAGGTCCGCCCGCGCCCCCGGCTTGATGATCGGACCGTTGTTGTAGCGCACCAGGAAGCGATCCTTGACCTGGCCGAGCACGGGTTCGCCATCCACCGTGACCTCCGTCTCCACAAAGCCGCTGCCACGCATCCACTTGCTGGACACCGTCGAGGCGTTGAGGATGCCGAGGCCCCAGTCAAAATTCGAGCAGGCCAGGTAGGCGCCGGCGCAGATGCCTACATAACCACCGCCGCCGCGGACAAACTCGCGCACCTTCTCACGCCCGGCCTCGCCAAGGCTCTTCGCCTGAGTGCCGCCGCTGCCGCCGGAGAAAACGACCACGTCATAGTCCTTCAAGGCGCCTGCGGCGATCGCCTCCGGCTTCACCAGCGTGATGGTTGACCCGGGCATCGACTTCACCCGGTCACAGACGTTTTCGACACCGCCCGAAGGTGCTCCCTTGCCGTCGAAAATGGCGATCCTGACCGCCGCAGCTTTTGCCGGAGGGGCGATCACGGTCTTGTAGCCATTGAGGTCCGGCGGGATGACCGTGGCCGGCTTGGTGGCCGGCTTGACCGCCTCCTCCGCCGGACAGGCAAGATGCAGGCTGAGCAGCAGGGACGGGAGAAGCAGGGACAAGGAAGGTCGATGCATGACTGCCCCGGGAACGAAGCGTCCCTTCCCTTCCTTCCATCATCCTGACAGGGTCAGACCGAGCCTCGCCGCCAGGTTGGCGGCAAGCCGGCGTCACCGTCCTTCGTTCCCATGCTCGATGCGTCCGCTGCTGCTTTTCCTCCTCGCCGCACTGTCCCTGCCTGCCACCGGCCAGGAACGGCCTGACATCGTCTTCATCATCGCCGACGATCTCGGCTGGGCGGACGTCGGCTTCCACGGCGGCCCCGCCCCGACGCCCAGCCTCGACCGGCTCGCCCGCGAAGGCCTGGAGCTCACGCATCATTACGTCGCGCCCGTCTGCAGCCCGACGCGCACCGGACTGATGACCGGCCGTTTCTGGAGCCGCTTCGGGGTCACCCAGCCCCAGAACGAACGCGCCCTGCCCTGGGAGACCGTGACGCTGCCGAAGGCCCTCAGGCTGGCAGGCTACGACACCTGCATCACCGGCAAGTGGCATCTCGGCTCGAAGCCCGAATGGGGGCCGCTTCATTTCGGCTTTGACCATGCCTACGGCTCCCTGGCGGGCGGTGTCGGGCCGAACAATCATTTCTACAAGCAGGGCCCCTACAGCGTCACCTGGCACCGCAACGAAAAGCTCGTCACCGAGCAGGGTCATGTCACCGACCTCATCACGGACGAGGCGGTGCGGTGGCTGCGTCAGCGCGGGGAAAAACCCTTCTTCCTCTACATGCCCTACACCGCCGTCCACCTGCCCGTGAAGGAGCCCGAAGCCTGGTTGAACAAGGTTCCGGCCACGATCACCGGCGACGTGGTGCGCCACTACGCAGCCTGCCTCATGCATCTCGACGACGCCGTCGGCCGCATCCTGAAGGTGCTGGAGGAGACCGGCCGGAGAAGCCGCACTCTGGTCGTCTTCACCAGCGACAACGGCGCCAGCACCTCCGAGAACAACGATTCCAAATATCCCGCCGACGACTATCCCCGGGGCAGGCTTCCCGGCGGCAACCTGCCCAACCGCGGCGAGAAGGGCGGCCTTTACGAAGGCGGCATCCGCGTGCCCGCCGTCGTCAGCTGGCCGGGCGTGCTGAAGCCGGGCAAATACGACGCCCCCGTGCACATCAGCGACTGGATGCCCACACTCTGCGCCCTGGCCGGGCACAGTCCCGCACAGGACCTGAAATGGGACGGCGCCAACCTCTGGCCGCAGCTTTCCGGGCAGTCCCCTCCCCTGGACAACCGGCAGCTCTACTGGACCGGCCCCGGCTTCCGGGAGCGCGCCGTGCGCGAGGGCCCCTGGAAGCTGATTGAAACCCAGGGCGGCAAACAGAAGATCCCGGCCCTTCAGCTGTTCAAGCTCGACACCGACCCCGGCGAGGCAAAGGACCTCTCAAAACAGGAACCCGAAAAAACCGCCGCCCTCAGGCAGCTTCTCGAACGGCTCTCCGCAAGCGACCGCGATTCCGTCGTACCGCGCTGAAGCCGGATCCGTTTGTGATTGACCTTTTTGTTAGGCTTCGGCAGGCTTCGTTGAATTCCAACCCGGGGGTCATCACCATGAAAGCACCGCATTCCCGCCGCCAGTTCCTTGCCGAGGTCGGCAGGGGAACCCTGCTGGCAAGCCTGGGCCCCGCCCTTGCCTCCGAACTTGGCCTTGCCCCGGCGCGGGCCGCCGAACCCAGGGCCGAACTCGGCTTTGGCGACATCGAACCGCTCGTCCGCCTCATGCAGGAGACGCCGGTGGAAAAAATCCAGGCGCTACTTGTCGGCAGGCTGCGTGGCGGCGAACCGCTGAAGCGTCTCGTCGCCGCCGGAGCCCTCGCCAACGCCCGCACCTTCGGCGGCGAGGACTACATCGGCTTCCACACGCTGATGGCCATGGGACCGGCCTGGCGCATGGCGGGGACCCTGGATGCAAAGCAGGCCGCGCTGCCCGTGCTCAAGGTGCTTTACCGCAACACCAGCCGCATCCAGGAGAACGGCGGAAGGAACGCGGAAGTGCTGCATCCGGTGGCTGCGGACGAAAGCGCGCCGGACGCGGCGCGGCTCCATGACGCCGTGAAGAAGAAGGACGTGGCTGCTGCAGAGAAGATCTTTGCCGGCCTCATGCAGCAGGCTGCCGCCACAGGCTTCAACGCGTTGCTGGAGTGCGTGCAGGACAATCCCGAGGTTCACCGCACTGTGCTCCCTTACCGTGCCTGGGACATGCTTGAGCTGGTCGGCCATGAACACGCCACCACCCTTTTGCGCATGTCCCTGCGCTACTGCCTGAACGCCGAACAACACCGACGGCCGGAATGGGACGAGCATGGCAGGATCCTCACCCGGCTGCTGGATGAGCACAATCTTCTCGGCCGTTCTCCAGGCACCCGGGGCCTCGAGGATGCAGCCCTGGAAAAGCTCGCCCTGACCGTCTTCAGCGGCTCCCCGGCAGACGCCGCCGGGGCCGTGGCCGAGGCGCTTGCCGAAGGCCTGGAACCCGGTGAGATCGGCGAGGCCCTGTCGCTCGCCGCCAATCAGTTTGTGCTTCGCGACCACGGCCGGCCTCCCCAGTGGGAGTTCCCCGGCAAGCCGACCGGCAGCGTGCATGGCGACTCCGTGGGCGTTCATTCCAGCGATTCCATCCATGCCTGGCGCAACCTTTCCTCCGTCAGCCAGGGCAGGAATGTCTTCGCCTGCCTGATCCTCGCCGCCTGGCAGATTGCGCGCGACCGTCAATACCAGCCCTTCCTCGACTGGGAGCCCATGCCCACCCAGAGGCAGGTCAAAGGCGTCACGGCGACCGGGCAGGCAGCCCTGCTGGCCGAACTGGAGTCGCACATCCGAGGCAACCTGCAGTCGCACGCCGCCGCCGTGGTTCAGCGCTGGAGCCAGCTCAACCTTCCCGCCGGGCCGGTGCTTGACCTGCTGCGCCGCTTTGCCATCAGCGAGGATGGCGCGTTGCATGCCGAGAAATACTACCAGACCTGCCACGACGAATTCCACCGCACCCGGCCTGCCTTCCGCTGGCGTCACCTCTGCGCCCTCGCCCGTGTCACCGCCAGCGAACACGGCCGCCCGGCACCCGGACAGGCCGAGGCACGCGAGCTGCTGGGAGTGTGAATGCAAGCATGTGCCGGACGTCGGCACCAAGGCTCACTTCACAAACATCGGATCCTCCGGGTTGCCCTTGCTCAGCAGGTAGGCCATCAGGTCGAGGATGTCGTCCTCCTTCAGCATGTAAAGCAGGCCGGGCGGCATCATGCTGACCTTGCTCTCCTCCGTCTTCACCACGTCCTTGACGTTGACATTGGTGAAGTTGTTCGGGTCCATCATGTTCGTGCACACCATCATGGTGTCCTCCTTCATGTTGGCGATGCGGCCCACCACCTGGCTGCCGTCCTTCTTCGTGAAAACGGTGCTGCCATACTGGTCGCTGATCTCCTTGCTGGGCTCAAGGATGTGCTCCAGCAGGTCGCGCGGGCTGTACTTGCCGGCGACGCTCGTGAGATCGGGGCCGATGGCGCCGCCCTCGTTGTTGAAGCGGTGGCAGGCGAAGCAGGTGGCCGCGCCGAACATGTTGCGGCCGTTCTGGAAGCTGCGGTTGCCCTCCAGGCCGACGCCCAGGGACTTCTCCAGGTCCGCCATCGTCCAGGCCTTGACGAACTGCAGCGGCTTCGCCGTGAAGGTGGGCGCCTGAACCTCCGGCCTGGCATCCAGCACGTCCTTGATGGCGAGCTTCTCCTCCTCGGTCATCGTTGAAAGCGCGTCCTTCTTGATCTCGCCGATGAAGAGATCAAACGAGGCGCCGCCCTTGTAGTTCGCGGCGCGCAGGAACCAGCGGAAGTAGCCGGCGCGCAGCTCCTTCGTCCAGCCCGACTTCGCAAAACGCAGAATGCGCGCGTAGTCGATCTGCTCCTCCTGGGTCGGTGAGTCGTTCACCAGCGGCGCGGCCTTCGCGACGATGGCGGCGTCGCCAAGATACACCAGCACCTCCGCGAGATCGCGGTTCAGCGCCGTGTCGTGGGTTGGGAAAAGCGGGTTCAGCCTCGCGATCAGCGCGGCCTTCGTCGCCGTATCCGGCTCGCCGAGGCGGGTGAAGGCGAGCATGTGATCACGGACGTAGGTCACGCGGTCGAGACCCTTCAGCGCCTTGAAATCGATCCTGCCCAACGCCTCCAGAATCGGCTTCTGCAGCGTCTTGTCACCGCCACTGCTGCGGGCCAGCGCCATGAGAGCCGTCAAGGCGGCACGTGGGCTGGTTTCAGAAAGGGCCTTGTCCTTCCAGGTGGCGACAGGCTGGTGTTCGAGGGCGATGCGGGCGGCGAAGCGCAGGTGGCGGTCGGGCGAGCCCAGATGCGGCCAGGCGGCTTCCACCGTGGCGCCGGGGGCCTCCAGGGCGGCGCGGGCCTTCGCAAGCTCCGTGGTTTCCGCAGCCATAGAAGCGTCCGTTTTCTCAGATCCCGTGTAAGTCACGCGATAAAGGCCCGACTGCACCTTGCGACCTCCGACGCTGACATACATGGCGCCGTCCTTGCGCGAGACCTCGATGTCGGTCAGCGGCAGCGGCGAGGCGCTCATGAACTCCTCGGCGACACCCGAATAACCCGCGCCGTCCGGCGTCAGGTGCACGGCGTACATCTTGCCGTAGCTCCAGTCACAGATATAGAAGGCGTCCTGGTATTTCGCGGGAAACTTCGCGCCATAACCAAAAGCCACACCCGTGGGCGAACCCGGGCCGATGTCCACGACGGGCGGCAGGCTGTCCTCCCAGCGCACCGGCCACTTCTTGCTGCATGTGCGCCAGCCGAACTCGCCGCCGACCTGCATGAAGCAGACTCGGGTCGGGCGGTACCAGGGCATGCCGGTGTCCCACTCCATGTCGGCGTCAAAGCCGAAGATGTCGCCGCTGCGGCTGATGGCGATGTCGTAGGTGTTGCGGGTGCCGGTGTTGATGAGCTCCCATTTTTTGCCATCGAGGTCGGTGTGCGCCAGCCAGCCGCCGGGGGCGAGCACATCGCGCATGAAGCCGCGGCCAAGCAGCATCGGAAAAAGCTGATCCTCGGCCCAGTGGCGCGGCACGCGGCTGGTCTCGCAGCCGGGTTCCGGCGTCTGGTTGCCACACATCACATAGAGGCTTTTGCCGTCCGGCGCGGCCACCACGCCGTGTGGGCCATGCTCGCCCGCCTTGCCAGGAAAGGCGCGCAGCAGTTCCACGGAATCGAACTGGTCATCGCCGTTCGTGTCCTTGCAGCGGTAGAGTCCGCGGCCCTGGTAGGCGTCATCATTCACCACGCCATAAAGCGCACCGGCATGATGCAGCAGGCCCTGGCAGTGGCCGAAATCGATGGCGAGCTTCTCGATCCGGGTTTCACCCGGGCTGCCGCCGAGGGCGGGCGGCGTGATGCGATAGAGGGCGCCGTATTGATCGCTGCAGATCATGCGGCCCTGGTCATCCTGGGTCATGGCCACCCAGGAGCCTTCGGACTCCTTGGGCACGGAGTAGAGCAGCTCGACCTTGAAGCCCTTGGCGACCTTGATTTTGTCCACAGGGGTCGCCTGGCCGGCAATCTGGGCCAAGGCGCCGGTGGCGGAAGCGAGCAGCAGGGGCAGAAGAAAAAGTTTCATGAGGGCAGAAGGAGGGCTGTTAACGCGGGCAGACGGGGGTTCTTGTGGTGAAATCAGGGAAGCTTGTCCGGGGCCTAACAACCCATGTGACCAGGCGTTGGTGATGAAAACCAAGAGCGGCTCAGTCCTTCTGATAAATCTTCGCCGCATCCACGGCGGCGAGCTCGATCAGGTAGCCGGCGAACTTCTGGGTGAGGCGCTCAAAGTAGAGCCGTCCTTTTTCAGGCGTGGAATGCTGCGGGTCTCCGGAGCCCGTGTCGTTGGTGGCCTGTGTCCAGGGACGCTGCGCCCAGGCCCATTTCTCGCGCATCGCCTTCAGCACGGGCAGGTTGTCACGACCCTCGCCCCAGTCCTCGCGGGGAAGGACAAGACCGGGCTCAAGATGCTGGACGAGGCTGGTTTCACGCTCATCCGCATGGTCGCCGACGACAGTGAAGATGTCCCTGCCGGCGTCGATGTTGAACCAGTTCACCAGGCTCAGGTGGATGCGCGGATGCCGGGCCTGAAGCTCGCGCAGCATCTGGCGGAAATCATTGCCGCCGTGGCCGTTGAAGACCACCAGCTTCGGCACTCCGACACCCTCCAGGCTGGCGATGACATCCTCAAGCACCGCCACCTGGGTGCTTGGATTCATGTTGATGCAGAAGGGGATGTCGAGCTGGCCCGTCTGCACGCCGAACGGAATGTTCGGCAGGATCGCCACCTTCGCCCCGGCCTGCCAGGCGATGCGCCCGGCCTCGGCGGTCATGGCCTCGTTTTGCAGGCTGTCGGTGGCGTAGGGCAGATGGTAGTTGTGCGCCTCCGTGGCCCCCCAGGGCAGGACGGCGACCTCATAACGGGTGGCCTGGACATGCTTCCAGTTCGTCTCGGCGATCATCCAGGGGCGGGGTGTCTTCATGGTGGGGGCGAATACAGCATGTGATGCCGCTTGTTGCCAAGTTTGTTTGGCGTCCATGAGCCTGCGGACCGGGCGAAATATGCCCCGCGCCGCACCGTACTGAAGAACCTGCCATGACCACGCGACTTTTCCTCACCGCCCTTTTTTCCAGCACCCTCCTGTTCGCCCAGAAGGCGCCGGACGTGTCCAAGCTCGACCCCGCCATGGGCGTCAACAAACAGGCCGCCGACAACCTGGAATGGCATGACGTCACGACCTGGGGCGTGGAAGGCCGCATCCTGCCCGAACAGCAGCGCAAGAGCTGGTTCGACCGCCTGCCGGCCAGCGCCGAGGGCAAGGTCACGCCGAATGTCTGGAACCTCAGCCGTGACAGCTCCGGCATGATGGTGCGCTTCAAGACCGACGCCACGGCCATTCACGCCCACTACAAGCTGACCAAGGCAGCCCTCGGCATGCCGCACATGCCCGCCACGGGAGTGAGCGGCGTGGACCTCTATGCCCGTGACAAGGACGGCAAATGGAAGTGGGTGCAGGTCACCAAGCCCGCCACTCAGGAGGTGAAGGCGGAGATCATCAAGGGGCTGGCCCCCGGCGAGCGCGAATACGCCGCCTACCTGCCCCTCTACAACGGCGTCGAGTTCCTCAAGATCGGCGTCGCCAAGGGCGCGAAGTTCACCGGCCTCGCGCCGCGTGAAAAACCCGTCGTCTTCTACGGCACCAGCATCACCCATGGCGCCTGCGCCAGCCGTCCCGGCATGGTTCACACCGGCATCCTTGGCCGCAAGCTCGACATGCCCGTGGTGAACCTCGGTTTCTCCGGCAATGGCAAGATGGACGCCGCTGTCGGCGACTACCTCGTGCAGCTCGACGCCGCCTGCTATGTCATCGACTGCCTGCCCAACATGAACGCCGCCCTGGTCAGCGAGCGCTGCGTGCCGCTGGTGAAGCAGCTGCGCGCCGCCAAGCCGGAGACGCCCATCGTGCTCGTCGAGGACCGACGCTTCACCAATGACTGGATCACGCCCGAGAAGCAGAAGTTCCACACCGACAACCACGCCGCCCTGAAGGCCGCCTACACCGCCCTGCAGAAGGCCGGCATCAAGAACCTTCACTACATCCGCGGCGACAATCTCTACGGCAACGACACCGAAGGCGCGACGGACGCCTCCCACGCCAGCGACCTCGGCTTCATGCGCCAGGCCCAGATCTTTGAGCCCGTGCTGCGCCGCGCCATGGCGGTGAAGAAGGCGAAGAATGTGAAGAAGTAACCCATCTTCGGGCAGGCGGGACATCCCGCAGGCGTGCTTGCTCTCGACAAACCGGCCAGTCTCCTCCATGAGCAGGCCGGAATCGAGAACCCCAAAACACGCCTTCGAACGTAAAAGTCCTGCATGACCACCGCCGAGCTCCCGAGCCTCTACACCCTGTTCAACGCCTGCGCCCTGGTCCACATCACCGCGGGCCTCATTCTCATTAAAAAAGGCCATCGCCAGGCCCATGCTGCCAGCATGGTGATCGCGCTGATCTTTTCCGCCGCCTTCCTGGGCTGCTATCTCTATTACCACTTCACCATCGGCCATGTGAAGTTTGCAGGCACCGGCTGGACAAGACCGGTTTATTTCACCCTGCTGCTCACTCACATTCCGCTGGCGGTGCTGAACCTGCCGATGATCATCATGACCGTCATCCCGGCCCTGAAGAATCGCTTCGACAAGCACAAGCGCATGGGCCGGTGGACCGTGCCCGTCTGGCTCTACGTCAGCCTCACCGGCATCATCATCTACCTGATGTGCTATGTCTGGTTCGGGCCGCCCATCCGTGCCTGATCCTCTCAGCCAAGCACCGGCGGACGGGCGTGCAGGTAGTCCAGCCACTCCGTCGGGGATCCCGTCCTGCCGTCTTCCGCCGCGTGGACCAGGTTGGTCATCTCGCGCGCCGTGACAAAGTGATAGTGAAAACCCGGCGTCGCCTGGGCAAAGGCGGCCAGGTCCCGGTAAAAACGCTTCATGCGCTCACCGAGCAGGATGTTGTAGTTCTTCGCAATGCCGCCGTGCGTGTGCAGCTTGATGAACACCCAGGGCGCCCCGTTTTTCACCCTCGGGCACAGTTCCAGCCAGAGGCGCAGCCGATGTCCGCCCGGCGGGTTGCTGCCTGAGGCATCGCCGTTTTCCACGCGCGGAACCAGGCCCCACTTCCGCCAGTGCCAGTTCAGACCCAGGGGCCCCTGAAGCAGCAGCAGATGGTCCTCAAGGTCCCTGAGGCGGCCGGTTTTTCCCGCCTCAACTGCCGTTCCACGGTCATGCGACTTCGGCAGACCGTCCTCACGGGCGTAATAAACCGCGTTGATCGTGCTTGTCTGGCAGGGATCCGGCGCCGCCGGCATGGTCATGTCGACATAACAACCGGTGCGACGAAGCACCTCCAGTTCGTTAGGCACGCCGCACTTGCGGCCGGACGGGTGGGAGTGGTCGAGCGCCCAGTTGCCATGGATGAAGGCATACTTCGCCCGGCCGTCCGCTCCCCGGCTGAGCAGGCCGTGGCCCGAAAGGTCGGAAACGCCCTTCAGCAGCTTTTCCGTGACCGTGGCCTCGGTGTCACCGTCGTGATGCAGGTGGATCTCCACCTCGCTGCCGGTCCGGTGGCAGAGGTCGGCCAGGGGCGCGATCAACGAGGGCTCGTACTGTTCAATTGGGTAGAAGAAAGAGTGCCTGGGGCCGCGACCGGCGCTGTCGCGGAACTCATCGACCAGCCCAGGCCAGGTTTTCTGCCAGTGGGCGACCGTTTTCTGAGCCCCGGCCAGGTCGGTGTCGTGCAGGGGCTCATAGTGGTCGCAGACGGCGATGCAGGCGTGCAGCGGCCGGTCCGGGGACGGTCGTACGGGGTGGCTGCGGAAACGCAGGTAGGGGACGAGCCATTGATCAGCACCACGGAGCATGAAGGCCGCCTTTCGCGCAGTCGGAGGGGGCTGACAAGGCCGGAGCCGCAGGGAAAGCAAAAAACTGGTTGCCCGGAGATTGATTAGTGCCACTATCCACGCCCCCTGCCGCCCGGGCACCTCGTTTCTACTGCTCTGCGGCCACTCACCCTTCAGAAGTCTCAGTTTATGGCATACGCAATCATCAAAACCGGCGGAAAGCAGTACAAAGTCTCCGTGGGCGACAAGCTCGACGTGGAAAAGCTCGAAGTGGCCGAGGGCGAAACCGCCTCCTTCGACCAAGTCCTCGCCGCTGGTGAAGGCGCGAGTCTGAAGATCGGCGCCCCCACCCTGGCCGGCGCGACCGTCCAGGCCAAGGTGCTGAGCCAGTTCAAGGGCGAGAAGGTCACCGCCTTCAAGTTCAAGAAGCGCAAGGGCTACCACAAGACCAAGGGTCATCGCCAGCCCCTTACCCGCGTTCAGGTCACTGCGATCAACGCGTAACTCATTTTCCATCAACACCCACTCAGGAGGACACACTCATGGCTCATAAGAAAGGTCAAGGTTCCGTCAAAAACGGTCGCGACAGCAACAGCAAGCGCCTCGGCGTGAAGAAGTATGGCGGTGAAGCCGTCATCGCCGGCAACATCATCATCCGCCAGCGCGGCACCAAGTGGACCCCCGGCCGCAACGTCGGCATCGGCAAGGATCACACCATCTTCTCCCTCGTGGAAGGTCGCGTTCGCTTCGACCAGGACGGCCGCCGCGTGAACGTGGACGAAGCCGCCCTGCAGGCCTGATCCCGTTTCGCTTCCAACGATAGCTCTTCCGGGCGGACTCGACCATCGAGTCCGCCCTTTTCTTTGCCCGCCCCACCTCCGCCCTGACTGCGCCGCCATGCCCCGAACCGGTCTCGCCCGCGCCCTGTCCAAGCTGGGGTTCTGCTCCCGCAGCAAGGCGGTCGAGCTGATCCAGGCCGGTCAGGTCCGCCTCAATGGCCGGGTTTGCCGCGATCCCGAAAAGCCGGTGCTGCTCGATCAGGACAAGGTGAGCGTCGATGGCACCGAAGTGGGCCGCCCTGCCTTTCGCTATCTGATGCTGAACAAGCCCCGGGGGCTGGTCACCACGGCCAGTGACGAGCAGGGACGGGACACGGTTTTCTCCTGCTTCGAAGGCCATGCCCTGCCCCACCTCTCACCCGTCGGGCGGCTGGACAAGGCGAGTGAAGGACTGCTGCTGTTCACCAATGACAACGCCTGGGCGAACCGCGTCACCGATCCCTCGACCCATCTCCCCAAGACCTACCACGTCCAGGTCTCAGGATGGGTTGACGACACCCTGTTGAAAAAACTGGCAGCCGGTGTGGTGGACCAGGGTGAACGCCTGGAACTGCGCGAGATCCGTCGGCTGCGTCAGGGAGAAAAGAACACTTGGTTGGAAATCACCCTGGATGAGGGCCGCAACCGTCACATCCGGCGTGTGCTGGCAGCCCATGACCTGGAGGTCCTGCGGCTGGTGCGCATCGCCATCGGCAACCTTAGCCTGGGAGACCTGGCCAAGGGCAGATGGCGTGAACTGCTTGATTCCGAAATCAGGCCGTGGCTTCCGAGTCACCGCTGACCTCGGTGCTGGCAGGCGCTTCCGGCGCCTCGACTTCCGCAGGGGCTTCGGCAACGATTTCAGATTCAGGAGCAGACGTCGGTTCAGCTTCGGCAACCACCTCGGCTGCAGGCGACCCAACTTCAGCCGCAGGAGCCGCTTCAGCTTGCGACTCAACCACGGTGGATTCGGCAGGAGCTTCCGAAGCAGCTGGCGCAGCCTCCTTCGCAGCCGGAGCGGCGGCGGGCTTGGCAGCCTGGGGTTCACCCTGCACGCCGAGGAAGACCATGCCGTCGCTGTATTCGATGACGTAGCCTTCATTGGCGAGCCAGCGGATGTCCTTGATGACATTGATCTGGGCCTCGGTCGGAGCGTGTTTGGGGGGCGTTCCAGGCGCGGGGGCAGCTTCTGCACCTTCAGCCGCCGAAGCGGGCGTCTCGGACGCAGGAGAAGGTTCGATCGCCTCCACGAGGTCATGCAACAGGATGCCGGACTTGCCCTTGAGCACCTCGACGATCTTCGAAACCCGCTCGGAGAACACGGTTCCGGCATCGATGGCCCTGGGCTTGACCCGGCTGACAAAGAGCTTGCCTGCGCGGCGCTTGAACAGCTTCAGGCCGCGGCGCTCAAAGTTCGCGCCCAGCTTCTGGGACATGTCAAACAGGTGCTTGCGGGCGTTTTCAACGCCCTGGCGCAGCAGGATGAACAGCACATGGGTCAGCTTCGCCTTGTCGATGTTGCCCGGCACATGAATGTCACGCCGTTCCTGCACCGCCTCATCGGCATGGGTGCGGCGGAAATGCGCCTCCATCTCGGCACGGGTGCTGAAGCTGAGCGGCTCGGCGCCTTCCTCCGGCGCATCCTTGAACCAGACCCAGCGGAAGCCCTTTTTCTGCTTCTCCTTCCATTCCGCCACGCGTTCCGGCTCGTTTTCGATCCGCACGCGACGCTTGTAATCCTCCAAAGGCATGTGGCTGAAACGCTCACGATGCATCCGGATGATGGAAGTCTGGAAGCTGTGATGGCTGGGAGGGCCGAGCAGTTCGCCGCTCATGCCGCAGACACCGACGCTCTTGAAGTCACCCTTCGGCTCTTCCAATTCAATTTCCTCGGCCCTGTAAAAGGCTTCCAGCGCCTTGCCGCGCAGCACGTGCTGCAGGGCCTCGTCACGCGCCAGGAACAACCCGCCGTCGTTCGTGACAAACAGCCCGGAGGGACGCTCGGAGGCGCAGATGTAGCGGGCGTGAAAACGGTCGCCTTCAGCCAGCACCAGACGGGCGGCGTCAAACATGCTGAAAGCATGACCGGTGCCGCGGATGTGCGCAGCCAGCGCCTCGGCGGACTTGTCCTCAGGCTCGATGACCACCTGGACGTCCTTCGGAATCTCCACCCACTCACGCTGGGGCGGGCGGCCGCCTTCACGGCTGCGGTCGCGATCGCCAAAACGACGCGGGCCACCACCACGCTGATCACGATCACCCCGAGGACCGGCACCCGGAGGGCCGTCACGACGCGGGCGGAAGTCGCCGCGCTGACCTTGTCCCTGCCCCTGGCCCTGGCCATGACCGGCACCACCGCCGGGCGGACGGGGACGGTCTCCACGATCTCCATCACGGCGCGGCGGACCGTCACGACGGCCTGTGGGAGGACCGCGGCGATCACCACGATCTCCGCCCATGCCGCCACGACGCGGTCCGCGGTCTTCACGCTCTTCATAGCGGCTGAAGTCCGTGCCGCTGGATGCCCCGCCGAAACTTGACACCCAGGAGGGCATCATGCGGAGGTCAGAAAGGTCCACACCGGCGGCGGAAGCAGCCTGTGCTTCGGGGTTCACATCAGATTCGGTCATGAGAGGGAAAACTGGTCGGCCAGTATGGGATGCCTTCGCAGGATTGTCGCCAACTTTGTTTGCGGCGGATTATTCTAAAACCGGACCTGGAAGGAATGAAAAAACGTGAGCCATCCCCATGGACGGCTCACGCACGGGTTAGGAACAGAGCGGCAGCAGCTTGCCAAGAAGATCGCTGATCTTCACTCGCTCCTGCTCACCGCTGTCACGATGACGGAGGGTGACGGTGTCCTGAAGCTCGGGGCCTTTTTCGCCACAGGTTTCAAAGTCGATGGTGACGCCGAAAGGCGTGCCGACCTCGTCCTGACGGGCATAACGGCGGCCGATGGAGGCGGTCTCGTCATAGAAGCAGTTGAGGTGCTTCTTGAGCATCGCATAAACCTCACGGGCCTTGGCGACCAGCTCCGGCTTGTTCTTGAGCAGCGGGAAAACGGCGATCTTGATCGGCGCGAGCGCGGGATGCAG